>NZ_JBFAWL010000014.1:0-173935 GCF_040680275.1 Streptomyces sp. NPDC052079
CGGCGGTGTAAACGGGCTTGAGGAGCTTGACGATCTTGTCCCAGTCCTGGCGGGCGGCATAGCGGAAGGAGTTCCGCAGCAGGTGGACCACACAGATCTGTCCAGTCGTACCCTGCAGCACCTCTCCGGTCTCCTCGCAGGTAACCGCCGTCGGATCGGCTCCCGGTGGCGTCGCCTGACCTGCGGTCGACAGGCCCTGCTGGTTATGGCACACCTGCGCTGCGGCGACACCTACGCCCGCCTCGCAGCAGGTTTCCGCGTCGGGATCGCGACGGTCTACCGCTACATACGCGAGGCCGTCGATCTCCTGGCCGCTCTGGCGCCCACGCCGGAACAGGCCATGACGACCGTGCCGCTCCAGCTTCTCTTACTGGCGGGCGACGGCCGCGGACCGGGACGCCCGGCAGGCGGCCCGGCGTCGTCCAGGGCCTGCCGCAGCCGCTCCTCGGCGAGCTGCTGGTGAGGGGATGGGGGTGTAGGTCTCGGACGCAGGGCGGCCGGCGTCCTCCCAGCCCGTCAGCCAGTCGCGCAGGACGGCGAGGGACGGGGAGCCGGGGCGGTCGGCCCCGGTGCCGCCACCCTACGGGGTGAGGGCGATCCTCGGGGCGCAGGCTCAGGAGCGTGCGGACGTCTGAGCCAGGTCATCAATTCCGTGCGGTGAGCACCGGGGGCCCGAGTCCGAGCCGGCCTAGAGATGGTCTTCTCTACTTCTCGGTCTCAGCACCGTGCGTCTGAGGGGTGATAGGGGCATTGGGCGTGCGCCCGACGGCAGGCGGCGGAGGCGTTCCAGGCAGGGCAGGTCGGCCCAGGATGCGCCCTGGCGGCCGGGAGGATCTGGGGTGAGGGGGTGGCGGGTCCGGGGTCCGGCTACTGTCTTCGAGCCGCAGGGTGAGCAGCGGGCCGCTGAGGGTGCCCGTGTCGAGTACGGCCCCGGTATGGTGGACTACCGCTTCCAGCAAGGGAACCAGGCCGGGGTACTCCTCACCCGTTGCGTCGAGCCGTTCCTGGACTGCATCCCACCAGGGGTGCGGGGGCTTCGGTTTGGTGTGGGTGAAGCCAGGCTCGAACCGCTCGGTGCACTGTCCGTCACGCCAGTGAGCGAAGCCGTTCGTGCCGTCCCCTCCTCGCAGGACGCTGAAGGTTTCCCTGCCTTGAGACAGCGCGGACAGAGGGCCTGGCATCGCCCCCATCACCCCGTAGTCCTCAAAGCAGAACGACCAGGCACCCAGCGCCCCGACACGCAGCACCGAGCCCTCTGCCAAGCTGCTGTCATTCAGACGACCGGCTTGTTGTCGGGTGAGGAACTGAGCGGCTCGTGCATCAGCCCCGTACCGGGCGAGTACGTCTTCCGGTGTGATGCCGCGCGTAAAAGTTACGCACCACATCACGGCGCGCGGATCTTCGGCCCATGCCCACGGCCTGGTTGTGGAGTCTTGCACGTGCATCTCCTTTGGCTGGTACGGGCCGGGGCCCCGGGGATCGTCCTCGGGGCCCCACCGTGGTGGTGCTGTGATGTGCGTCAGGCGACGATGTTGACGTTGTACTTTTCGGTGTCGAGGACGCGCTGGTTCTTCACGAACGCACCGTACTTGCCGCCGGCGGACTCGTTGGAGTCCAGGGCGACGTGGCCGCGCACGCACGGCTCGTTGTAGGTGACCGGTTTGTCGGTGCGGGCCTCGTAGATCATCCACTGGCCGTTTTCGTACAGGGGGAGGATGTCTGCGCACTGGGCACCGTCGGTTCCCCCCTCGAACGAGCCGGCGAAGGGGAACTCATCGCACGAGTCGTTCGGAACGTAGTTGGGCATGGGTACGAACGGGTCGCTGCTCTGAGAACCGCACGTGCGTGCACGGTTGGCAGCAGAGAGGCCGTCTGCCCGGCTCAGCGGGGCCCAGTCACGCAGGTAGCCCTGGGCGAAGCTGTAGGCGGCGGCAGCCGAACCGTGCTTGGGGTCGGAAAGCGAGTACTCCAGGGTGGCCCGCCGCTCGGGAATGACGCAGCCGGGCGTTGCCAACTCGGCGTCGCAACGAAGCTTCGCCTCGCCCGGACTGTCCCAGTTCACGTTCGGTTGCGTGGGGATACTGCCGGTGGTGGTGACGTACATGTGGTACTTGGTCTGGAAGCTGTCCCGAGCGCCTGATGCCACGTTGCTCTTGTAGGTCACGGAGCCCGACGCTTGGGCACCGAGCCCCAGCGTCTTCGCCCCGGACCAAGGGCGGTTGGTGGTCGGAGAGCAGGCCGAGGTGCAGTTCACGTCGAAGGCGATGTTGAGGTTCTTCACCTGTCCGGTCACCGCGGTCACCTTGACGGTGATCAGCTCGTTCCAGGTGGTGCTGGTAGAACTGAGGTCCATGCTGCTCTTGACGTCCATCCGGCCGGTGCCAAGGACTGCGCCCTTGTCGCTGTAGAGCGTGTACGTGGTCTGCATGCCGTTCAGACAGATCCCGCCGGTCCGGGTCCAGCCCCAGTAGCCCGGCTGGGTAATGGCGCAGGCTTCAGCAGCGGCGACCTGCTCGGCAGTCCGCGCGGTGACGGTGCTGGCGCTCTCCAGCGGTTTGGTCTCGACGCATGCTTTGACCGCACCGCCCAGCGCGGCCTGTGCGGAGGAGGCGATGGGGGAGCATGACTCGCCGGTGCCGATCTTAACCTGGTTCTGTTCAGGCTCCGCCGGCGGGAGTTCAACGGGCTTGATGGTGCCGAGTGCCTGCTGTCTGTTCTCGGGCTGCTGCCCCTTGTCGGCGGCCGTGGCGCTACCGGTCACGGCGAGAGAGGTTACTGCTGCCAGCGACGCGGCTGCCGAGAGTATTCGCCGAGTGTGGCGATTCATCAGTTTCCTTCCGCAGAGCAATGATTCACGATGCCCGCACGAATGTGCGGAGACCGTGAGGGACCCTACGGATGGAAGTCGCATACGGGCGGGGCCTGGCTGAAGGTTGGCGCTCGACCTTCGATTCTTGGCCTATGCAACGGCCTTGCGGACAGGCGGATCTCGTGCTTGCGAGCCCGTCTCGGCCTGGCTGAACGTGCGGAGGTCCGCGCCCTCGGGGAGGTACTGCCGTAGCAGTCGGTTGGTGTTCTCGTTGGTTCCGCACTGCCACGGGCTGCGCGGTTTGCAGAGGTGATCGGCATGCCGTCGCGGTGGTGATGGCCTGGTGCTCGGCCATCTCGCGACCCCGGTCCCAAGTGAGCGTCCGTCGCAGCTGGAGCGGGATGCCGAGGAGGCTTCGGGTGAGGTGTGGGGCAACCTGCTCGGCCCTGAGGCCGTCCGGCAGCGCGACGATGGTGGTGTAGCGGCTGGTGCGTTCGACGAGCGTCGCCACACCGCCGAGGGTCGTGTGCCCATCACGGTCACGCCGTGGTCGAGCGCGGCCCGCTCGGCGGGCTCCAGCTCGGTAGTGCGGAGGAAGTCGGCGACCTTGCCCGGCATGTCGAGGGTGACCGGTAGCTCCGGGGCCGGGGCGTCGTGCTGGGTGGGTGTGGTGTGCTCGGGCAGGAGGTCGGCGACAGCGGTGCGGATGGCGCCACGACTGACGCCGTGTTCGCGGGCCGAGGCGGCGATGGACCGGCCGTCCAGGTACGCCGTCCGGACGGCATCAGTCTTCCCAGGCGTGATGGCAGGGCGGCGGCCGCCCCTGCTGCCGTTGGTCTCGGCGGCCCGCAGCCCGTCGTAGGTCAGCTCTCGCTGGAGATCGCCGGCGGCGGCGAGGGTCTGCACCATGAACTTCACGGTGGACAGCAGCTCGCCGGTGCGCGGGTGGCGGGCGGTGAGTTCCATCGCGGAGAACGCGCCGTCGTGGATGCGCAGGGCGAGGCGGTCGCGGTGGAGGACATCGAGCACGTCGAGGACGTACCCAGTGCCGGCTACAGGGCGGAACATCTCGGAGATGTGCACGGTGTCGCCCGGACGCGCGTACGCCAGCAGCTCGCCGAACTTCGGCCGCTGGAGGAGATGGAGGCGGCTGGAGGTGCCCGGGTCCTCCTTGAAGACGACTGGGTCCTCGAACCCTGCCTCGTCAAGGACAAGGTTCTGCCGGGCGGTCGACTGCTGGTCGGTCGCGACCCGCTTGTAGACCAGGTTCGCCAGTCGTGGGCCCCTTCGCGTTCATACAGCTTCTCCTTGGCCGAGCGGGCTCGCGTGAGCCGGTCGCACAGGCGGGACAGACGAGGCCAGTCGTCGGACGCGGCACCGCGGTCGATCGGGTCTGATGCAGGTTCGGGTGACAGGTTCGGTCACGCGGCCTGGAGGGCCGGCGTGGTCATGACGGTCTCGAATTCGGTGGGGGTCAGCCGGCCGAGTGAGGCTTGTCTGCGGCGCCGGTGGTAGGTCCGCTCGATCCAGGTCACGATCGCGATCCGGATTTCCACGCGGGTTGTCCAGACACGGCGGTCGAGGACGTTCTTCTGCAGCAGGCTGAAGAAGGACGACTCCATGGCCGCGTTGTCGCCGGCAGCTCCGACCCTCCCTATCGATCCGGCCGTCCGGTGGCGGTCAAGCGTCCGGACGAACTTCCGGGAGCGGAACTGGGCGAGTTCAACTTCAGGTAGGCCCCCGACACTGGTCGTCGACCCGAAGTCCCTGCCGGCTGCTCCCGCCCGGATCAGCCGGCAGGCCACATCTGGACCAGCCAGAACTCCAGCGGGTCGTGCGGCCCCTGCGGCGGGAAGACTCGAGCGCCAGGGTCCCTTCCAGGTGTTCCCGACCCCGGCACAAGACACGCAGGCAGTAGGTGCCGGACGGGACCCGGACGATGCCGTGCGAGACACCGCCCAGGTCCACGACCATCATGTGCTCCCTCAACGGCGCCCGAAAGTGGCGCTCGTGGTCCCAGTCGTCAGGGGTCCTGGACGCGGGACCGTCCCAGACCTCCAGGCGGACCAGGGGGTAGAAGTCGTTGTCGCTGGAGTTCAGCCTCAGACCGTCATCCGGGCGCAGAAGAGCATGGACGGAGCCCTTGTCTTTTCGGGGGTTCTCATGCGTCTGCCTCCGCCCGGCGCAGTTTTGAGCGGTCGCTGACCTGCCCACCTGTCCCCCTGGTGCGCCGGCCGGCTGATCAGCCTGCGCCCCGAAGCCCGACCCCCTGACCGCCATGCGGTCGTCTCGCGATATGCACCCATTCGGCCTGCCGTAATGGCGAGGCGTAGGGAGTCTGGTGAGGGTGGGGACCGGATCGGCGTCTGCCTCGTCCAGGTCAACCAACCTCCCGCGAAGGGGTCACCATGTCTGAACGCAATACCGCCATCCGCAGCCTGCACGATCTCGGTCTAGCTGCCTGGTTCGGAGGCTCGCTGATGGGGGCGATCGGCCTCAACGGCGCGGCCCGGGCCGAAGGCGGCACGGAGACGGCCCGAGACCGGATCGCTTCGGCGGGCTGGGCGAAGTGGACGCCGGTGAACGCGGCCGCGATCGGTGCGCACCTGTTCGGCGGCGGCGGGCTGCTCGCCATGAACGCCCACCGTGTCGCCACCCAGCAAGGCGTGGCCGCCTCCACTACGGCCAAGACCGTCGTCACGGCCGCCGCCCTGGCCGCCACCGCCTACGCCCGCATTCTCGGCAAGAAGGTCGAGCTGGCCTCGTCCTCCGACCCCGCCGACGCCGAGAAAGCGGACAAGCACCCGATCGACCTCGACAAGACCCGGCAGCAGTTGGCATACGCGCAGTGGGCGGTACCGGCCCTGACCGGATGCCTGGTGATCCTCAACGCCCTGCACGGCGAACAGCAGCGCCCGAGCGAGCAGATTCACGGCATGTGGGAGCGGGCGCGCTCGGCCACCCACCTGGTGTCATCGCACCACCCGGCGCACTGGGGCGGATGCGGCCGCCGTCGGCCGTAGCTCGACGCGGGCACGGTGCGGTGGTGACCTGTCGGCCAGAAATCATCAGTCGGCCCTCGTGCTCGCTGTGCCTGTCGAGCTGTTCAGGCGTAGCGGCGGGGACGTCGCCGGGGCGGCGGGCCTCAAGACCCTGCCACCGTGCGTGTCACGGCGGTGGGGCACCGCGAGAGCGTTGTAGGTGGCGTTGACGGCACACCGGGCACTCCCGGCTCCGGATGTTTCCTCCGCCGAGCAGCTTGGCCGCGAGGTTCATACGGCCAGACAGCATCGAACCCGCCGTGTCGGGCGGGGCCGATTGGCTGGGTGGTCGTGAAGGGCGGTCGCCTACGCGGCGAAGGGCTCCATGAGGCTTCAGCCGAACGATCGTCCTCATGGGCAATAGGTGAGGCCCGGGGACACTGTCCCCTCCACAACCACGCCTCCTGCAACCACACCCGGCGCCTGGTTGTTCCCCGGCTCTTGGGCTGCGGCAGTGCGGGAGCGAGAAGTGGCTCTGCGTCCCGGCTCGGGGGGAATCACAGGACGCAGAGCCGGGCACGGGAGGGCGGCAAGTCGGCCGACGGTGTGGATGCCGTACTCGTGCAGGGCTTCGGCCTGACGCGGGCCGATATCGTGCAAGGCCTCCACTGGTAGCGGGGCGAGCCAGTCGGCCACGTGGCCGAGCGTGACGGCGAGGACGCCGCCTGGCTCAGGAAGCTGGGCGGAAGCAGTGGCCGCGACGGTGATCGACGGGCCGATCCCGATACGGACGTCGACACCGAGGCGGGAGATCGTGCGGACCCGCAGCATCTCCCCCAGCCGCCGGGTGTCCGTGCCGTGGTAGCGCAGGGCGCCCTTCAGCTCCACCAGCGCAGCCGACGGCGGCAGCGCCTGCACCACCGGCGACAGCTCGGTGAGCGCCTCGAGAACCTGCCGGTAGGTCTCTACGGGCAGCCGGTCCGGGCAGCGCACATGCATCACCGTCGGCACCACACCCGCTGACGCGTGTCACCGTAGCGGGCAAGAGCGGCGACCGACGAAGATTCCCGGCATGGCCACCGAGCAAACCATCGCTCAGCCGCGCTCGACGCACTCCCTGCCCGTCGTGTTCGGCGCCGGGGCGGCCATCGGCGTGCTGGGAGGGACGATCGGCCTGGGCGGCGCGGAGTTCCGCGTGCCCCTGCTGATCAGCCTCTTCGGCTTTGCCGAGGATGTGGGTCAGGGGACGACAATCAGCTTTCCTACGTGCCTGCGCCGGGCGAGTTGTGCCTGGGATTCGCCTACCTGCCCGAGTGGGAAGGTTGCGGCGACGACCGGTCGGACGTCGCCGCGTCGGGCAATCTCCACCAGGTGGTCGAAGATCCGCGGCGTGTGCATGGTTGAGCCCACCAGCGAGAGATTGGCTAGGTAGAGTCGCCGCACGTCGATGTTGACAGCCCAGCCGTCGAGGGCCCCGGCAACCACCCAGCGTCCCCCGGCCCGCAGCAATCCGAGGCCGGGGCCGAGGACCGCGCCGGCAACGACGTCGACAACCGCGTCGTATCCCTCCGGTGCTGCCGCGACCGCGTCGGCGAGCACCTCATCCCGTCGCCGGTCCACCACAGCGTCGGCACCCGCGCTGCGAACGGCTTCCCCCTTGTCACCTCGCCCGGCCCCGGGCGGGGCACGGGCACCTCGCGCTCGGCGAGGAGTTTGAGGCGTCCTCGGAGGTGCTGCCCGGTTCGGCGGTGCAGAGGCTCAGGTTGTGAACGGCCCGCTGGGAGACGGGAGGTCCACCGACTGGTAGGTGAGTTCCAGTTCGCCCGCTCGGGGTGCTGGAGCCGTTGACGCCGTCGTGGCGGATGTGGACTTCGTGGGCCGCTTACAGGGTACGGAAGTCGCGGCTGAAGGTGGACAGCTCACCGATCAGCTCGCGCAGGGTCCGGTCGTGGGGTTCACGCCCGGCCTCGGGCGCGCAGCAGAGCGACGGTGGCCCCAGCGGCCGGCGTCCCAGTCGACGAAGAAGTCGCGGGGGTGTCGTCGAGGAAGTGGTATCGGGCTAAGTTGGGACGGCCGCTCTTGTCGGTGGTGGGGCTGTCGAACATCGGCGCGTGCAGGCGGCCGAGTGCGTAGTGGGCGATGATGTCCAGGCGGCCGTTGCGGATGAAGGCGGCGGACATCGTGATGGAGTCGAGCAGCCAGTGGATGCGTGGCGGGACGTCGACGTCGCGGCGCCGTGAGGGTGTGCGGCGTGCGGGCGGGCCAGGGCGAAGAGGTACGTTCTTCGTCCTCGTCGTGCTGGAGGGCTTTGGGCGACCGCCGCCGCGAGGACGTCTTCGGAGACGCCGCCGATGTGGCCCTTCTCCAGGCGGGTGTACGTCGCCCCGGCGTGAGCAGCGTCCGAAGAAAGCAAGAGCCCGCTCCCCAGCACCTCGCCTGACGGGAAGTCCCCCGGCAGGCCAGTACGGCCACCGGTCTGCCGGGGCTCCACAGCGAAAGTCGACTCATCCCTTCTTCCTGCGCAGCAGCCACAGCACGACACCGGCCCCGGCGGCCGCCAACAGCAGGGTGCGGTGGTCCCGCGCCAACTGCGCGCCCTGAGCCACCTGGGCGCGAACCGGCTCGGGGGCCCTGTCCTGGATCAGCTGACCGGCCTGGGCCGCCTTTTCGCGGACCTGCCCCGCCGCCTGGGTCGCCTTGTCCTTCACCGGGTCCGGCAGCTTGTCCTTCACCCGGGAGGCGGCCTCGGCCCCCTTTGCCTTCAACTCCCCGGCCCTGACAGCGGCTTGTTCCTTGACCTCGGCCGCCTTGTCCTGCGCGCGGGCCTTCACATCGGCCTTGTCCGTCAGAGCCTCGACCGTCTGCCCCAGCTCCTGACGGGTCTGCTCGGCCTGCTCACGCAGCTCCCTCGGGGTGGGGGCCGGGGAAGCGGCGGTCTCGTCGTGCGGCTGGGTCATCGCTGTGCACTCTCCTTGATCTCGGCCACGTCGGCCTTCACACTGTCGATCGTCTTCTCCGGGGTGGGCGGGGTGCCCTGCTCCACCTGCTTCTTGCCGCTCAGGGCCATGACCGCGCCGATCACACCCAGCACCGCGGTCACGATCAAAGCGGCAGCCCACACCGGCAGCGGCACCGCCAGGGCGGCGATCGCGGTGGCGACCAGCGCCTGCAGCGTCAAGAAGCCCACTACGCCGGCGGCGCCGAACAGTCCGCCGCCTTTGCCGTAGCGCTTGCCCTTCTCCTTCATCTCCGCCTGCGCCAGTCTCATTTCGCCGCGCACCAGCTCCGTCAGCTGCTGGGACGCCCGCTGCACCAGCTCACCCACCGGCTCGTCGCCGCTGTGGCTGCCTCTGCTCCCGGCGGAGGACGGCTGCATGGTCGACACGACGATCACCTCCCGTCTTTGTTCGTCTGGTCCATCCCGATGACCCTGGGCCCTCGGGGTGGTGCGCACGCGAGTACCCAAAAGGACCAGTTCAGGCCACCCAGTTGTTGCGGCGGTCTTGAGCGGAAAGCGTGGAAGAAGGGCCGACGGGTTTCAGGGACCCTGGGCCTTGGGGCGTCGCGGTGACTGCCTGGCCGCTGTGTCCGCGCCTGACCGGCAATCAGACATCGAAGGAACAGCTCCGGCCCACTCGTGCGGGTCCGAGTGAGCCGGGGCGTACGGGAGCGACCGGCCGGCGGTCGTACCGGTCCTCGTCGACGTCTTCGATGTCGATGTCTTCTCCGTACGGAGGCAGTACTCGTCAGTCGGCCCGAAGACCGACCGCCAGCGTCAGTTCGAGGACCCGGTGGGGTGATGCGAGATCCGGAAACAGCTCCCGCAGCTGCGACATCCGGTACCGGACCGTCTGGGGATGGATGAACAGCGCCGCCGCCACCTCCTCCCGTCTGCCCTGGTGCAGCAGCCACGCCCGCAACGTCTCCTCCAGCCGCCGTGCGGTCGCGACAGGCAAGGCCCGCAACGGTGCGAGGGCTCGGGCACGCAAGTCCCCGAACGCGTCCATGTCGGCGCTCAGCACCAGCTCGGGCAGGTGGTCCTCGGTGTCGCGAATATCGGAGGAGAGGGAGCGCGCGCGTACGGCGCGCGCGTACGAGGCGGATGCACGAGTCCATGGCCGGGCCGGACCGACCACGGCGGAGCGGTCGGTCAGCTGCCTCAAGAGATGTGATCGGTTCGCATCGGGGACGAGCAGCACGCCGGTGGCGTCGGGCAGATCGTCGAGGACCAGGGTGCTCGAGTCGAGCGCGCGGTAGGCAGGCCGGGCCTGGGCGGCGGGCAGCAGGACCGCGGTCAGCGAAACCGGAGGCTGCCACCCGGCCCGTTGGACAGAGGCGAGCAGCACGTCCGGGCTCGCGCCGGCGAGGAGGTCGCGGGCCAGGTGTTCCAGGTGGCGCTCCTGGTCCCTGCCCCGGGCGGCCAGTTCGTCGGCGTGGCCCGCGGCACTCGCGGCGGAGAGCTCGTCGATGTAGGCGAAGGTCAGCTCGGCGAACTTGGCGACCTCGGCGGCGGGCAGACCCGCGGGTACGGCACCCGCTGCCAGGCAACGCCAGGCCACGCGGGCGCCGACGCGGTAGGCGCTGAGCAGGGCGTCCATCGAACGGCCGTCGCGCACCTCGCCGCGGCCCAGCTCGTAGGCTGCGTCACCGCCGTCGCCGCCGGTGGCGTTGCCGCTGGCGAGGTCCAGGTAGTGCCCGAGGGCGGTGCGGACGGCTCGACGGATGGTGGCGCCCATGTGGCCCGAGAGGGCGTTGGCGTAGGGAGGGACCTCGTCGATGATCGCCTGGACGACCTCGTCGGCGGTGGTCTTCAGTGCGGCCCGAAGTGCGGTGACCGTCGTCTCATCCAGGGCCAGTTCGCCGGCCCTCCGGATTGCATGACTCACGTTTCTGTTCCCTGCGAACAATTTGGCCGATCAGATTTACGTCCTGCGGTCAGGACTTTACGCCCTGAGGCCAGCAAGCTGGAGTCATGACGAGTACAGCCCTGCGCAGCAGGGCGTGGAAACTGCTGGAGATGGTCACGACGCCGCTGCTGCCGTCGGACTACCTCGACCTGGTCAGCCCGCTGCGTGCGGGCGCCGATCTGCGCGGGCGCATCGAGGCCGTGCACCCCGAGACGGGTGACGCCGCGACTGTCGTGATCAGGCCGGGACGGGGCTGGCGCGGCCACACAGCCGGTCAGTACGTGCGGATCGGGGTCGACGTCGACGGGGTGCGCCTGTGGCGTGCCTACTCCCTCACCTCGCCGACGAGCCGCCAGGACGGCCGCGTCACGATCACCGTGAAGGCGATCCCGGACGGCAAGGTGAGCAACCACCTGGTCCGCAGGGCGAAACCGGGCACGCTGATCCAGCTCGACCAGGCGACCGGTGACTTCGTGCTGCCGCAGGCCAGGCCCGCCAACGTGCTCTACCTGACGGCCGGCAGCGGCATCACACCCGTGATGGGCATGCTGCGCGACACCGAGTTCAAGGATGTCGTCATGGTCCACTGCGCGCCACGGCCGCAAGACGTGATCTTCCGCAGCGAACTGCACGACCTGGTCGCGGACAGAAAGCTGCGGCTCACCGAGGTGCACACCGACACGGACGGCATGCTCGACATCACCCGTCTCGACGAACTCGTGCCCGACTGGGCCGAGCGCGAGACCTGGGCCTGCGGTCCGGCCGGCCTGCTCGACGCCGCCGAAGAGCACTGGAGCGAGCACGGCGTACAGGAGCGCCTGCACACCGAACGCTTCCGCCCCGGCATCGTCGTAGCCGGCGACGGCGGCGAGGTCACCTTCAGCGCCACCGGCAAGACCCTCGACGCGGACGGCGCCACGCCGCTGCTGGACGTCGGCGAGGAGGCCGGCGTGCTCATGCCCTCCGGATGCCGCATGGGCATCTGCTTCGGCTGCGTCACACCGCTCAAGGCGGGCGCCGTCCGCGACCTGCGCACCGGCGAGATCACCGAGGCCGAGCCGGGCGTCCTCATCCAGACCTGCGTGTCCGCCGCGGCGGGCCCCTGCGACATCGAACGGTAGGAACAGCTTGACCGCCATCGACCCCACCGGCCACCTGACCGCGGAGCAGATCGAGGAGCTCGGCCGCGAGCTGGACGCGATCCGCGACGAGGTGATCGCCAGCCGCGGCGAGAAAGACGCCGCCTACATCCGCAAGGTCATCTCGGCGCAGCGCAAGCTCGAGCTGGTCAGCAGGGGCGTGCTGCTGTTCTCGATCTTCCCGCCCGCGTGGCTGCTCGGCACCGCCGGTCTGTCCGTGGCGAAGATCATGGACAACATGGAGATCGGCCACAACGTCCTGCACGGCCAGTGGGACTGGATGCGAGACCCGAAGATTCACTCCACCACGTGGGAGTGGGATCACGTCTCGCCGGCCGAGCAGTGGAGGCACTCGCACAACGAGCTGCACCACACGTACACCAACGTGATCGGCAAGGACAACGACCTCGGCTACGGCATCATGCGCGTCGACGAGGACCAGAAGTGGCACCCGTTCCACCTCGGTCAGCCGCTGTGGAACTTCATCAACGCCTGCTTCTTCGAGTACGGCATCGCAGCGTACGACCTGGAACTCGGCAAGAACCTGCACAAGCGCCGCCGCAAGAACCCGGAGTTCCGCGCGCGGGCCAAGGCCGTGGGCCGCAAGATCCGCAAGCAGGTGCTCAAGGACTACGTGGTCCACCCGCTGCTGTCGGGCCCGTCGTTTCTCACCACGCTCGCCGCCACGTTCACCGCGAACCTGGTCCGCAACCTCTGGTCCCACTCGGTGATCATGTGCGGGCACTTCCCCGAGGGCGTGCAGGTCTTCGAGCGCCGGTCGATCAAGGGCGAGACGCGCGGCCAGTGGTACCTGCGCCAGATGATGGGCTCGGCGAACATCAGCGGCAGCAGGGCCATGCATGTCATGACCGGCAACCTGTCACACCAGATCGAGCACCACCTGTTCCCGGATCTGCCGAGCAACCGGTACGCCGAGGTCGCGGTGAAGGTGCGCGCGCTGTTCGAGAAATACGAGCTGCAATACGTCACGGGGCCGCTGCCCAGGCAGGTGTTCTCCGCGTGGCGCAAGGTCTTCCGGCTCTCGCTGCCGAACAAGAAGCCCAAGGTCAAGACACCGGACCGCGAGCAGGAACTCCTCGCGGCCTGATTCCCGGTATTGCGCTCCACGGTCGTGTACCGGGAGAGTTCCCGCCAGGCGCGCGTGCACTGGCCCGAAGAACTCGCGGCGGAGCTGCGCCGGACGGGGGTCTGGCGCGGCCGGCCGATCGGTGACTTGCTGCACGAGTCGTGCCGACGCAACGCCGAGCGGGCGGCGGTGTGTGCGGCGAGCGCCGGACGACCCACGCGGAGCTGTCCCGGCGGGCGGACGGACTGGCGGGCAGCCTGATCCAGCTGGGCATCAAGCCCCTGGACCGGGTGGTGGTGCACCCCCCAATGAAGCTTCCCCTTGATCGTGGACACCTGGAGGATCGGCAGGCCCTCAATCGCTCAGGGTCAACCGGGTCACATCCGGCATCTCCCAGATCGCCTCCCTGTCGTCGGCCGTAGCCAGGCCGCTTTCCACGAGGAGCCGGAGCCATCTGTCCCGATAGCGACCGCGCCGGTCACGTTCTGTGACAATGCCCGGCCCGATCATGGCTGCGACAAGCTGGGGATAGGCCGGACCGAGAACGAAGCGGTCGAAGAACGTGACGATGTCGTTCGCGAACACCAGGACATCGATCGTTTCGTCCGGGTGCTTGTACAGGTGGATGTAGTCGTCGATATCGCAGTAATAGACGTCCCCGTCGTCGAGGTCCAGCCATATACGGGAGGCGCACTCGATGTCCTCCGGGGCGCGGTGACGCTCGCAGCCGATGGCCAGGGGACTGCCCAGCGGGCAATACGGAACGATCGCCCAGGTGGCCCACACGGCTGCGCTCTGGATCTCGTCGGGCTGGAAGAAGCGGAAGTGGTTGGCGCCCAGCCGCGAGAAGAGGCCGAACACTTCGGTGACCCCCTGCGGCAGCTCCGCAACGGGCTCCGGGTTCGTTGTCCCCTCGATGATCACCCCGAAGCCGTGCTCGGCCTCCACCTGCCCGATCAGCTGAAGCTTGGAGCGAATCCGCTCCAGCCCTTCCCGGCGCCCCTCGTCCATCGGGCATCCCCTGTTCTCTTGGTCTCGGCGTGAGGAGTACGGCGGAATGGGGAGCATGCTGAGCCGGGTCGAACGCCGCACCCAGTTCCTCTCGGGGGCCCTGGCTCATCCAACAGTTCAGTCGCAGCAGTCACAACAACACTTGCACGGGTTGCAGCAGCCACCGCCACCACAGCAGCCGTCACCCGAGCCACCGCCCGAGCCACCAGAGCCAGCGGACCCGCGATCGCCTCCGCCCGAACCTCCCGACGAGCCCGAGTTGCCACCGCCCCGGCCACCGAACCATCCGTCGCCTCCGGAACCGTGCTGGCCTGAGCCGCCGTTGCTGCTGCCGTCGTCGAACTGCCAGGGCTCTCCGTCCTCGATGCAGATGCAGCAGTTGCGGCACACCCCACAGCCGTTGCACAAAGGGCGCCACTGGCCACACCGCCGGCACAGCCCCTCCGACGGCCGACCCGACGCCATCGAGGCACCCTCCGGGGCCGCGCTCGCCGGCGCCCCTGTACCGCAGGCCGTGCCGGTCTCCGGAGGTGTTTTCCTCGCCGTACGGCGTCCCAGCCAAGGCAGCATGCGTGAGCCCTGTACCCGGTGGCGCTGCTGGTGGTGACGATGCCGGGGGTTGAAGACGCGCTCGACGGCACGCTGCAACTCATCGTCCAGAAGGGCACGTACCAGTTGCCCGTCGACGAACTCGACTTCGGCCAGGGCGAGTCGGATCCCGCGAACGGCGTCGTTACACAACCGACGCACTTCGGCGCGGTCCGTGCCGGTCACGGCGATCGGGTTCCACGCGTCTGACGCCTCGTCCGCGTCCAGGTCCTCCATCGCGTCCAGCATGTGCGCCAGCCGGCCGAAGAGACGACCGGCCTCCGCCAGCGGTTCGGCATTGCCTGGGCGGTCGGCGAGTACAGCGGTGTGCGCGAAGGCGGCGGCGGTCGCCGTCTCCGTGGGCTCGGTGATCGTCAGCAGCGAGCTGCCGAGGCCGGCCAACCGTTCGATCTCCAGTTGACGTTCGACCGCGCCGAGC
Source organism: Streptomyces sp. NPDC052079 (assembly GCF_040680275.1). Lineage (NCBI taxonomy): Bacteria > Bacillati > Actinomycetota > Actinomycetes > Kitasatosporales > Streptomycetaceae > Streptomyces > Streptomyces sp. NPDC052079. The sequence goes on from NZ_JBFAWL010000014.1 coordinate 14,962, forward strand.
AGCACCGCGGTGTCGAAGCCGAGCCGTTCACCGCCCGCGGTGCTCGCACGGTCCCAACTCTGGGCGATCCGACGTGCCGCCAGCGTCACCGGGCGACGTCCCAACAGGCCGTCCCCGTCAGCCACATGGTCACGTATCCTCGCCGTGGCCAGTACCAGCGACACCGTCGCCGCCAACCGCGCTCCTTCACCCTGTGCCACGTCCGCCGACCGCATCCCACGGAGCGGGCACGGACCGGCACCTCGCCGCCAGCCGCCGGTACGCTCCGACTGCGCTTCGGTCAGCACAGAGATGATCAGGCCGTCGTAGTTGGTGGCCACCCGTGCGAACTGCCCGTACTCGCCGCGCAGCGCCAGGCACAGCCCACACAGATGCGCCATCCACTCGGTACGCATGCCCTCGCCCAGGCGATGACGGCATGGCCTGATGATTCCGAACACCGAACTTCTCCCCCGCAGACACAGCTACTCGGGCAAAGCCCGGTGAGCTGCTCATGGACACACGACCGCGCGTGGCGCACGACCCCGATGTGACGTCTGTGCGCGGCGACATCCTAGACGCAATGCCCCTGACTGTGCAGGTGGTTCGAACCCCTGACATGCGCAAATGCTGTCGCTCGAGCGCGCCCGTGGTCTGTGATGCGGCCGGCCTGAAGCTGGTTCCGTGATGGCGGGCACCTCGCCAAGGCCGGCGCCGCACAGGACTCCGGACGGGGATCTGTGCCGGGCGGGCAGGCCGCCCGGCACAGCCTGCTTCAATCCTCCGCCTGGTCAGCCTTCCCGGTGGAAGACCACCTCCGGGAACGCGGCAGTCGGCCCGTCCATTGACATCCTCTCCCGCCTGACGGGGAGAGATTCCCGCCTACCGTGCCGTTGAAGGCTGTGACGGCGACGACCATCGTCGGCGATCTCGACCTGCCGCCGACCACAACGGCTCGCCGGGCCATCGCGAGGCTCGTGACCGACGCCCATGCGCTGGCCCAGGACGCGACCGATCCGGAAAACGCGGTGGACGACGTCCTCGGATGATCAAGGCGGCCTGGGAGGTCACCCGTCCCTCGTGACGCGTACAAGGAACCGCTCCACGGACAGGACAGAAGCGAGCCGGTGAGGTCTCACCGGTCTCCGGCGAGGGCGGCGCTCGTCCGCGTGCCCTGACGGGCCCGCCACACGCAAGGCCTCGCCCTGTCACTCAGGGAAATGCACCCCAATGGCCCCCTTCTCGTCCTTCTGCTGAGCACGTCGCCACGACCGCCATTAGCGTTTCCGACAGACGGAGGGCCCGTCATGAATGAACTCGGACGAGATGGCGTCACCACCAGGGTGAGCGTGGCGAGGATTCCCGGTGATGCCACCGCGGGGCGTTTCGCACCTTCTCGTCCACGGCCCCGGGAACCGCCCGGGTGCCCCTCCCTCCGTCAACCGACCCGACACGGCACCGTCCGGCTGCGTCGACTTCGGACGAAGTCTGGCGGCACTGACCCTGTTCATTCCCACAAACACGGAGGCGACCATGGGCTTCGCCGGCCGACCCTTCATATTCTTCGCCGTTGCGGTGCTCGGCTGTTCTGCCGGGCTCACCCTCATCGGGCCCGCGTCGGCCGACGTGGTCCCCTCGGAGACACCTCCGGCCGCGGCACCGCGCCCTGACGACGGCTCCTCGGCGAACAGCCGCGCCATCCACGTAGAAGCTCGACTGAACGTCGGCGAAGAGCTCGATCTGGGGGCGGCGGGCCGCAGTGTCGGCGACCAGTTCGTCTTCAGCGGGAACCTGACGTCGACCGAGGGACGCAAGGAACGCGTCGTCGGGCGCATCGGTGGGTTCTGCGTCATCACCGACCTCGAACGCAACGCGGGACAGTGCGCGTCGACCGCGGTGCTGCCGGAAGGTCAGATCACCGTTCAGGGCCAGCAAGTCGGAATTCCCGCACCGGTTCCGGTCGTCAACGCGATCACCGGAGGCACCGGGGAGTTCCATCGGGCTCGTGGTCAGGTGATGCAGCGGGTGTTGACGCCGGCGACCTGGCAACTCACCTTCGAACTCTCCGACGTGCGGCCTCACCGGCCCGAGGACGGTCGCCTTCCGGCCGAGGCTCCGACGCCCGTGCGTCCGTCCTTCCCCGGCAAGTAGCCGCGTCGAGCAGTACCGACGCCGCCCGCGACGCGGCGACGGGAACAACCGTTCCGACCCGCACCCGGCATCGGACAGTCCCGTCACAGGCCCTTCCTGGTCGTCTTTCCCTGAGCCACCAGGCGGAGAGGCGTCATTCGGACCGGTGCCAGCACAGCCCCGGTCGACCCTGAGGCGCGCCGGTTCGATGACGGTGCGCAGCACCTCGGGAACACGCAAGCCATCACCACACGTGGAGACGTCGTGATCAAGAACTTCCGTACGCTCACAGGTTGGGGTGTCGTCGTGGCGGCCACCGCCACGGCCGTCACGGCCACGATCGGCGCAACCGCCGGTGGCCCTCCGAACCCGTCGCCGACCGACCCGCAAGCCCGCCCCACGGCCGGTCAGGGGAAGGAAACGCGGACCGAGTCCCAGCCAGCGACGCGCCGGCGGATCGCCTCATCGGTCCTGGACGAGGACCTCAAGTTCACACTCACCGCTCTGAGGTCGCGGACCGACCCGCTCGCGGCATCCCTGCGCCTCCAGGTCTTCACCTTCGAGAACGGCGCGTGGAGGGAATCGGACCGTGCTCTGGTCGGCAAGGCGGATTCCTGGTTCTGGTTCCCGCTCACCGGCCGTCACGCGGTGTGTGAGTTCTCCACCTCCGGTGCGGAACCCGCACCGGTTGCCGTCAGCGTGCTGATCACGCCATCGATCGGCTGTTCACCGACCGAGAACTTCCGCATCGACAACGGCCGGATCGTCCCTGTCCAACAACCGCCTCGGCAGGCGACTACTCACCCGCGAAAGGCGCTGGAGGGGCTCGCCTCCATGCCGACCCACGCCACGGAGACCAAGCCGGCCCGTTGATCCCTGCGGAAGTCTGTGCAGCAAATGGTGGAACTCCGTCGGCTTTCTTCAGCGGCGGCCGGCGGTGAGTCGGACGGAGCCTCATGATCATACGTTCAGCGGACCACTCCGGTCTCTCGGAGACCATCTCGTCGTAGTACGACCGCCAGCGCCTGCCCGTCAGGCGGCAGCCGGGTCCGACAGCAGGGGGTTCGACGGCCTCGGAGAGCAGGACCTTGGTGCGTCAGGCCGAGGTGACGGCGGCACGAGCGAGAGCCGCCGTCTCCTGCGGCGTACCGTCGATCGGGATGGCCGCGCCTGTTTCGTCGTCGCCCAGTGGTTCACAGTCGGCGAACTGTGTACGGAGCAGCTCGGGCGGCATGAAGTGGCCCTGTCGTGCGGTGATCCGCCCGGCGATCAGCTCGGGCGAGCCATCGAGGTGGAGAAAGAAGACGCGTGACGCGGCGGAAGCCAGCCGATCACGGTAGCGGCGCTTGAGCGCCGAGCATGTCACCACGCCTCCGCCTTCCACATGGCCGGCCAGCCATCGTGCGATCTCCTCCAGCCAGGGGCGACGGTCCTGGTCATCGAGCGGGTGCACTGGTCGTCGGCGGCATGCTTGCGGACCATCCCGAACGCGCCCCCAGGAAGTCCTGGAAGGTGCGGTGGCAGAAGTCGATTGTCTCAGCGGTCGGGGCGCGCAGTAGACCACTGCGATTGAGCAGGTGGGCCAGGACCGTCTCGGGGTCACCCAGAGCCGCCATCTCGGGCAGGGCGGGCAGTGCCTTACGGATCTCGGCGACCGCGCGGTCCCGGGTCATCTCCGTTCGGCCGTCCTTGATCAACCAGTAGGCGAGCCGTTGGAGGATCTGGAGTTGTGGCTCCTCCCTGAGCTCGGGCCTCGTCACCCCGCGCTCGGGGTCACGGCGGGTGAGGAGCATGCCGAGCGCGGCCTGGTACAGCTCCTTGCGGCCGATCGGCAGGAAGCCGTGGCGGTCCCGGTGCAGGGCGCAAATCGGGGCGCACATCAGTGGGTTGGTGGCGAGTCGTCCCAGATCGGGTTTGGTCCGGATGGCGTCGAGGAGCTGGCTCTCGTAGGAGGCCAGTGCCTCGTCCTCCTCGGACACGCCCGTGCGCGCGGCCTCGTGGTCTTTCCGGATCCGGCCTCGCCGCGCAGAAGAACGCGGTCGTGACCGGCGAGGGCTTCGTCCACGGGCTGGTGTCCCTGCCGGAACCGGGGGTGTCGGCGCAGGAAGTCCTCGTACGCGTCCACGGGCGACGTGGCCTCCAGACGCATGTACGCCACGTCCAGCGGCCACTTGCCGGGTGAGTTGAGCAGGTCGATGCCGTAGATCTGCAATCGGCCGTGCTTCTTGGTGATGTACGAAAGGAAACGTCGCTCGAAGCGGCGTCACGGCCGTCCGGACGTGGGGTGCGCGTGATCAGCACGTCCAGTTTGGCGATGAGTTCGGCCTGATCCCGGCTCTGCTCCACGAGCGTGCGGGCCACGAAAGTCGAGCGCTGCGTGAAGAAGTTGATGATGTGAAGGCAGGCCCACTCCGTGAGGGAGTCCAGGAACAGCGAGGCGTCCGCGGACAGGCACCGGGTGGCGGCCTGAAGGTGAAGTGTGCGGGCCAGTTCCCGGTAGCCGAGCCGTACCGCCTGCACGTCGTCCATCTCGAGCTCGCCCAGCACAAGCAGCCTGGCCGTCAGCGCATCCGTGACCGCCGTCTCCTCGTCCCGGGGGAAGGGCGCCTCTCCCGGCGACTCCGCCGCCTGGCGGACCAGGCGTGCCGCGAGCACGCGCTCGTCCTTCTCGGTCAGGCTCCGCTTCTCGCCACGGAAGGAGACGAGGCTTGACAGTCTCACCGGTCTGTCGACCAGCCCGGCGCCCGGCCCCTCCTTCACGAGCAGCTTCTGCACCAGCGGAGCGACCACGCTGGAAGCCAGGCGTGTGCCGATGACTGCGGGATCCATCCGACGCCCCCCCCCAAGCCTGTGAACCGCTTCGGTCAGGGTAGTCGGCGTCGCGTGGCGGCGGACCCTGATCGGGAGATCATCGGCGGGCGAGCCGCGGCTCCACCGGTCACCTGGGCCGCATTCTCTTCGCCGCGGGTGCCCGCCGGGTCTTACGTCTCGGGCGCTGTGCCGGACGCCCGCGGTGGCTACAACGCCTGGACCGGACCCCAGCCGCGCCCCGGGCACCTCGTGTTTCCAGGGCACGCACCGTCAAGGACCCGCGCGTGCGCTAGCGGCGCCCGCCGCATACGGCCTTGTCGATCAGGCGGATCGTCGCAGCGACCTGATCCGTGAAGCGCTCCTTGTCGCCGTAGCGGGTGGTGAAGACCGCAGCGGCGGCCGACGCCCGGCCGTCCGGGGTGACGGCGGCCTCGGACACCGTTCCGAAGGAGGTGCCACCGTGGTACCAGACGCCGTGGTCGCAGCCCTCGGCCGGACGCCACGCGATACCGAGTCCGTAACGCGCCTTGTCACTGCCCGCCATGCCGGGCGCGGGCACGGTGGTGCGCATCTGCTTCAGCTGATCGGCAGGCAGCAGGTCGCCGGTCATCAGCGCACGCAGGAAGGTGTTCATGTCGGCGGTCGTGCTGACGATGCCGCCGTCCGCACCGCCGTCCACCGAGACCGTGGTATCGGTCAGATCGTCCCGTCCGGGGAACTGTGTGTAGGCGGTGGCCGTGGGCCGGGGAACGTAGGCGGAGGTGCCCAGTGTCAGGGTGTGGCGGAGACCGAGGGGTTCGATGATGCGCTCGTGGACCTCCTGCGCCCAGGGGCTGCCCGTGACGCGCTCGATGATCAGGCCGGTCAGCACGTAGTTGGTGTTGGAGTAGGCCCAGCGGGTCTCCTTCTCAGGCTTCTTCGACGCGTCGGCCTCCGGCAGCCAAGCCGGGTGGGCGTGACATGGCCAACGCCACCTGCTGTTCGGGGGTTCGCGCCGTGAAGCGCTGCGAACGGAAGCGTTCGGGCGTCAGGTCGGCGGGATCGCCGAACAGCACGTCCGTGTAATCTGCCAAACCGCTCGTGTGCTGAAGCAGGTCGCGCACCGTGATGCGGCTTCCGTCGTTGCCGTGGCCGGCGACCATTCCCGGAAGCCACTTCTCAACCGTGTCGTCGAGACGCAACGTGCCCTCGGACACCAACTGCAGGGCGACGACCGCCACGAAGGTCTTGGTGTCGCTGCCGATCCTGTAGTAGGCGTCGAAGGGGATCCTTCCGCCCTCGTCCAGGTCGGCCACCCCGGACCACGCCTGGCGGACGCGCCCCGCACCGTCTTCCGTCCGCACCACGAGGCCGGAGGCACCTGTGTCGCGTACCGCATCAGCGTCCCGCTGCAAGCGGGGGGCGTCCGCCGTATCCGTCTCGCCGTCCTGGGCCCAGGCTCCTGGGCCGGGGACGGTGGCCACTCCCAGGGCACCCACAGCGGCCATGACCAGCGCCACACCTGCGCGCGCCTGACGACGGCACTTCTTTCGTACCTTGATTGCCATGACTCAGACGCTACGCAGCGTCACCTCACCGGGAACATCCGGCAGCCTCGAGTCCTCAGCCTCGGGTTAACCCGAACGCGGGGTCAGCCTGCGCCGGCGATGTCCGCCCAGAGGGGCGGTGTGCCGCTCTTGCGGTCGCATGAGGTGCAGGTCATCGCCCCATGCGTCCAGCACCGCCCCGAGTCCGGCTTCTTGGACCGCGTACTCAACGCGGGCGAAGAGGTGTCGTTGCAAGGACACGTCACCCGTGGCCGAGATGCGGTCCACGGCACGGAGCACCGGGCCGGGCCGGCGGTGGCCGCCGGTGGGCAGCCCCGTCCGTGCCCGGCCCGGGCGCTACGGTCGCCCGCGAACCGGGTGAGATCGGTGCGGGCGTCGTCGGCGAGGACCACGTACAGGTCGTGGTCGGAGTACGCGGTCGCCACGCGGTCGTGGGCTTGGGAGCCTCTCAGGACGAGGCCGACGACGGATGGATCGGCGCAAGCGAGTTCCACGAAGGCGTCGTAGGTGAGGGGTTGCTGAGTAGCCATGGTGCGGGTCTCCGGTGACGTTTCGACGGGTATGCCTGATGGGGCGCCCCGTTGTGGGGCGTCCGGCACCGTTCGCGACTGCACGCGGCAGTCGCACCGAAGATCAACGCACCTGTTGACCTTATGGTCCAAGGGGGGCCTGCGGAGGGTTGGGGGTGTCCCGTCAGACGCCGGGGTCAACTTCTGGGTGCGTGAACCGTACGGGCTTTCCCAGCGACCGGGCGTAGGCGATCTCGGCTCGGGTGCTGTCTCCGATGTAGTCGCCGACTACGAGCACCTCATCAGCGAGTCGGATCTTCGCCCGGTGCAGATCGTCGAGTCGAAGCTTCAGCTCAGCGGCCTTGACAGGATCTGACCAGAGTTCGTGCGGCGACTTCATGTCGCACCCCGGCTTGACGACGATCCTTCCCGCTTCGGTCTCCCTCACATCGGCCTCGGTCATCTCGGGCATGAAACGGGTGGAGCCACAGATCACGACGATAGGCGGGAGGCTCAACTGCTCCTTCGCGTCGGCGAGTTTCTCTTCGGGGGTGAACGGTTGCGGGTGGGACACTGGTCCTCCTGGTGGTGTTTGTCGAAGGGGTGCCTGCGGAGACGAGAACGAGGATGTCCAAGATCGCGCCTACTCTGTCGTCACCACAAACCGACATCGGCCGCTTCGACGCCGATATCGACGTCATCGGCCCACCCGAGCTCGCCACCGCCTTCGCGGACCTCGCCGCCCGCTACGCCAAGGCCGCCCGCACCAAAGGTCCACACGACGGTCGAAAGCGGTGAGAACGGCACCCACCACGGAGGTCCCGCCGGCAACTCAGCGCGACATCCCGCAGCAGTTTCTCCAGGTCGCGTCCGGCGTCGGTGGGGTGGGGGACGGCTGATCTCTGTGGGGCGGGAGGCACTGCACCCCTGCCCTCAAGGCCCGCGAACGCATGTGTCATACTCGAGCGCCGATCATGGCAGGAAACGACCGGGGGGCCGTGTGTACGCCGTCTCTCTGGACGCCCCTTATCTGGACACGGATGCGGATCAACTCTGCTTCTCGCTGGGCCTCACGGAGCGTCCAGCGCTAGCAGAACGTGTGGTGTCGCTCAGTGGGCTGGACGTGCGTTTGCGGCTGCTCGGGGCCTCGCACCAGGTGTTCGCCGGTCCCGTGCGGGAGACGGTGGCCTGTCTGCAGGGCGCGGTGAGGGGGCTGCCCGAGGAATGCATCCGACAGCTGCCGGGCTGGGTCTACGACTTCGGCGCCACCACGCGCCGGCTCGCCCCCGAGGAGTTCAGCGCCGAGGTGGCACGGGTCCTCGGCCGGGCCGCCGACGCCGAGCACAGTTTGTGCGGGGTCTTCCCGGGTTCGCCGGAGGCGGTCACGGCCGTGGTCGTCGAGTCGGTCGAGGGACCGCACGGCCCCGGGCTTGTATGGCGCACCTGGCACACGTATCCGCAGAACGGCCAGATCGTATCGACGCACAGCCGGCTGGAGGCCCGATGAAGAGCGCCCGACTCGTTCGCGCAGCGGTGGCGGCCGTGCTGGCCGCGCCCCTGCTCACCGCCTGCTCCAGTGACGCGGACAACAACGCGGTCCCACGCGAGTGGATCAGGGACACGTATACCGCCACCGGGGGGAACTGGCTCGACCCGGACAGCGCCCCGCGCGAGGTCGCCCAGGCGATCCACAACGAGCGGGCAGAACTGGATCGTGCCTCCGGGGACCGCATGGAGTTCCTGCGCTACGGCGACGACATGGTCACCGTCTCGCCGTACCGGAGCGGCAGCCTGATCCAGATCGAGGACTACCGCAACGGCTACCACCGCCATCAGCGGCACCTCACCTACTGGCCGGACCCGGACGGCGGGAGCTTCCGCGGCGGCGGCCCCGGTGAGGGGAAGTAACACCCGCTGACCGGCAGGTTCACCCGCTGACGCATCCGACGTTCCTCCCGCACACCACCACCGGATCACGCCCCAACCCCGCCTCCAAGAAAGGCAATGCAGTGACCGAGATTTTCGAGTCGACCGGCCAGGCCCTGCTCTACGGAGTCGTGGGCCTCGTCGTGATGGCCGTCGGCTTCATCGCGCTCGACCTCGTCACGCCGGGCAAGCTGTACCACGTGGTATGGACCGACCGGAACCGCGGCGCGGCCGTCCTGCTGGGCAGCCAGTCCGTCGCCGTGGGTCTGGTCATCATGAAGGCCATCGAGGCGAGCGAGTCCGAACAGGGCCTCGGCTACGGCCTGGTGAGCACGCTGCTGTACGGCCTGGCCGGGGTGCTGGTGATGACCGTCGTCGGCATCGTGATCGGCGTGTTCACGCCGGGCCAGATGGGCGCGGTCGTCTTCGACGACCAGGACAGCCGTCCGCACCCCGCCGCCTGGGTCCAGGCCGGCATGTACCTGGGCACCGGGTTCATGGTCGGCGCGGCGATCTCGTAACGGCGCCACTCGATGAGCGCTCCCACCGTGCAAGACCGCGACACCACCGCGACACCCTCCCGCCCCCCGGTCGTCGGGCCCACCCGGGGGGCACGTTTCCTTTTGCTGTTCGCCGTCTTCCTCTGCGCGGCCTGCGGTCTCGTGTACGAGCTGGCCCTGACCGCGCTGGGCAGCTATCTCATCGGCAACTCGGTGCTCCAGACCTCCGTGGTGATCTCCGTGATGGTGTTCGCCATGGGGCTCGGTTCCCTCGCCGCGAAACCCCTGCGCCGGCGCGCGGTGGGCGCGTTCGCGCTGGTGGAGGGTGTGCTCGCGCTGGTCGGCGGGCTGTCGGTGCTGGTGCTGTACGCGGCGTTCGCCTGGCTTCAGCTGTACATGCCCGCGATGATCGTGGTCGCGGTCGCCGTCGGCCTGCTGATCGGTGCCGAGATTCCGCTGCTGATGACCCTGCTCCAGCGGATCCGGCGGCAGGAGGCGGGCAGTGCGGTCGCCGACATGTTCGCCGTCGACTACATCGGAGCGCTTGTCGGCGGCCTGTGCTTCCCGCTGTGGCTCCTGCCGACGTTCGGACAGCTCAAGGGCGCGCTGGTGATCGGCGGGGTGAACGCGGTGGCCGGGGTCATCGTGGTGGTGTTCATCTTCCGCCGGCAGATCCGGCGCTGGGTGCGCAACGCCCTGCTGGCCGGGGTGACGGCGGTGCTGGTCGTGCTCGGTACGGCGTACGTGTTCGCGGACGATCTGGAGGTGAGCGCGCGCCAGCAGATGTACCGGGACCCGATCGTCCACGCGGAGACGACGCCGTACCAGGAGATCGTCATCACGCGCTCCACGGCCTTCACCGGCGAACCGGACATGCGGCTCTTCCTCAACGGTGATCTCCAGTTCAGCTCCGTCGACGAGTACCGGTACCACGAGTCCCTGGTCCACCCTGCGCTCGCGGGCTCCCGCGCCAACGTGCTGATCATGGGCGGCGGTGACGGGCTCGCCCTGCGCGAGGTGCTGCGCTACGACGACGTACGGCACGTCACTCTCGTCGAACTGGACCCGGCGATGACGCGGCTCGCGCGCGACTACGAGCCCCTGCGCGACCTCAACGACGAGGCGTTGAGCGACCCGAGGGTCGAGGTCGTCAACGCCGACGCCTTCAACTGGCTGCGCAGCGCCCGGCAGCCTTACGACGCGGTCGTCATCGACTTCCCCGACCCGGACACAGCGGCACTGGCCAAGCTGTACTCGGTGGAGTTCTACCACCTGCTCGGGCAGGTCCTGACACCGCAGAGCAGGGTGATGGTGCAGAGCGGGTCGCCATTCTTCGCGCCGAAGACGTACTGGTCGATCGCGAAGACGATCGAGACGGCCGGCTACTCGACCGCCCAGTTCCAGGTCGACGTACCGAGCTTCGGGAACTGGGGCTTCGTCCTGGCCACCCCGGGCGACGGTGCGCCCCCACCGCTGCGGCTGGCGCCGGACAGCCCGCGACTGCACTATCTGGACGAGGCGGTCCTCCAAGCGGCCAGTGTGTTCCCCGTGGACCGCCGCCGCCAGGACGCACGGCCGAGCACGCTGATGGATCCGGCCGTACTTGAGTACGTGCTGGACGAGTGGCGGAACTACTGACGCTCGTCCGCGACATGCCTGGTGGGCAAGGACGGGTTCGCGACTGCTTCTACGACGCTCCGGGCGTCGGCGGGCTCACATGCTGGGGGGTGCGGCCGACCTGGCGGCCTGTTCGATCTTCGCGCGGTGGGCTGCGCGGGCCTTCTCGTCGACCGGCTTCTCGTATTCCGGGCGCAAGCCGGTCCGGCCGTCGAGGCCCTCGCGCAGGATGTCGGCGTGCCCGGCGTGCCGGATCGACTCGCCGAGGACATGGATCATGACGGCGAACAGGTTCGTGTCGGCATGAGGCTCCGGCCACCACGGCGCATGGCCGGGGGCGTCGAGAGGAAGCTCGTTGATCGTCGCGTCGGAGTGTTCCCATGTGCGCCGGTAGAACTCGATGATCTGATCACGGGTCTCGTTCTCGGTCGCCCACAGATCGCTGCCGTCGGAGTCCTGCCACCGGGGCAGAGGTTCCGCGGACGGGCGGTCGAAGACCTCACCGAAGTACCTGGCCTCGACGGTGGCCACGTGCTTGACCAGGCCGAGGAGGTTGGTTCCGGTCGCTGTCAGGGGTCGGCGGGCGTCGTATTCGGACAAGCCGTCGAGTTTCCAGAGCAGCGCCTCACGGTCCCGCCGCAGTCGTCCGTGCAGGTTGTCCTTGGCAAATTCCTCGATCATGCGGGAGGAGCCTGCCATCTGCTGCTCGTGGTCTCAAGATCTGGTAGGTGGCCCGCAGCGGTCTACTTGGGGCGAGGCCCGGAGGAGTAGGAGTGGGGCTACAGCACCTCCAAGGTCCCGGTCTCCGTGTCAAAGCTGCGCAGAGTGACGAGCCGGGCCGACAACGGGGGCGCCGGAAGCAGTTCGGGAATGCGCCGACCCGCGAAGGCTCCTGCGCGTCGGGTACGGCCGAGGGTGATGTGCGGACTCCAGCGCCCGGGTTGGTGGAACGGGCTGAGGCTCCCGGGCGGGCTGTCCGAGACCACCGCCTCCCACACCTTGCGCTGCAGACCGGCCATCGCGGGGTCGGGGTCCAGCGACCAGGCCAGCACCGAGGTGGGCCGCTCGAAGCGGACCAGGCCGGTGAAGCGCACCGGCAGCGGCAGAGCGGCCGCCACCTCGGCGAGCTCCCAACGGATGGGAGCGGTCAGTTCCGGGCATGCCGCCAGGGTCAGGTGCGGACGGTTGGTCGGCGAGCGGTGGCGTGCCTGACTGGGCAGCCCCGCGTCCGCGAGCCGCCGCCAAGCCTCCAGAACCGTCAGCTCTGCCGCCTCGTCCAACAGAAGCTCGACCGTGCGCACCACCCCAGCCTACCGGCGAAGTGGACTAGTCCCCGTCGGCGCCGGGATGGCCGGAATGGGGAGCGGCGCGGTGTCGTATGCGCAAGGGCAGCACGTACCAGCAGAGGCCGAACCACAGCATGACCCCGACGACGAGCACTTCGGCGAGGACGCCGGGCACCACGAAACGCAGGATGAGGAGCAGCGTGCAGCCGATGGTCAGCGCGAGCAGGACCATGCCGCACATCATCAGGCGGCAGGCGGCCTCCACCACTTCGTTCTTCATCCGCTGGCCGGACAGGAAGCGGTGGATGGAGACGGGCGCTATGAGGGCTCCGGTGGCCGAAGCGCCGAGTACCACGGTGGTGACGTAGATGACGTGGTCCACCGTTCCGAGTTGCCGGAAGAGTGGAGTGAAGGCCACGCTCAGCAGGAAGCCGAAGAGGATCTGCACGCCGGTCTGCGTGACCCGTGTCTCCTGCAGCACCTCGTTCCAGCGGCGGTTGACCCGCTCACGCGGGGACTCGGGTTCTTCGGCACCGGTTCTCGGTCCGTGGCTGTCGTGGTGTGCGCAACGCGCGGTTTCCTCCTTCGCCGACGTGGCCGACTGTTCCGTCATTGTCATGACACCCTCCCGTTCAACAGGTCGACCGTCTGCCCCGTCTTCGCCGGTTTCATGCTTCAGTTCGTTCCCGGCCCGAACCGCTCCTTGTATGCCGACGGAGTGATGCCGGTCTCGCGGCGCATCAGGGTGCGGAGGCTGGCGGCGGTGCCGAGCCCGCTGCCCCGGGCCGCCACCTCGAAGCGGTGCTCACCCCGTTCGATCAACCGGCAGGCTAGGGCGAGCCGTTCGCCCCTGAGCCATGTCAACGGTGTCGTGCCCAGCTGTGCCCGGAAGCGGCGATGCAGCGTCGCCGCACTGACCGCCGCACGTGCCGCGAGGTCGGAGACCGTGAGGGGTGAGTCCAATCGTTCCTGGGCCCGGGCCAGGACGGGCGCCAGGGACTCGTCCGGCACGTCGGGCATGGGGCGCTCCACGAACTGTCGCTGTCCGCCGTCCCGGTGCGCGGCAAAGACCAGGCGTCGGCTCACGGAATTGGCGACCTCCGCGCCGTAGTCGCGGCGGACCACGTGCAGCCCCAGGTCGAGCGCTGCCGCGCTCCCCGCAGCGGTGAGGATGTCGCCGTCGTCCACGAACAGGACGTCCGCTTCCAACCGGACGGAGGGGAAGCGGGCCCGGAAGAAGCCCGCCCACTTCCAGTGCGCCGTGGCCCGCCGGCCGTCGAGGACTCCGGCCTCCGCCAGGGTGAAGGCGCCGCTGCAGAATCCGATCAGGCGCGCACCGCGGGCATGCGCCTGTCGGATGGCATCGAGGACGGCGGGGCGGCGGGACTCCTCGACATCCGGGTGGTTGGGGACGATCAAGGTGTCCGCCGTGTCGGCCGCCGTCAGGTCGGCGACGCCGGTGAGGGTGAAGAACCCGTCTCGCATCAGGGTGCGGGGCTCGGGGGGTGTGCACCGTCTGCGCCGTCCGCGTCGACGGCGTGCAAGGATTCTTTCGCTGTGTGAACATGTCGCTCGCCAAGGCCACTTCGACGTCGTGCTCAGTCCGGGGCGGATACCGGCGGCCAGCGCCTCGTCGACGGCAGGGGACGGCGGTCTCCAGGCCGATCTGGGCGTCGGAGGTGGGTGCGAGCGACACCGTGGTCCCCGTCTCCCCCATCGCCTGCCATGCCAACAGCCGTCGGGCCTTAGAGGTCATCTCATTTGGCGAGTCGACGGAAGCAGATGAGGGTGCAGGCGATGCTCGTGAAGGCCAGGAAGTGGTCGGCTTTGCGCTCGTAGCGGCGGTGGAGGCGGCGGCAGCCGGCGAGCCAGGCCATGGTGCGTTCGATGGTCCACCGGTGCCGTCCGAGCCGCTGCGAGGTCTCGACGCCCTTGCGGGCGACGCGGTGCCGGATGCCCCGCTGGGCCAGCCATTGCCGCAGGTGGGCGTAGTCGTAGCCCTTGTCGGCGTGGAGCTTTCGGAGCCTGCGCCGACGGGGTCCCCGGCGGGAGCGGACGGGCGGGATGCCCTTGACGAGCGGGATCAGGGCCTGGCTGTCGTGGACGTTGGCACCGGAGATCCCGACGGACAGGGGCAGACCGGTTCGCTCGGTGATCAGCTGTCTGGCGCGGCCCCGGTGCGCTTCCGGGCGCACCACTCTTATGCAGTAGTGGCGTCGTGTAGTGATAGCGCCTGGTCCGCGGACCCTGCGCTCATGCTCTATGAGCTGGCCTGGCCTTGCCGCTCAGCCCTCGAGTGGTGCAGTCGAGTCCATGTCGAGTGGCACGCCGCCCGTCAATGTCGGAAGCTGAGGCGGGACGTTGTCCTGGTGGTGGCATAAATGTGCGCTCGTGCAATCGGCCGCATCGTAAATGCTGATCACATCAATCGCGAGGAGCTGGCATGCTGGAGAACCCTGCCGAGTCCCTGACGTCCGTTTCGGCTGAATCCAAGGTCACGCAGCGCATGAAGAGCGCCTCGTCGGTCGAAGACCGGACTTTGACGGATCACGAACGGATACTCGCCGAGATACTCGCTGGCGTTCTGAGCATTGAAGAGGTGCCGGTCGACAGCAACTTCTTCGATGACCTCGGTGCCAACTCAATGGTGATGACACAGTTTTGTGCTCGCGTCCGAAAAAGGGCAGACTTGCCTCCGGTTTCCATTAAAGACATCTACCGCAATCCGACGATCCGCAGTCTGGTGTCAGCGCTCCCCGATACCACAGCACAGAAGTCGATTTCCGTAGTTGCACCCGCTTCGGAGAATTCAGCGACCCCAACGTTGCCGGAAGGAGTTAATCCTCTCGGCACGCTCGCCTACACACTCTGCGGACTGCTACAGTTCCTGCTTTTCCTGGGGTATTCAGTCCTCGCTGGACTTGTCATCGCCCGCGGCTACGCTTGGGTTTCTGCCGGCTCGGGTGTGACGGAGCTCTACCTGAGGTCGGTCGCTTTTGGTGGGGCTGCCTTCGTCGGTGCATGCACTTTCCCCCTCATGGCCAAGTGGATTCTTATCGGACGATGGAAGTCATGCGAATTCCCGGTCTGGGGTTTCGCCTACATCCGCTTCTGGACCGTCAAGGTTCTGCTCCACGCCAACCCAATCCTCTTCCTCGTCGGTAATCCTCTTTACGTGCTTTATCTCCGTGCCCTAGGTGCACGAATCGGCAAAGGCGTCACGATCCTCTCACGCAGCGTTCCAGTCTGCACCGACTTGCTGACGATCGGTGCCGGCACGGTGATCCGCAAGGAATCATTCTTCCTCTGCTACCGGGCTCATGCCGGCCGTATTCAGACAGGTTCGGTTACTCTGGGTCAGGATGTCTTCGTCGGTGAGAAGACCGTGCTCGATATCGACACAATAATGGGCGACGGGGCACAGCTTGGCCATACGTCCTCCTTGCACAGCGGCCAGTCGGTTCCGCACGGTCAGCGGTGGCACGGGTCTCCGGCGCAGCCCACGGAGGTGGACTACGTGAGAGTGCCTCCCGCCCCGTGCGGCAGACTGCGGCGGGTCGCTTTCGGCCTCACCACGGTAGGTCAGTTGTTCTTCCTCGCCGCGCCACTGGCCGTCGGGGGTCCGTACATGCTGGTGACGCAGGTGCCGGCGGTGGATTACTGGCTTGGCCTGGGCGCGGCGGAGTCTGGATCTGCCGGCCTTTTCGTCAATGCGCTGACCGTGTCCTCCGTTCTATTCTTCGGCTTCGTTCTTCTTGGCCTTGTGGTGTTGTTCACCGTTCCACGCTTGCTGAATCTGGTGATCAAACCCAACAAGGTATATCCACTGTACGGCTTCCATTACTCGATACACCGGGCGATCACACGCATCACCAACGTCAAATTCTTCAAGTGGCTGTTCGGTGACAGCTCCTACATCGTCCACTATCTGCGCGGCCTCGGGTACGATCTGTCGCGTGTAGAGCAAACGGGCTCGAACTTCGGCACGGAGGTGCAGCACGAGACGCCGTATCTCTGCTCCGTAGGCAGCGGAACGATGGTCGCTGACGGCCTGTCGATCGTCAATGCGGACTTCTCGAGTACATCTTTCCGAGTGTCAAGAGCGTCGATCGGGCGGCGTAACTTCCTCGGAAACAACATTGTTTATCCTTCGGGAGCGAGAACGGGTGACAACTGCCTTCTCGCGACAAAGGTGATGGTTCCCCTCGACGGTGAGATACGAGAGGGTGTGGGCCTGCTCGGCTCGCCGTGTTTCGAGATTCCCCGGTCGGTCGAGCGCGACTCCAGGTTCGATCACATGCGGACCGGGGAAGCCATGTCCCGTAATCTTGCCGCGAAGAACCGCTACAACATCCGGTCAATGGCCCTCTTCTTGATCGTGCGATGGTTCTATGTTTTCGTACTCACGGTGCTCGCGTTCGCCCACGCTGAGCTATACGATTCTCTGGGGTGTTTGGCACTCGCGGGATTCCTCGTTCTCGGTCTTTTTGTCACGCCCCTGTACTTCGCGCTGATGGAGCGAGCCATCGTGGCCTTCCGCGGGCTGCAACCGCGCCTGTGTTCCATTTATGACCCCTATTTCTGGTGGCATGAGCGCCTCTGGAAGGTGCCTGACGAGTACCTCGACGTTTTCAACGGCACGCCGTTCAAGAACGTGATCTGGCGGCTCCTGGGTGTTCGGCTAGGCAGGAGGGTCTTCGACGACGGCTGCTATCTGACGGAACGAATGCTGACCACCATCGGCAATGACTGCACCCTCAATGCCGGGAGCAAGATCCAGTGCCACTCGCAGGAGGACGGCACCTTCAAATCCGACCGCAGCACGATCGGTGACGGATGCACGGTCGGTGTCGGCGCCCACGTTCACTATGGCGTGACGATGGGTAACGGCTCGGTGCTTGGGCCCGACTCCTTCCTGATGAAGGGCGAGGAAGTACCGGCGCACGCACGATGGGGTGGAAACCCCGCCGCGGAACTGAGAGAGGCCTCCGGGCACCAGACGGTCCGGACGCAGCAGGTGCAGCAGAAGTAGCCCTGGTCTGGGCGGCAGACATGGTGCCTACAGCAAGGAGAGGGACCGATCGATGGGAACGCGAGTGGATGAGGACCGGGAGTTCTGGCGCGGTGTGCTTATGGCCGGCGGATCTACCACGATCCCCCGGTGGACGCTTCGTCCGACGAAGGGCATCGACGAACACGTGGCCACCATCTCGGACGACGTCATGGACGCCTTGCACCGGTTGACGCAGGACCTCTCGATCCCGCTCGATTCCGTGCTGTTGGCCACGCACGCCAAAGTCCTCGCCACGCTGTCCGGCGAACGCGACGTTACCACCGGCTACGTCGCCGATACGGGTGGCCGACCGTTGCCGTGCCTGCTGACGACCGCGCCGAAATCGTGGCGGGCGCTGTTGGTGAGCACCCATCGCGCCGCATCGGAACTGCTGTCACACAAAGACTTTCCGGTGGACCAGCTCAAGCGCAAGCTGACTCTGACCGGGCCGTCGGTCGAAACCGTCTTCGATCCGCATCCGGCCTCAGGTTCCCGGCCGATGGACGTAGGCGCCGATCTCCCCGAAGGCACCGTGCTGTGGGTCAGATTTTCGACACCCGGTGGCCACCCCACGCTGCGACTGCGTTACCGGACCGAGGTACTGGACGCTGACTGCGCCGGTAGAATCGTTGGTTACCACCTCGCCGCGCTAGCGCTCATCGCGGCGAACCCGGACGCCGAGCACGCGCAGCAGAGCCTGCTGTCCGCCGACGAGGTCCGCTTCCAGCTCGAGGACCTTGCCGGACCGCGCCGTACCCTGCCGAACTCCCGAATGCACGAGCTGTTTGAACAGCAGGTGAAGCTGCACCCGGATGACCTGGCCGCCGTGCACGGCAATCTGCAATGGACCTACCGGCAGCTCAACGCACGTGCCAACCAACTCGGACGAGCACTGCTGACGCGCGGGCTGCGACGCGAAGGTGTCGTCGCGGTGGTGACCGAGAGGAACCTGGAGTGGATGGCGGCCGTCCTCGCGGTGTTCAAGGCCGGGGGCGTGTACCTGCCCGTCGAACCTGGCTTCCCGGCTGACCGCATCGCGGCCATGCTCTCCCGCGCCGAGTGCGAGCTCGTTCTCACCGAACCCGGAAGTACTGAATCCCTCGACCAGGCCCTGGCTTCGGTACCGGAAGCCCAGAAGGTCCTCATTGGGACGGTGTACGACGAGGGCCATGCTGACGACGACTTGGGCATCGCAGTCGGACCGGACCAACTCGCTTACATCTTCTTCACCTCCGGCTCCACGGGAGAGCCCAAGGGCGCAATGTGCGAGCACACGGGCATGCTCAACCACCTCTACGCCAAGATCGACGATCTCGGGATCGACGCAGGGCAGGTGGTCGCCCAGACAGCCCCCCAGTGTTTCGACATCTCACTGTGGCAACTGCTCTCCGCGCTCGTGGTCGGTGGACGGACCCTCCTGGTCGAACAAGAGGTGATCCTGGACGTCAAGCGATTCGTCGACACGATCGCGCGTGGCCGCGTCTCCGTGCTCCAGGTCGTACCCTCCTACCTCGAAGTCGTCTTGGGCTACCTGGAACAGCGCCCACGCGAACTGCCCAGCCTGCGCTGCGTATCGGTCACCGGCGAGGCAGTGAAGAAGGAACTCACGCAGCGCTGGTTCGCGGCCGAGCCCGACATCAAGCTGGTCAATGCATACGGGCTGACCGAAACGTCCGACGACACCAACCACGAAGTCATGTCCCGGGTCCCGGACCGCGAACGAGTCCCGCTCGGTTTCCCCGTGAACAACGTACACGTCTACGTCGTCGACGAGCAGCTGTCACTGGTCCCCCTCGGTGCCCCCGGGGAGATCGTCTTTTCCGGCGTCTGCGTGGGGCGTGGCTACGTCAACG
Organism: Streptomyces sp. NPDC052079; assembly: GCF_040680275.1. Lineage (NCBI taxonomy): Bacteria > Bacillati > Actinomycetota > Actinomycetes > Kitasatosporales > Streptomycetaceae > Streptomyces > Streptomyces sp. NPDC052079. The sequence goes on from NZ_JBFAWL010000014.1 coordinate 34,173, forward strand.
ACTCCGAACGCACTCGGCGATCGTTCATGCCCGATCCGCACCGTCCGGGAGCCCGGCTCTACCGCAGCGGCGATCACGGACGCTGGCTGCCCGAGGGCAAATTGGAGTTCCTCGGACGCCTTGACACCCAAGTCAAGATCCGAGGCTTCAGGATCGAGATCGGCGAGATCGAGAATGCCCTGCTGGGGGTGTCCGGAGTCCGTGACGGCGCGGTGGTGGCCGCCGAGCTACCCGACGGGAATAAGCAACTGATCGCCTTCTACTCCGCGCCCAAGTCGCTTCCGGTCGAGGACCTGCGGGGCCGGCTGAGTGAGTCCCTACCCCAGTACATGATGCCGTCGGCCTTCCACTGGCTCGAAGGAATGCCGCTGACCTCCAACGGCAAGACCGACAAGCGAGCACTGGCAGCGCTGGCCGCGAGCGAACCCCGCACGAACGAGAGCTTCGAGAAAGGCCGTCACGCGCCGGATACGCCGACCGAGCGGCGGCTGGCGGCCGCGTGGACGCAGGTGCTCGGCATTCCGCAGGACCGGATCGATCGACGGGACCACTTCTTCGACCTGGGTGGTACGTCGCTGACGGCCGTGAAGCTGGCGATCACCCTGGACCGCACGGTGTCGCTCAAGGACGTAACCCGTCACCCGGTTCTCGCGGATCTGGCCGCGCTGGTGGACGGCAGGACCGATGAGCAGACCGCGCTGCTTCAGCCCCTGAGCGCAGTGGATGAGGCGCCGACCGCTGCCCTGGTGTGCTTCCCCTATGCCGGCGGCAACGCCGTGAACTTCCAGCCGATGGCCAAGGCGATGCGGGGCAGCGGAATCGCGGTCTACGCCGTTGAGCTGCCCGGTCACGACATGACCGCCGAAAGTCAACCGTTCATGCCCCTGGAGGATGTGGTGGCGCAGGTCGTCGCCGAGATCACCGAACGGAACCTGACCGGAATTCTGCTCTGGGGTCACTCCTCGGGCGCTGCCTTCGCTGTGGCGACTGCCAGAGAGTTGGAGAAGCGCGGGCTGGACTTGCAACGAGCGTTCCTCGGTGCGCAGATGCTGGGCACAGCGTCCGAACGGAACGCTGCTGCCGCGGATCTCATGAGGCAGAGCAGCGCAGAGATCGCCGCGAAGTTGAGTGCAGACAGCGGTTACACCGAGCTCCATGAGATGGATGCGGAGCGTGCCGAACATGTTGGCCGTGCCTACCGGCACGACTGTGTGTCCGCGCACCGCTATCTCGCAGACCTCCTTGACGCTCCCCCCGCGGTCAGGCTGTCCGTACCGGTCACCGTGATCGTCGCCATCGATGACCCGATCACAACTGATCACCAGAGTCGACACCGCGACTGGGAACTCCTCGCTACCCGGGTCGACTTGCGCCAATTGGAAAGCGGCGGCCATTACTTCCTGCGCACCCGTCCGGCCGAGACAGCACAGGCCGTACTGCAGACCGCCGAGCTACTGCCGTCCTCCTAGGCGAACCACACAGCCGCCCACCGAAAGGAAAGCGAAGTGACTTTCAGCACCCCGGCGTCTCCGCTCGGTGACGTCCAGTTGCAGCCCGGACGGCCTCCGATGCTGAGGACCGAAAGTCCCGTCCACGCGCCGAGCTGGGCAGCCGAGCACCGCGATGCGCTGCGCGCCGTAGTCGCCGAACACGGTTGCGTTCTGATTCGCGGCCTCGAGCTGCCTGACGTAGCCGAGACCAGTGCCGTCTTCGAGCGGCTGAGCAACCAGCTGGTAAGGGAGCGTGAACCCTTCGCACCGCGACGGACCTACGCGGGCAGTGTGTACTCCTCGACGCAGTGGCCGCCGAACCAGCCGATGTGCATGCACCACGAGCAGAGTTACACCCTGGAAGTGCCCTCCCTGATGCTGTTCGCCTGCCTGACCCCGGCCGACGAGGGCGGGGCGACGGGAGTGGCCGATGCGGCCACCGTGATCGAGCAACTGCCCACCGAGTTGACTGACCGATTCCAGCGGGAAGGCTGGCTGCTCACTCGCAGCTACAACAACGAGATCGGCTCATCCGTCTCCGAGGCGTTCGGCACTGACGACCGGGAAGCCGTCGAGAGCTACTGCCGAGCCAACGCCATCGAGTTCGATTGGCAACCGGACGGAACCCTGCGCACCAGGCAGCGCCGCAGCGCAGTGGTGCGACACCCACTTACCGGTCGACGCTGTTGGTTCAACCAGATCGCGTTCCTCAACCAGTGGACACTGGCCCCTGAGGTCCGCGAGTACCTCTTGGAGGTTTACGGCCCCGACGGTCTGCCTTTCGACACGCGCTTCGGGGACGGCGACCCGATCGGCGAGGACGTGGTCCAGCTGCTCAACAAGGTCTATGAGGCCAACACGGCGCGCGAGCCGTGGCAGGCGGGCGACCTGATGCTCGTCGACAACATCCGCACCGCGCACAGCCGCGAGCCCTTCGAGGGGTCGCGCGAGGTGCTTGTCGCCATGGCCGACTCGGTGCGACTACCCGACCGCACGCCGACCGCCGAGGTGACCGCCCGATGACCAGCAGCCGCCCTGCAGCCCCCGTCCCCACCGCCGTGCCGGCGTCCGCGACGCTGGAGACGCCCGCGGTCCCGCCCTTCGCCGTGATCTCCGGCGCCCAGGTTCAGCAAGCGCTCAAAGGGCGTGAAAAGCAGATCATCGCGTTGGTCGAAGCCACCTACCGGTTGCATGGCGCCGGCAAGTCGGTGAACCCCCCCTCGTACTTCCTGCGATTCCCCGATCGCCCATCCTCCCGAATCATCGCGCTGCCCGCGTCGATCGGCGGACACGTGCAAGTGGATGGCATGAAGTGGATCTCCAGCTTCCCGGAGAACGTACCGGCCGGTATCCCCAGGGCCTCAGCCGTGCTGATCCTCAACGACCAGAAGACCGGCTATCCATTCGCCTGCCTGGAAAGTTCCGTCATCAGCGCCACCAGGACAGCCGCATCGGCAGCGCTGGCCGCGGACCGACTCACTCGCAACCGCACACGGCCCACGCGCGTCGGGTTTCTCGGAACGGGCCTGATCGCCCGGTACGTCCACACGTTTCTCGCCAACGACGGCTGGTCGTTCGACGAGATCGGCGTGCATGACCTGTCCGCCGACAGCACCGCCGGGTTCTGCGGCTACCTCGAGCAGTTGGGCACCACAGGCCGGATTACGGTGCACGACAGCGCCGAGGGGCTGATCCGCGACAGCGACCTGGTGGTCTTCGCCACCGTCGCAGCTGAACCGCACGTCAGCGACCTTGCGTGCTTCTCACACAATCCAGTGGTCCTGCACGTGTCGCTGCGTGACCTCGCACCGGAGATCATTCTCGCCTCCGCCAACATCGTCGATGACGTCGAGCACTGCTTGAAGGCCAACACCTCCCCGCATCTGGCCGAGCAACTCAGCGGCGGCCGGAGCTTCCTGACGGGCACATTGGACGACGTGATGGCCGGGCGGGTGAGGGTGCCGTCCGACCGGCCAGTAGTGTTCTCGCCCTTCGGTCTCGGGGTGCTCGACCTCGCGGTCGGCAAGTACGTCTACGACGAAGTGAGCCGCTCAGGGGAACTGCACGTCATCGACGACTTCTTCCATGAACTGCGCCGGTACGGGTAACCGTCAGCGCTTCGCCCAGCCACGCGGCGGGTTACGTCCTGCACCCGCAGACGGGAACCACCCGCAATGGCCGGCGGGACGTTACTGAACGTGCTGCCGCAGAAGATGAGGAGAACGTCGTGCCAGTGATATCGGCTCCCCATGCGTTCAATGAGCCGCAGCTGTTTGTCGACCTTCGGTCGATCTTCGGGCGCTCACTGTTCCTGAAGTGTGAAGGCTTCAACTTCGCTGGCTCGATCAAGCTCAAAGCAGCTGTCGAGATGGTAGAGGCCGCCGAGCGTGAGGGACTGATCAAGCCAAGCTCCATCTTGGTCGAATCCTCGTCCGGCAACCTCGGCGTGGCGCTGAGCATGATCGCGGCGAGCAAGGGCTACCGGTTCCTGTGCGTAACGGACTCCAGATGCAACCTGTCGACCAGACTCCTGATGGAGGCATTGGGCAGCCGCGTGCACACTGTCGCCGACTTGGGCACAAACGGCGGCTTGCTAAGTGCACGGATCGACCATGTCCGGGCGCTATGTGCTTCCGACAACCGCTACGTGTGGCTCAGTCAGTACACGAACCCGAGCAACTGGCAAGCCCACTACCGCAAGACGGCACCAGAGATCGCCCAGTACTTCCCGGACCTGGATGTCCTGTTCGTCGGAGCGGGCACCACCGGAACTCTGATGGGCTGCGCACGCTACTTCCGCCAGTGGCATCGGCCGGTGCGCATCGTCGCGGTGGACACCGCAGGATCGGTCATCTTCGGTGGCGCACCAGGCCGCCGTCTGATCCCCGGACTCGGCATGAGCCTGCGTCCCCCCTTGCTGGACGAGTCCTACGTGGACGAGGTGATACACGTGGAAGAAACGGACACCGTCCGTGCCTGCCACCGCTTGGCCGGACGCGGCTTCCTGTTCGGCGGCTCCACGGGAACGGTCGTCAGCGGTGCCATGCGTTGGCTGACTGAGCACGGCTCAGATGACCTGACGGCGGTGGCCATCGCTCCGGATCTCGGGGAGCGCTATCTCGACACCATCTACCAGTTCAACTGGCTGCGGGATGTGTACGGCGAGGATGTACTCGAGGCCGACGCCACGGCTGACTCCTCCTGGGCAGCCAAGCCCGAACCAGCGAGCCACAGAAGCCGCCCGCGCCACCACCGGCAAACCCATGACACCGACGGCGATCCGTACCGCCGGCCCGGCAAGGCGTAAGGGGTGTTGCAGAAGGCTGTGACGGGGCATCTCCCTTGCATGGCTGGGGTGGTGAGGGCCGGGCGGGTGGGGGCGGAGACGTTCACCGGGCTGCGGGTCGACCAGTTGGGTCGGCTACTGAGGGCCGTCGAGAGCGTGGTCGCGAGGGCTGTGGGTGAGGCCGTCCATGGCGGCTACCGCCGGCCGAGCGGGTGCTGCTGGTGGCGATGTCGCAGGTCATCGTGGACGCGGAGACGCGCCTGGTGGTGGCCACCGCCCGCCCGGTGCCCGGCAACACGGCGGACGCGAAAGCCTGGCGGGACTGCGGGCCGGCCGACCACTGCGAAGGTGTGACGGCCTCGGCGACGGCGCCTACATCAACACCCCGTGGGTGATCACGCGGTGAGGGGCAGGTCGTGCACGCGGGCGACGGCCTGTGGGCACGGAGCGTTCCCCCACGTCTCAGGTGAGGGCCGGCATGCGGGGAACAGGTGGCGAGCATCGCATGTGGCGCTGGTGGCGGGCCTGGACGAGTACTACCGCACGAACCTCAGCGCGCACCCGGGACGCCCTGCTCAGCACGCTGTCCGTTGCGTCGATGGGCTCCAGGACGCTGGGATCCCGGCCGGCCGGGCAGGCACCCGCCGAGCACACCCCGGCCGGGCACGCACCGGCCGTGACGGCCGACGGCCGCACTCCGGCCATGGCCGACGGCTCGCGCGTCGTCCTGTGGGACATGAGTGATCCGCGACTGCCCCGCCGGCTCGGCGCCCTCGACGCGGACGGAGTCGGCCTCAACGCGATCGAGTTCACCGGGGACGGCGCCACGCTGGCCGGGACGGGTGTCGACCGTGTGCTCCGGCTGTGGGACGTGACCGACCCGCGGAATCCGGTCCTGCTGTCCAACGGCCCACAGGCCACTCCGGCCCTCTCTACTCGATCGCCGTACGCCGCGACGGCCGCATGGCCGCCACCAGCAGTTACGACGACATCATCCGCCTGTGGGACATCACCGACCCGGCCCGCCCCCGGCTGGTGGACACGCTCACCGGGCACGAGGGGAACGTCAAACCGGTGGCGTTCAGCCCCGACGGGAGGACCCTGGCGTCGGGCTCCGACGACCGCACCGTCCGCATCTGGGACGTGACCGACCCGCGGCACACCGTCCCCGTCACCGTCCTCGAAGGCCACCGGCATTTCGTGGACGCCCTCGCGTTCAGCCCGGACGGCCGTACGCTGCTGAGCAGGAGCGACGATCGTACGGAAGCTGTGGGACATCAGCGCCCTTCCCCGGCACCGGCACCTGGGTGAGCTGGCGAGACATGCCGATATCGTCACCGGCGTGGCCTTCGCCCCGCACGGCCGTACGGCGGTGACCGTCGGCGTGGACGGCGCGGTGAACGTGTGGGACGTGACCGACCGCGCGCGCCCCGCCCACCTGGCCCACCTCACCAACCCCCGCGGGACGGTGAAGGAGGTGCGTCCGCTCGCCTCGAACGGCACCTTGCTCACCGTGACGGCCCACTACAGCGTCCAGATCTGGTACACCGACCTGGAGCCGGGCGCTCGCCGACGCCTGCGACCGCATCCGGACCACCATCGGCCGCGACGAATGGGCCCGCCACTTGCCCGGCCTCGACTACACCCCGCCGTGCCCACGCCACGCGTGAGGCCGGCGCGGCGCAAGTAACAAACACCCTGCTCAACGCGGTCGCAGCCAGCGCGACCGCCCTGGGCCGCGCCCCCTCGGCCGGTCGCTGATACTGGACAAGTGGGCAAACTTCGGCAATACGTCCGAATGAGCCGACGGGACGCCCGAGTGCCGCCGAAGGCCAGGCCGCCCGACTCCGGCCAGGAGGCACGTCGCGGTGCGGCCGGCCGGCACGCCCTGTCCTTGCTGAGGCCGCGCAGCGTCGCCGGTCAGGTCTTCCTTCTGCAACTGGTTGTCGTCCTGGTGCTCATCGCCACGGCCGTGGTGGCGCTCGTGATCCAGGACCGCAACACCGTGATCGAGGAGGCCGGCGACCGGTCGCTGGTGGTGGCCGAGTCGTTCGCGAAAGCGCCGGGCACCCCGGAGGCGATGCGGAGCGACGACCCGACCGCGGCACTTCAGCCACGTGCCGAGGAGGTGCGCAAGGAGACCGGCGTCGACTACGTCGTGGCGCTGAGTCCTTACGGCTTCCGCTGGACCCACCCGGACCCCGACCAGATCGGGAAGCATGTCTCCGCCTCCTACGGCGAGGCGCTCGAAGGCAAACCCCACCAGACCACCTTTGACAGCAGTCTGGGGAAGGCGGTCGACTCGACGGTGGCAGTGTTCGACGAGGAGGGGACCGCGGTCGGTCTGGTCACCGTAGGGGTGACGGTGGACAAGGTGGCCAGTGTGGTGCAGCACCAACTGCCGGTGATCTTCGCCGCCGGCGGTGTCGCGCTGCTGCTGGCCGCGGGCGGATCCGCACTGGTCAGCGGGCGCTTGCGGCGGCAGACCCGCGGTCTGCTGCCGGTGGAGATGACCCGTATGTACGAGCATCACGACGCGGTGCTGCACGCGGTCCGTGAAGGCGTGATCATTCTGGACGGTGACGGAAGGCTGCTGCTGGTCAACGACGAGGCGCGCCGGCTGCTCGCACTGCCGGCGGATGCCGAAGGCCGTCCGGTCACCGCGCTCGGGCTGAGCCCCGCCCTGGCCGGACTGCTGGAGTCGGGCCGGGCGGTCACCGACAAGGTCTTTCTCGCCGGGGACCTCCTGCTCGCGGTCAGCCTGCGGCCGGTGGGCCCGAAGGGGGGTGTCGTCGCCACCTTGCGCGACACCACGGAGCTGCGCGCCCTCGCCGGCCGGGCGGAGGTGGCGGGCGGGCGCCTGCAACTGCTCTACGAGGCCAGCACGCGGATCGGTACCACCCTCGACATCAAGCGCACTGCCGAGGAGCTGACCGAGGTGGCGGTGCCGCGCTTCGCCGACTTCGCCACGGTCGAGCTGGTCGACCCCGTACTGCTGGGCGGTGAACCCACGGGGGAGCCGATGGAGATGCGCCGCATCGCAGCCGCCGGCATCCAGGACGGGGCGCCCCTCAACCCCGTCGGGACGCGGTTGCACTACGTGCCCGAAAACCCGGTCTCCGTGGGCATGACCACCGGCCGGCCGGTCCTGGTGCCGCGCCTCGCCATGGCCGAGGAATGGCGTGCCCAGGACCCGGAGGAGACCCGTACGGTCATCGAGTACGGCATCCATTCCATGATCTCGGTGCCGCTCCAGGCGCGCGGCCAGTTGCTGGGCGTGGTGGAGTTCTGGCGTTCGGAACAGGACCCCTTCGAGCCGGACGACCTGTCCCCCGCCGAGGAACTCGCCGCCCGGGCGGCCGTGTGCATCGACAACGCGCGCCGCTACACCCGCGAGCACACTACGGCCGTCACCCTCCAGCGCAGCCTGCTGCCCGGCACGCTCCCCCAACTCTCCGCCCTGGAGGTCGGGCACCGGTACCTTCCCGCTCAGGCGGGGGTGGGCGGCGACTGGTACGACGTGATCCCGTTGCCGGGGGCCCGGGTGGCCCTCGTGGTCGGCGACGTCGTGGGACACGGACTGCACGCCGCCGCGACGATGGGCCGGCTGAGAACCGCGGTGCACAACTTCGCCTCCCTGGACCTGTCCCCGGACGAGCTTCTCGCGCACCTGGACGACCTGATCTCGCGAATCGACGAGGACGCCGCAGCCGAGGGGAACACCGAGACCGTCACCGGTGCCACCTGCCTGTACGCCGTCTACGATCCGGCGTCGGGACGGTGCGTCTTCGCCCGGGCCGGCCATCCGAGCCCGGCGCTGGTGTCCCCCGACGGCACCGTGACCTTTCCCGACATCCCCGTCGCCCCGCCACTCGGCGTGGGAGGGGGGCTGCCGGTCGAGACGGCCGAGCTCCAGCTGGCCGCCGACAGCCGGCTGGTCCTCTACACCGACGGCCTTGTCGAGGCCCAGGGCCGTGACATCGACGTCGGGCTGGGCAGGCTGAGGGAGGCTCTGGCCCGTACGGACGGCGCCTCACCGGACGAGACCTGCCGGGCGGTGATCGAGGCGATGCTGCACACCGGGTCGAGTGACGACATCGCCCTGCTCGTCGCACGCACCCGGCGGCTGGACCCGGGACAGGTCGGGGAGTGGGAGGTGCCCGAGGACCCCGCCTCCGTGTCCCGGATCCGCGCCGAGGCCACCGCCATGCTGGAGTCCTGGGGGCTCGGCGAGGTGGCCTTCACGACCGAGCTGATCCTCAGCGAACTGGTCACGAACGCCATCCGCTACGGAGCGAGCCCCATCGGGCTGCGGCTACTGCGCGACGGCGACAGCCTGATCTGCGAGGTCAGCGACGGCACGAGCACCTCCCCGCACCTGCGTCGGGCGGCCACCACCGACGAAGGGGGCCGTGGTCTGTTTCTGGTGGCGCAGCTGTCGCGCCGCTGGGGCACCCGGTACACCGACAGAGGCAAGATCATCTGGGCTGAGCAGGGGCTGGATGCCGGTGCCGCGGAGGATATCAGCGGTCTGCTGATGGCGGACCTGTGAGGCGGGGCGGGCGCCGGGCCGTCGCTCATGCCAGCGGTGCCGCACCCGGCGCGGTCAGGGACCGTCGTCGACCCTGAGGTACGGGATCTTGACGGGGTCCTGACCGAAGGCGGCCCCGAGGTACACGGCCGACAGTTTGGTGAGCGTCCCATCGTCGATCAACTGCTTGATGACCCGGTCCAGTTCCTCCTTGTCGGCCGACCCCTTGGGGTACAGGGCGCCGTAGCTCTGGCCGGTCCGGTACTGGCCCACGAGGCGCACCTTGTTCTCCGTCTTCTGGGGATACGCCAGCAGGATCGTCGTGTCGTGGACGACCGCGTCGATCCGCCCCTGCTCCAGCGCCTCGACCATCTCCGGGTCGTTGGCGAACGCGGTCACCGGCTTGGTCGGCCTGATGCGGTTGGCGACGAACTCCTCGCCCGTGGTGCCCTCGGCCACTCCCATGCGGGCGTCGCGGATGTTGTCCTCGTTGATCTCCTCACCGTCCCTGATCAGCAGTCCCAGGGTCGAGGAGAGGTAGGGCGGGGAGAAGTCGGCGACCTTGCTCCGTTCCGGGGTGATCGTAATCTGCGCGAGGGCCAGGTCGAAGTCCCTGGTCCGGCCGGAGACGACCTCCGGGAAGGGGGCGTTCTTCACGGTCACCCGGTCGAGTCCGGACCGGTAGGCGATGTTGGCCGCCATGCAGTACTCGTAGCCGCCGGTGATGGAGTCCGGTGTGTCGCCGTTCCACCAGCCGGGCGCAGGCAGGGTCGTCTTGACCGTGAGGGCGCCCTCCGTCTCGGGGGACAGGTCGAACTCCCCGTACTCCCCAGAGACCTGGCAGTCACCGTACTCGACGTTCGGCGACTCCGACCCGCCCTGGTCGCAAGCCGGAATCACGGCGATGAGCGCCACACCGACAGCGCTGGAGACGATCGCTGCCGCGGCGCGCATCATTGCACCTCCGGTACAGACAGACTCCTTGGGTCACCATAAATCATGCCGAACGATACGGCCGCCGGAACCAGGTGGGACGGTCCCGGCAGGGTGCTCCGCTCCGGTGACAGTCGGGGGCGGGCGGGCGCGGCCACGCGACGGATCCCCCGGGGCCTGCTGTGGTGGGCAGAACCGAGTATGACGATCAGAGGAGTGACGCCGTGCCCTCACAGGGTTCCGACCTCTCGTACACCGTGCCGGGAATGAGCGGGCAGGACAGCAGCCGGATCGTGGCGCTGCTGCAGCAGCGCCTGCACGCGCTCAACGATCTTCATCTGACGTTGAAGCACATCCACTGGAACGTCGTCGGCCCGCATTTCATCGCGGTCCACGAGATGCTGGACCCTCAGGTCGACCAGGTACGGGCGATGACCGACGACATCGCCGAGCGGATCTCCACCCTGGGCGGTGAGCCCAAGGGAACTCCCGGTGCCCTGGTCGACGAGCGCACATGGGACGACTACTCGATCGGCCTGGCGGAAGCCATCGAGCACCTGGGAGCCCTGGACGTCGTCTACACGGGTGTGATCAAGGACCACCGCGAGGCCATGCAGGCCACCGAGACGTCGGACCCGGTGACCCAGGACATCCTCATCGAGCAGTTGCGGGGCCTGGAGCTGTTCCAGTGGTTCGTGCGGGCGCACCTGGAGTCCAGCGGCGGCAAGCTCAGCACCCGCGGCGCCACCACGGAGAGCGACGCTGCCGAGCAGGCCGCGGACCAGGCTCGCGAACAGCCCTGACCCCGGGCGGGAAGACTGCGGCTGGGCGGTCAGCCGAAGTCGTCCGGGACGATGCGAAGCTTGTCCGCGATGCGGGTGAGGGCCTTCTGGTCGGTGGTGCTGAGCGCGTCCAGAACGATGCGGCGTACGGAGCGCAGATGTGTAGGCGCCGCCCAGTGGACGACGCCGAAGCCGGAGTCGGTGAGTTCGGCGAGGGTGTAGCGCCCGTCGGCCGGGTCGGGTGACCGTACGACCCAGCCGCGCTGTTCACAGCGTTTGATGACGTTGGACAGACGGGAGAGCGACCCGCTGGCGAGGAAGGCGAGTTCTCCCATCCGCAGCCTGCGCTGCGGGGCCTCGGAGAGGTGGCTGAGCACGAGGTACTCGAACAGACTGAGCCCGTGTTCCTGCCGCAGCGGCGACTCCAGCTTGCCGGGCAGCAGCAGGACCAGGGAGATCAGCCCCGTCCACGCGGCCTTCTCCTGCTCGTCGAGCCACCTCGGCTCCTCGTCTTCCTGATGCCCGTCCGTACTGCTCACGGACCCTCCCGTGCTGTTCATGGATCTTCCGATTCCGCCTCGGCGGCCGCGCGCCGATCTGGACCGAGACCGGAGTCACGGCCCTCGGCCTCGCCGCGATGCGCGTGGAGATCCGCGTCACCGCCGTCGTCGGCTGCACGTCGTCCGAATCCGGTGTCAGCGCAGTTGCTCGGCCAGTCCGACGATGATGCCCTCGGGGCCGCGGAGGTAGCAGAGCAGGTGGCTGTCCTCGAACCGGGCGATTCCGCCGACGAGTTCGGCGCCGTGAGGGCGCAGGCGGGCCACGGTGTCCTCGATGTCGTCGACGGCGAACATGACGCGGTGCGTGCCCAGGACGTTGTGCGGCCGGTCGCGCGGCCCGGCACTGGTCGCCGCCGGGCTGCGGTACTTCGCCAGCTCGAGCCGGCTGTGACCGTCCGGGGTTCGGAGCATCGCGATGTCACAGCGGACGCCGTCGAGTCCGGTGCACTTGTCGGCGAAGGGGCCCTCGATGTCCGCCCTGCCCTCCAGCTCCATTCCGAGTTCCACGAAGAACCCAATGGCGGCGTCCATGTCCTCGACGACGATGCCGACGTTGTCCATCCGCTGGATCGCCATGACGGGTTCTCCTTCTGCCTCGGGCGGCCGGTGGTGGCCGCTGACGTTCCTGGGACGGAGCCGGTGGCACGTTCTCGACATCCGCAGACCACCGAACCTCGGAAAGGTCCGGCTCGCATCCGCGCCCGCTGCCCTCACGGCCCGAGGGCCCGGAGCAGCATCGGCAGAGTGCGGTCCAGAGGGGTGGTCAGCCCTCCCTCGCCCGCGCTGCCGGGGAATCCAGGATTCCTGTGCCCCTGTCGTCAGCGTTAGTCCCCTACGTCACTTCCGCTTAGGGTGGGTAGAGGGACGAAACCCAGCACAGACGCACCGACGACCACGGAGGTGACCGTCATGGCCGAAACCTCGAACCGCGTCGACACAGAGGCGAAATCCCGGGCCGAGAACGAGAACCCTTTGCGCGGGCGGAGGGGGGCCGACGTCCCTCCGGGCCAGCGCGGGAACACCACCGTGGCCGACGCCGTCGTCGCGAAGGTGGCCGGGATGGCCGCCCGTGAGATCCCCGAGGTCCACACCCTCGGAGGCGGAGCGGCCCGGGCGCTGGGAGCCGTGCGCGAGCGCGTGCCCGGTCGAGGGCCCGGCGTCACCCAAGGAGTCAGTGTCGAGGTCGGGGAACGCCAGGCGGCCGTCGACCTGCAGGTGGTCATCGAGTACGGGGCGTCGATCACGGACACCGCCGGAGACGTCCGTGCCAACGTCATCGCAGCCGTGGAACGGATGACCGGCCTGGAGGTCGTGGAGGTGGACATCGCGGTGAACGACGTCCACCTGCCGGACGAGGAGGAGCCGGAGCAGGAGGAGCGACGCGTGGCCTGAGCGGCCGGCCACGCGCACGGCCCGGTCCCGCCCGTCAGTCGTCGTACGACAGGCCGTGCCCGGAGCGGTAGAGGACCTTGGCCGGGTCGTCGGCCTGCTGAATGGGGACGGGCAGTCCGCCGCGAGGATCGACCCGGCCGGCGATCACCCGGGCGGCGGCGCGCAGTTCCACCTCGGTCCAGCAGTAGGAGGCCAGGGAGGCCGGTACGTCGCCGAGGTGGGCGATGTCGTAAGGGTGGCGCACCGCGAGGTGGATGACGGGGACGCCTGTGGCGAGCAGCCGGGAGACCAGGGTGCGCTGCGTGCTGGTTGCGCCGACGTTGTCGGTGGTGACCACCACCGCGTCGCGTCCGCGTGCCGCGGCCACGGCCGCGTGGATGGTCGCCGCGTCGGGCGCCCGGCCGATGGCGAGGTGAGTGGTGCTGTAGCCCAGTTCGTCAAACGCTTTGGCCAGCTCGGGCACCGTGGTGCGGGTGTCGTCGGTCGGGAAGGCCGGGCTGGCGCCTACGACGAGCAGCTTTCGCTGCCCGTGGCGCAGCGGGAGCGCCTGGTCCTCGTTGACCAGCAGGGTGGTGGTGCGCTCGGCGATCCGGGCGGCGGCGCGCGTGTGCCTGCGGGCGCCGACGACCCGGTCGACCTCCCTCGGGGAGACATAGGGGCTGCGGTTGAGCAGACCGACCTTGTCCTTGACCCGCAGGATACGCAGGACCGACTCCTCGAGCCGGGCCTCGGTGATCTCGCCGCTGCGGACGGCGGCCAGGACGCCGTTGTAGGCGACGGCGATGTCCGGTGGGAACAGCAGTTGGTCGGCACCGGCCTTGAGGGCGAGGACGGGCACGCGGTCGTCGCCGTACTTGGTAGTGGAAGCGGACCCAGACCTGGAGATGGTTCCGACACCACCGGGCTGGGACGGACCGGGCAGTGGAGCGCGCGGATGGTCTCCCATCCGCACGAACGAGGGGGCGCACCGTCCTGCACTGGAGCTCCGGCGAAATCAGTGCCAAGAACCCCACCGACATACTGATCGGCAACAATCGCCATATCGCCGGCCGGCTCGAGGCAAGGGCTCAAGGCGACGACGGCGTGTATTACCACCCGTGATGCATGTCCCACTGTTCCGGGCGGGCGCCGGGTCTTGCGAGGAGCGGCAGGCGGGGGAAGCGTGACCGGGGCGCCGGGTAGACGTGCGCAGGTCAGGGTTTGCGTGCCAGGCCGGCGGCGATGAGGCGTTCCCATACGGTGAGTTCGCGCTCACCGCTGCTGTTGAAGGGGCTGTCAACGGCGTCAGGACGCCACAGAGGTGCGGGAACTATGCCCGGGTCGAGAATGTTCAGGCCGTCCAGCAGGGATGCGATCTCCTCGTCCGACCGCCACCGGCCGCGGCCGAAGGTGTCCTGGAGGACCTTCTCGGCCTCAGCCGTCTCCGGGTTGTTGCCGGAACGGAAGTGGCTGACGAAGAAGTAGCTGCCGGAAGGCACGTGGTCGCGCCAGTACCGGACGATTCCGGCAGGGTCCTCGTCGTCGTTGACATGGTGCAGGATGGCGCTGAATATGACGGCCACCGGGCGGTCGAATTCGATGAGCTTCAGGGTGTCGGGGTGTGTACGGACCTGCTCGGGTTCGCGGACGTCGACGGGGACGATCCGGGTCCATTCGTTCTCCTCGAGGAGCGCGCGACCGTGGACCAGCACCTGCGGGTCGGTGTCGACGTAGACGACCCGGGCCGTCGGGTCGTGCTGTTGCGCGACCTGGTGAACGTTGTCGACGGTCGGGAGACCGCTGCCCAGATCGATGAACTGCCGTACCTCGGTGGTCGTCGCGATCGTCCGGATCGCCCGGGTCAGGGCCGCGCGGTTCGCGAAGGCGATCGCCACCGAGCCGGGGAGGTCGCGCTTGAAGACGTCACCGACCTGACGGTCCACCGCGTAGTTGTCCTTGCCGCCCAGCAGATAGTCGTAGACGCGGGCGATGCTGGGCTTCGTGCGGTCGATGGACGAGCCGCCTTCTTCCGTCATGCGCCCTATTCTTCCCCGCGGTATTGCCCGTTGACCACGCGTTCGGTGAGAAAGGCCGCCGCGTCGGGGAATGTACCGGTAGACCGGCTTGATCTGGAGGACGTCACGTGACCGAGGAATCCGCTGCCTCGATGGCGGCACGCAAGCGCGTCAAGACCGACCAGCCGCACACCGCCCGCATCTGGAACTACTGGCTGGGCGGCAAGGACCACTACGAGGTCGACCGGGTCGCCGGAGACCGGATCCGTGCGCTGCACCCGGGCATCGGTGACTACGCGCTCGCCGATCGCCAGTTCCTCGGGCGCGCCGTGACGTACCTCGTCGACGAATGCGGGATACGGCAGTTCCTCGACATCGGCACCGGCCTGCCGACGGCCGACAACACTCACGAGGTCGCTCAGCGCATTGCTCCGGAATCCCGGGTCGTCTACGTCGACAACGACCCCATCGTGCTGGCTCACGCCGATGCCCTGCTGACGAGCACGCCGGAGGGCAGCACGGCCTATCTCGACGAGGACCTGCGCAACGTCGACCGGATCCTCGAACAGGCGGCGCACACCCTCGATTTCAGCCGACCCGTCGCATTGGTACTGCTTGGCGTGGTCATCTTCGTCGAGGAGGACAAGGAGGCGTTCGGGATCGTACGCCGTCTGATGGACCGGCTCCCCGCGGGCAGTCACCTCGTCCTCTCGCACACCATCACGCGGCCCGACATGCCCGACGTCGACGCCGCGGTGGCGTTCTGGAACGAGCACGGCACACCGAAGCTGACCCAGCGCACGCCGGCCGACATCGAGGGCTTCTTCGACGGGCTCGAGCTTCTTGCTCCGGGCGTGGTCTCCTGCAACCGCTGGCGACCGGACGACACCGAGGGCGATCTGCCTGCCGAGGTGGCCATGTTCGGCGGCGTGGGACGCAAGGCCTGACCGGGGGCAGCGCCAGGCGGTGGTCAGGCCATGCGCAGGTCGATCCAGGGCACCGTGTCGCCCTCGCGCAGCAGATAGCGCTCGATCTCGACGAAGCCGTGCTGTTCGGCGAAGCGCAGCCCGTCGGGGTTGCCGGCCAGCACCACGGTCTCGATCACCTGGGCGTTCAGGGCGCGGGCCTGGCTCAGGGCGCGTTCGTAGAGTCGGGTGCCGAGCCCCCGGCGGCGGAACTCCGGCAGGACCCGGGCGATGACCGTGGCGGTGGCGCCGTTGTCCTCGGTGGGCGGGCGCACGGTGGTGCAGCCGATCAGGACGTCGTCCAGGTAGGCGACCTCCATGCGGTTGCGGCCGGTGCGGGCGCGAACGTCGTCGAGCGACAGCACGTCGCCGGGGATGATCAGGTTGTGGACGTACTGCCAGTCGCGGATCGAGGCGTCGTCGTCCACCGCTTGTATGCGAAGGTCGGTCACCGGCCCAGCAAACCGGTGCCCGCCGCGGCCCGTCAACCGCATATGCCTTGAGGGGAAGTGCAGGTCCGCGAGCCGCCGTGGGCAGCGTCGTGTCCCGACCGATGAGATCGGCCTCCCGGTTCGGTCGTACCGATGACGCCCTCAGCGGGAAGGGAGTTGTGATCATGAAACTGACGACCGTCACGAACATTTCCGTCGACGGAGTGATGCAGGGGCATCGGCGGATCGACGTGGAGACCGGGCAGGGGGGAGATGCTCCGGACGGGAAGGGCAGCGGCGGATTCGAGCGCCTCGGATGGGCCCCGCCGCTTCTCGACGACGCGGCCTCGGCGTTCATCGTCCGGACCTTCCAGCGCGCCGACGCGTTCCTGTTCGGCCGGCGGACCTACGAAATCTTCGCCGGCTCCTGGGGCGCGGGCATGGATCCGGGGAACCCCGTCGGAGAGGCGTTGAACTCGCGGCCCAAATACGTCGTCTCGAACACGCTCAGCGATCCGCGGTGGGCGGGCACGGCCGTCCTGTCGGGTGACGTCACCAACGCCGTCGAGGAGCTGAGGGCCGAGCCGGGCGGCGAGCTCCAGGTGTGGGGCAGCGGCACCCTGATCCGCTGGCTGCTCGATCACCGGCTGGTCGACGAGTTGGTGCTGCTCACCTATCCCGTGGTCGTCGGGCAGGGCATGCGGCTCTTCCCCGCCACCGGCTCGGACCTGGGACTCGAACTGGTCGACTTGCAGTCCACGCCGAAAGGGCTGACGATCCAGACGTACCGCACCACCGGCCGTCCCGAGTACGAGACGGACACTCCCTGAAACGCAAGGCGCCGACCTCGGTTACCGGCTCATCGTTTCCGAGTCCTGACGGACGCGGTAGCTGAGGTAGACGATCTTCGAAGCGAAGGTGCGGGTCTCGACGAGTTCGAGGTCCACCCGGCGCTCGTCCCGGGGGAAGAACGGAATGCCTCCGCCGACCAGCACCGGATAGACCATGGCCCGGTACTCGTCGATGAGACCCGCCGCGGCCGCCTGGGCGGCGAGCGTCGCGCCGCCGATCGCGATCTCGCCCTCCCCCGGCTCGGCCTTCAACCGCTCGATCTCCTCCGCCACACCGCCGGATGCCAGTCGGGCACCGCCCTGCACCGCCGACAGGGTGGTGGAGAAGACCACCTTCGGAAGCGGATTCCAGAGCGCGGCCCACTCGCGCTCCGCGTCGTCGAACGACGCCTCCTGCTCGGGGTCCTCCCAGTAGAGCATCGTCTCGTACAGCCGTCGTCCCAGCAGGTGGACGTCGACCTGGCGGATCTCGTCGATCCAGAAGCGGAACACCTCCGGCTCGGGCTCCGTCCAGTTGAACTCGCCGTCCGGTCCGGCGATGTATCCGTCGAGCGAGACGTTCATCGAATAGGTCACTCTGCGCATCGGAAGTCCTCCTCGGTCGTGGGCCCGACAGTACGACCGCCGGACACGGCAGGACTCATCGCGGCAGCGCGCATTCGTTTGAATCCCCGCCCGCGGCCGAGGCCCGAGGAGCGAGGGACCGCGTCGCCGCGTCCGGTCACCACGCGGCGATGATCGGTGCGTCCGGTTCGTGCCGCCGCCAGGACTCGTTGAGGCGCGAGAGCCGGGCCGCGGCGGCGATGCCGTGCAGGGAGGAGACCTTGCCCTCGCTCACTCCGAACGCCACGATGCCCACGACCCGGTCGTCGACCACGGCGAGGACGGCCGGGGAGCCGTTCACCCGCGCGATGTGCATCGCCGGTGAGCCGCCTGCCAGCCGCCGCTTCGCCTCCGTGGGCCTGAAGCCGGCCCGCACGAAGGAGGCGACCCGTTCGCGCGTCCTCAACCGCAGGAGCCGCCTGCCCAGTCCGGCACCGTCCGAGACCGCCGTCACGTCGTCGGTGAGCAGCGCCACCAGCCGTTCGGTGCGCCCCGACGTGGCAGCGGACAGGAACTCCTCGACGACCCGGCGCGCGGAGGCGGGGTCGGCTTCGCCTCCGCGGTGGCGCTCGGCGGTGACCCGGATCCGGGCCCTGTGCACGTGCTGCTGGCTCGCGGACTCGCTGATGTCGAGGATCCCGGCGATCTCGGCGTGGCTGTACGAGAACGCCTCGCGCAGGACGTAGACGGCCCGCTCGACCGGCGAGAGACGCTCCATCAGAATCAGTACGGCCAAGGACACCGATTCGCGCTGCTCGAAGGAGTCGGCAGGGCCGAGCATCGGGTCGCCCTCGAGGAGCGGTTCGGGCAGCCAGGCACCGGCCGCGCGCTCGTGGCGGGCCTGCGCCGAGCGGAGCCGGTCGAGGCAGAGGTTGGTGACCACCTTGGTCAACCATGCCTCCGGTACCGCGATCCGTTCCCGGTCGGCGGCCTGCCAGCGCAGAAACGCGTCCTGCACGGCGTCCTCCGCGTCCGCCGCGGAGCCGAGCAGACGGTACGCGAGCGAGGCCAGCCGGCCCCGGCCGGCCTCGAACCGATCGATGGCTGCGGCTTCCATGCGGGACAGCCTACGCAGCGGCCCTCACACCGGCCCGCTCGGACGCTGTCGCCAGGCGGCGCTTGCGCTTCGGCATCCCGAAGGTCGGGTGGGCGATTCCCCACCCGGCCCCCATGAGCACGCCCGACTTGAGCCGTGCGGCGGTCCGGCCGCCCAGGTACCAGTGCTTCGACCGGGCGTCCCCGTCCACCATCTGGAAGATCGCGTCCCGTCGTCCGAGGCTGATGTGGTTGCCGTAGTACTTCAGCCCGGTCACCGGGACCTCGCCGCCCGTGAGGCGGGCGATGATGGCGGCGGTCGCCTGCATGTTGGTGAAGCCCGCCGAGGCGCAGGACATGGGCAGTGGCCGGCCGTTCTCGCCGATGGCGTAGGCGGCGTCACCGGCGGCGTAGACGTCCGGGTGCGAGACCGAACGCATGGTGCGGTCGACGACGATCCGGCCGGTCTCCGTGACGTCCAGTCCGGCGGCGGCCGCGATGGGGTGCACGGCGAACCCCGCCGCCCACACCGTTGCGTCGGCCGGGATGGCGGTACCGTCGGCCGCGATCGCCCGGGTCGCCTCGACGGCTTGGATGCGGGTGTACTCGTGGACGGTGATCCGGAGCCGGTCGAAGGCCCGGCGCAGGTGAAGGCGGGCCTTCGGGGAGAGCCAGGCGCCCGGCTCCTCACCGGCGGCCAGCGCGACCGAGAGGTCGGGCCGGGATTCGGCGAACTCGGTGGCGGTCTCGATGCCGGTCAGTCCCTCACCGACGACCAGTACGGTGCCGCCCTGTCCCAGACCGGCGAGGTGCTCGCGCAGACGCAGCGCGGAGGTGCGGCCCGTTACGTCGAAGGCGTGATCGGCCACTCCGGGGACTCCGTGGTGGGCGACGGAGCTGCCGAGGGCGTAGAGAAGGGTGTCGTAGGTGAGCTCGTCGTCGCCCTCCTCACCGGTGACGGCGACGGTCCTGCGCCCGGGGTCGATGCCGGTGACACGCGCCACGCGCAGCCGCACCCCGGTGCCCGCGAACACATCGGCGAGCCGGCGGCACGGGACGGCCTGTCCGGTCGCGAGCTGGTGGAGCCGCATCCGCTCGACGAACTCGGGCACGGCGTTGACGACGGTGATCTCGGTGTCGGCCGGCGAGAGCCTGCGGGCCAGGTTCCCGGCGGCGAAGGCTCCGGCATATCCGGCGCCCAGGACGACGATGCGGTGCTTCATGACGCTGCTCCTGTCTCGTTCGCGTGCCCCTTGAACGAGACGGCCACCCGATTGCTGACAGGAACCGGATGTGACGCCGGTCACCAACCAGGGGGTGAGCGGCTGGGCCCCCGGCAGGTGGGTTGGGGCTGGCCGAGCGCCCAGGACCAGCGCACCGTCATCGGGTAGGAGCCGGGGCGGTCCCCGCCTCCGAGCGGCCGGAGTTGGTCAGCGTCCTCGTGCGCAGCACGCCGTGGTGCAGGGCCGGCCGGCCATGCGCACCGTCAGGACTCGGGGCGGATGACGGAGCGGACGCAGCCGTCGGTCTTGTGCTTGAACATGTCGTACGCCGTAGCCGCCTCGTCGAGCGAGAACGAGTGGGTCGCCAAATGCGCCGTTTCGATCTCGCCCGCGGCCAGCCGCTCCAGGAGCATCGGAATGTAGCGCTGCCCGTGCATCTGCGCGCCGCGCACCGTGAGCCCCTTGTTGATCACCGCTCCAAGGGGGAACTTGTCGACGGCGCCCACGAAGACACCCAGGATGAACACGGTGCCGGCCTTGCGGCAGGCGTGGATCGCCTGTCGTACGGCGGTCGGCCGGTCGGTCTGGAGCCGGAGCTGCTGCTTGGCCTGGTCGTACAGGTACATCGGGCTGTCGCTGTGGGCTTCCAGGCCGACGGCTTCGATGCACACGTCGGGGCCGCGTCCGCCGGTGCGCTCGCGCAGCTCCGCGGCGACGTCCGTGGTGGTGTAGTCGATCGTCTCCGCGCCGACGTACTGCTCGGTCATAGCCAGCCGCTCGGGGATGCGGTCGATGGAGATGACCCGTTCGGCGCCCTTGAGGATCGCAGCCCTGGCGGCCATCTGCCCGACGGCACCACAGCCCCAGA
The DNA here is from genome assembly GCF_040680275.1 of Streptomyces sp. NPDC052079. NCBI lineage: Bacteria > Bacillati > Actinomycetota > Actinomycetes > Kitasatosporales > Streptomycetaceae > Streptomyces > Streptomyces sp. NPDC052079. The sequence continues at coordinate 55,117 of NZ_JBFAWL010000014.1, forward strand.
CGGCGACCACGTCACCGGGCTTCACCCCCGAGAGGTCGGCGCCCATCCACCCGGTGGGCGCGGAGTCGGAGGCGAACAGGGCGCTGGTGTCGTCGAGGCCCTCGGGCACGTGGAAGGCGCCGTAGTCGGCGAAGGGGACACGGACGTACTCGGCGTGGCTGCCTCGCAGGCCTCCCATGGCGTGGGAGTAGCCGAAGACGCTGCCGGTCTCGTAGCCGAACAGGGCCTGGCCGATTCCTGGGTTCGTGTTGGTGTTGTCGCACAGGGACCACAGGTCGTTGACGCAGTACCAGCAACGCCCGCAGCCGACGAACGAGCAGACGACGACCCGGTCGCCCACGGAATGCCGGCGCACGGCGGAGCCGGTCTCCACGACCTCGCCGAGGAACTCGTGGCCGATCACGTCACCGGCGCGCATGGCCGGGATGTAGCCACCGATGTGATGGAGGTCGGAGCCGCAGGTGGTGCCCGCGCGCAGCCGCACGATGACGTCCTGGTCGTTGCGCAGCGTCGGGTCCGGTACCTCCTCGACGGACAGCTTGTTCACGCCTTCCCAGCACAGTGCCTTCACAGCGCTCCCTCCCCACCGGAGCGACGGGTGAACAGTTCGACCGGCTTGCCGCCCGGTGTGGGGCGGGTCGTCGGCGGTGTGTCGGGGAGCAGCACCTCGCCCGCCTCCAGCAGGGCCTTGGTGTCGCGCAACGCACGCCGCAGGTCCTGCCTCGGGTCCTTCCCGGCCAGCCGCGCGGGCAAGGAGGCCGACGCGGCCGGCACCGGCTCCTTGAAGCGTGCGGCCAGTTCCGTGCCGCGGTCGCCGGGTGCCTTCCGGACCCGGACCTCGATCCGGTCCGCGAATTCGTCCAGCGGAGCCGGCAGCTTCTCGTCGGACCCCACGTCCTCGGGCGGCCGGTAGATCGTCACGGTGAGCCAACGCTCACCCGCTCGGTCGTCGGACCGGTGCGCCGACCGGGTCCGTCGTACGGCCTCGGCCCCGGCGGCCAGGACCGGAACGGTCCACCACAGCTTCTTCATGGGACGACCTCCGCTCCGGTGTCCGAGCGTCACCGTCCGGCGCCGGGCGCCTTGGCCGCCGGAATGAAACGGGCGTGGGCCCGTCCGGCAGCGGGCGTTCGCTGCCGGACGCGTAGGTGCCTTCGGTCTGCCGCAGCCGTCGCCTCAAGCGGTCCGCGAGGTGGCCGTCACCTGTCTGGTCCATGGGACCGGTCCTTGTCCGTCCCCGCCGAGGCGCCGACCGCTGCGCTGCCGGCGAACCCGTCCGTCCCGTTGTCCCTGCGCAGGCCGATCTCCACGTTCCCGTCGACGATTCGGGTGTCGAACGCGGGCTGGGGTGCGATGGCGGGGCCCCGGACGTTCCAGCCGTCCGACAGCCGGAAGACGCTGCCGTGCCAGGGGCACTGGACACACCCGTCGGCGACCGTGCCCTCGGACAGCGGTCCCGCCAGATGACTGCAACGCTCGGCCAGCGCGTAGAGAGTGTCGCCGGCTTCGCGCACCACCAGGATGGGCACGTCGTCCACGGTGCGCCGCACGGGCTGCCCAACGGGAAACTCGTCCACGGGACCGATCCGGTGCCAGCCCTCCCTTACGACATGCGGGACTTCCTCGGCGTGGTTCGCGCCGGACGCCTGCCGATAGGCCAGGTGGCCGCCCAGCATCCCGCCCACACCGACCGCCGTCAGCCCGAGGAAGCCGTACGCCCGGCCGGCCCGCGTTCGCCCGGTCAGGCGGCACAGGAGGGAGGCGCCGTAGAGGCCCACGGCCGCCGTGTTGGCGAGGGCGTGCACCAGGCCCACCCGCGTCTGCTGACGATGCAACTCGGACCAGTCGACCGCGCCCGCCAAGGCGGCAGGACCGGCCGCCGCCAGCCCGACGCCCACCAGGATTCCGGCATCTCGTGAACGGCCGGGCCACAGGTCGAGTACCGCGGCGGACATCCATGTGCCGATCGGTACCTGGACCATCAGCGGGTGCACCGGATGGCCGAGCCATCTGCCGTGCAGTGCGTCCCGTGCGCGTCCGAGCGGCAGGGCCCGCACCCTTCCGGTCAGCACGTCGATCAACGCGTCCGCTCTGGAATTACGTTCCAAAGCGTCCAGCAGCCACAGCATCCGGTTCTGCCCCGCACGGCGACGACCTGGTTTTTTGCTCATGGGCGCCGAGTCCCCCCAAGCGACGAGGTGCAAACGGCCGTTCGCCCTGAGGACGAGGGGAGTTGCGGGCCATGTGGGTATCGGGCACAGGGGGCCGGGTACCCGGCGCGGGGTTCTCTCTGCCTGTTGGGAGTCGCCGTCATGACAACTCTGTACAAGTCAGATACCGCACCGTCCCGGCACCTGCGTCCCGAGCGGGCACTGATGAGGGCGCAACGGCAGGAGATCATCGGCCTGCTGATGATCTTCAGTTCTCTGCTGCTGTTCATCGCTCCGTGGATCGTGGGATATCCCGACTCGGCCAAGGACGCACATCGGAACGAGCTGGGAATCGGGCTGATCGTGCTGCTGATCGCGATAGCGCGATTCATCTGGTATCCCGGCAAGTGGCCGGATCTGGTGGTTCTGTTGGCGGGCGCGTGGATGATCGCATCCCCCTGGGCGCTCGATCTGCAGGACACCGCGGTGTTCGACGGCGCCGAGGTGATCGATGTGGCCGTAGGAATCATGCTGATGGCCTTGGCCGTTCTTTCCCTGTTGATGCTGTGGCTGACGGAACGACCCGTCACCCGCCGACAGGCATGACGGCCCGGTCCAGGTCGCCGGACGCCCCGCCGAACACCCCGCCACATCACTCGAACGATTGGAGCATGCGGCCACTTGGCCCACAAAAACGCTCGTTGGGTGCGTGGTCGCCCAGGGTGAGGACTACCTTCCACGGAGCCGGATACGCACTGCCCGATGTCAGGTCGGTGCGGCGGGACCACCGCCATCCAACGGCCGTCCCTGTGCTGCTACCGAGTGAGGAAAGTGATGGCGACCCACACCGAACCGGTGGCTCCTGCACCCGTGGCCGAGCGCCGGGGGCGGGGCCAAGTCGTGGTCACCTGGCTGACCACCACCGATCATAAGAAGATCGGCCACCTTTATCTCATCACATCGTTCGCCTTTTTCCTGATCGGTGGCCTGCTCGCCATGGCGGTCCGGGTGGAGCTGGCGCGTCCGGGCCTTCAGGTGCTGTCGAACGAGCAGTACAACCAGTCGTTCACGATGCACGGCACGATCATGCTGCTGTTGTTCGCGACGCCGACGTTCGCCGGGTTCGCCAACGCGATCATGCCCCTTCAGATCGGTGCCCCGGACGTGGCGTTCCCACGGTTGAACATGTTCTCGTACTGGCTGTTCGCCTTTGGCGGTCTGATCGTGCTGGGCAGTTTCCTCACCCCGGACGGCGCCGCCGACTACGGCTGGACCGCCTATACGCCGCTCAGCGACATCGAACGCAGCCCCCAGGTCGGCGGTGACATGTGGATCATGGGGCTGGGGCTGGCCGGATTCGGCACGATCCTCGGAGCGGTCAACTTCATCACCACCATCGTCTGCATGCGCGCCCCCGGTATGACGATGTTCCGGATGCCGATCTTCACCTGGAACACGCTGCTCACCTCGGTTCTCGTACTGCTGGCCTTCCCCCCGCTGGCCGCCGCCCTGTTCGCGCTGGAGGCCGACCGGAAGTTCGGCGCGCACATCTTCGACGCGGCGAACGGCGGGCCGCTCCTGTGGCAGCACCTGTTCTGGTTCTTCGGCCACCCCGAGGTCTACATTCTCGCCCTGCCGTTCTTCGGTGTGGTCACTGAGATCATCCCGGTGTTCTCCCGTAAGCCGATCTTCGGCTACATGGGTCTCGTCGGTGCCACCATCACCATCACCGGTCTGTCCGCCACCGTCTGGGCGCACCACATGTTCGCCACCGGCGCCGTGCTGCTGCCGTTCTTTTCCTTCATGAGCTTCCTCATCGCCGTCCCGACCGGCGTGAAGTTCTTCAATTGGATCGGTACCATGTGGAAGGGTTCCGTGTCCTTCGAACCCCCCATGCTGTGGGCGATGGGATTCCTGGTCACCTTCCTCTTCGGCGGGCTGACCGGCGTGCTGCTCGCCTCACCCCCGTTGGACTTCCACGTCCACGACACCTACTTCGTCGTCGGTCACTTCCACTACGTGCTGTTTGGCACGATCGTGTTCGCGATGTTCGGCGGATTCAGCTTCTGGTGGCCGAAGATGACCGGCACCATGCTCGACCCCCGTCTGGAGTACATTCACTTCTGGACCCTGTTCGTGGGCTTTCACACCACGTTCCTCGTCCAGCACTGGCTCGGAGCCGAGGGCATGCCCCGCCGCTATGCCGACTACCTTCAGGCGGACGGCTTCACCGCCCTCAACACCACCTCCTCCATCGGCGCCTTCCTGCTCGGTCTTTCGACCCTGCCCTTCCTCTACAACGTCTGGAAAACCGCCAAGATCGGAGAGCGCGTCGAGGTCGACGACCCCTGGGGATACGGACGTTCCCTGGAGTGGGCCACCTCCTGCCCTCCGCCCCGGCACAACTTCGTCACCCTGCCCAAGATCCGGTCCGAGTCCCCGGCCTTCGACATGCACCACCCCTGGATCGCCGGCCTGGACCAGGCCGAAAGCACCGGTCGGCGCGACGCGGTGGAGGCCCCCGGTCACAAGGGTGACCGGAGGTGACCAGCGGTCACGCCCGACGTCGTCCGTCTCGCGACATCGCCGCGAGGTTGGGGGCCGAGGCCGAGGGCTTCCTGATGGCACGGTCGCACTGGGCCGAGGCAGCACAGGAGGCGCAGAACCTGTGCGCCTCACTTCCCTGGCTGACCAGCGCTCAGGCGGAAGATCTGACGCGTCACTTCATCACGCACCGCATCGCCCTGTCCCGCCGGATGCTCACCGCGACGGTGCACCGTGCCGAGGAACTGCGCCGTGAGTACGAGGACCGGTACCAGCAGTTGCGGCGCAGCCTGCTCAGGCGCCACGCCGTCTGGGCGTCCGCCACGCTGGTCTGCGCGGTCGGCGTGGGCGGCGTGCTCGGTGCGGTGGCGCGATGACAGTGGGGCGCGCCAGGCCGCCCGAGTTCCGGCCCACGCCGCGCCCGTTCGATTGTCCCGCCGCGGCTCCGGGGCATCCGGACGCGTGTATGTCAGGGAGGCAGGCCCATGAGCGAACAGGCCCATCCGCCGACGGCCCCCGCCGCGCGGCTCGAACCGCGCAGGTCGCTGGTGGTGTGCACAGTGATCGGAATCGCGGTGATGGCCGCGGTGGACGAAATCGTGTTCCATCAGATCCTGAGCTGGCACCACTTCTACGACCACTCCACCCCCGACGTGGCCCTGCTGTCGGACGGGCTGCTGCACACCGGCTCGCTGCTGGCCCTGGTCGCCGGGTTCTTCCTCTTCTCCGATCTGCGGCGCCGTCACACCCTGGCCCCCGGCCACGCCTGGGCCGGGTTCTTCCTGGGTCTGGGGATCTTCCAGCTGTTCGACGGGATCGTGCACCACAAACTGCTGCGCCTGCACCAGATCCGCTACGGCGTGGAGATCGCTCCGTACGACTGGGCATGGAATCTTGGCGCCCTGGTCCTGCTGGTGATCGGCGTGGCACTGGCCCGCCGCGCGGCACTGTGATCCTCGCGCACCTGCACCCCGGGGCGGCAACGGGCCACGGGCCCGCTGAACTGATCACCGCGGCGGCCTCCCTGGGGGCGGCCGTCCTCTACGTCTCGACTGCGGTCCGTCTGCGGCGCCGCGGGGACACCTGGCCTGGGTGGCGCGATGCGTCGTTCGCCGCCGGTAGTGCGGGTCCGACCTGGGCGGCGGTGGGATCACTGCCCGGCGGTCCTTTCACCGCCCACATGGTGCAGCATCTGATCGTCGGCATGACGACCCCGCTGTTGCTCGTCGTCGCCCGGCCTCTGACCCTGCTGTTGCGCGTCCTGGCGCCCGGTGCCGGGCGCCGAGGACTCCTCACCCTGGCCCACTCCCGTGGGGCGGGTTGGCTCCTCTTCCCTCCGTCAGCGGCTCTGCTGGATGTCGGAGGGCTGTGGCTGCTGTACCGCACCGAGTTGTTCGCCACATCGCAGCACGTGCCGTGGCTCAACGCCCTGATCCACACCCATGTCCTGGCCGCCGGGCTGTTGTTCACCTTCGCCGTCTGCCTGCTCGACCCGGTGCGCCGCCGGTACGGCCTCGCGGTGCGCGGCGCGACCCTGCTGGCCGCCGGCGCCGCGCACGGCGTGCTCGCCAAGAGCATGTACGCGGCGGGGCCGCCCGGCACCGACTTCACCACGGCTGATCTGCACACGGGGGCGCAGATCATGTACTACGGCGGCGATCTGGTCGAAGCCGCGCTGGCCGTCGTCCTGGCCGGCTCCTGGTACGCGGCCACCGGCCGTGCCGAACGGCGACGGTGCCGGGCGGCTGACGCGGGCCTGAGCCGCCACGAGGTCCCGCAGTGACGGCACGCTGAGTGCAGGCTTCGGATTTCCCCAATGGGCCAGGGGTCCCCTGCGCCCGAGGCCGGTGATGAGTGGAGCCGTGTCCTGCGGCAGGGCAGGCTGGACGCATGTGCTGGGCACTTCGCTCGCCGCGCAAGGTGCGCCGGATCGCCATGGCGGCACAGGAGGGCGTCCTCCGGCCGGTGCCTGCGCGGCTGGGTCCGGTGGGGCGGCCAGCCTCAGCCTGGCGGCCGGGACGCGGCGCAGAAAGGCGGTGACCTGTACGAGGCGGTGCCGACCCGGTACGGATGCGGGTGGTCGGTGTCGTCCTGGGTACGTGCCGGGAGGCCCGCGACCTCGACGACACATTGTTCGCGCTGGAGCACACCATGGAGCGGATCCGCATCGACACGACACCCCAGGAGTTCCTGGAAGAACTGCACCGGGCGCTGCTGCGTCACACGGGGGGACGCTCGACGGACGATGTGGCCGTGATCCTGGTCGAACGACTGCCGCAGGACCGACGATGAACGAGCGCGTCTTCACGATCGGGCACTCGACACGCAGTTTCGACGAGGTGCTCGGCCTGCTGCGCGCGAACGGGGTCACCTGCCTGGTCGACGTCCGGTCGTTCCCTTCGTCCAGGAAGTACCCGCAGTGGAACCAGTCGGCCATCGTCGAGGCCCTGCCACCCGACATCGGGTACCGCTGGATCCGGGAACTGGGAGGCCGCCGTCATACGCCCGCAGGCGTGCCGAGCGCGAACGGGGCGTGGCGGGTCAAGGCCTTCCGGGACTACGCCGACTACATGAGCACCGACGCGTTCGCGAAGGGGCTCGCCGAGCTGCGGGAACTGGCCCGGCACGAACGGCCCGCGATCATGTGCAGCGAAGCGGTGCCATGGCGCTGCCATCGGCGCTTGATCACGGACGCGTTGATCGTCTCCGGCACGGAGGTCGTCCACATCATGTCGAGCACGTCGGCAAGACCGGCCGTCCTGAGTCCCCACGCGAAGGTCAGCGACGGCTCCCTGACCTATCCCCCGCCCCGCTGATGCCCGGCATGCACCTGGTCGAGGACGTCCGGGACGCGGTCGCCGGCATTCCTCCCGGTTCGGTCGCCTCCTACGGCGACATCGGCGAGAGAATCGGTGCCGGCCCGCGGCAGGTGGGACGCGCCATGAGCCTGCTGGACGAGAACGTGCCCTGGTGGCGTGTGGTGTACGCCGACGGTACTCCGGCCTCCTGTCACGGCGGGCGCGCGCCCAGGCTGCTGCGCGAGGAGGGGGCGCCGATGCGTGGTGAGCGGGTGGACATGGCGCGTGCGCGGCACCGGTGGCCGGTGTGACCGCTGTCGGTGCCGCGCAGGCTCAGGCCCGGCCGCGCCGGAGGGCCACTAGGAGAACCTGTGTCCGGCGAAGTCCGCTATGCGGACGTACCCGAGGCGTTGGTACAGGGCGTTGCTGGTGGGATTGGCCGGGTCGGTGAAGAGGACGACGTCCGTCGCTCCCGAGGCCAGCGCGGCCCTGGTCACCTCGACCGTCACGGCCCCCGCGTAGCCGTGGCCCCGGAGGTGGGCCGGGGTGTAGACGGGGTCCACGCGGACCATGCCGTCGATGTTCGACGTCCTGGCCGCCATGGAGACGGGGGTGCCGTCCGGCGTCTCCCAGAAGGTGAAGTGCCTGTCGCCGAAGCGCGAGTCGTCCCATGAGCCGGCGTCGATCAGGTCGATCGAGCGCTGTTCCTTGACATCGACGCAGAACTCCCGGCACCAGCGTATGACTTGCTCACGGTCCTCTCCGTCGGTGATGCGCCCCCGGCCCTCCGGAAGCGGTTGCGGCGGGGTGAGTGTGCCGAGACGGTAGAGGTGCGTCCGCCAGAACGGTGCAGAGGCCGCGCCCGTGTGCCGCTGCCAGGATGCGGCGAAGGCGCCGGCGGTGTCGTGGTCCGCGATGACGTGGGCGGGAGAGTGCCCGAGTCGCGCCAGGTGGGCCGCGAGGGTGTCGGTCTGCCCGGCGGCGAGGGGCGTGAGGCCCAGACGGCCGCCGGGGGTGAGGTAGAAGATCGCGTGGACCTCGCCGTCCGACTCGAGCCGGCCGAGGACGGCCGCTTCGGGGCCGTGTCGGTGCGCCGTGCGTGTGCGCAGCTTCTCGATGTCCGTCAGAGGCGTGTTGTGCAGGGCGGGGCGCGAGCGCAGGAAGTGGCCGGCTCGGGCCAGGAAGCCGTCGATGTCTTGGGTGAGGTGCCAGTCGTCCGGGAGCATGCCTCATGATCCCTGACGCGGGTTGGTCCGAGGCAAGGGGCCAACGTTGCCGAACAGCAGGATCTACGAGGGCTTCGGTTTCGTCTGACGGTCTTCCCCCGGCGTACCGTGACCCCGTGGGACTGCGGTTCGAGACACGCCGGTCCGACTCCCCGTGGGTCGACACCGTGTGGACATGCACCAGCGCTGAGGTCACGGCGATGACGTCGGTGGCCGGAGTCCGCCTGGGCCTGGTGTTCTGGGAACAGGACGGCCGTGCGTACGCGGGTGTCACCGGTCCGGAGACCCGTACGGGGACCGCGCCGGTGCCCGAGGGAGCGCACTTCATGGGCATCGAGTTCGCCGTGGGCACCTCGCTGCGGACGGTGTCCACGGCCGCGTTGGTCGACGGCGGGGTCGAACTCCCCGACACCACGCGGCGCACGTTCCGGCTGGACGGCGGGCGCTGGGAGACGCCGGGCCCCGACGATGCCGAGGCCCTTGTCGAGCGTCTCGTGCGGGCGGGGGCCGTGGTCCGTGACCCGCTCGTCGCCGAGGTGCTGCGGGGCCGGCCCCCGGCCGTCTCGGGACGCACGGTCGAACGCCGGTTCCGCGCCGCGACCGGGCTGACACGGGGGGCAGTCAGGCAGATCGAGCGGGCCCGCACGGCGGCGGAGCTGCTGGCGGCCGGAGACCGGGCGGCCGATGTCGTCGCCAAACTGGACTACTTCGACGAGCCGCACCTGGCCAGGGCGCTGCGCGCCTACGTCGGACGCACCGCCCGGCAACTGCGCGAGGGCACCGGCGGCGCGATCGCCCTCGATGTGGATCAGCGCCTGACGTCATAGACCAGCTTCAGGATCCCGTTCGAGTAGTTCTCCGACTCCCGCAGCGTCAGCATGTGCTTGTCCCGGTCGGCCCGGCCGAACAGGCTCTTGCCGGCGCCGAGCAGCATGGGGAACACGAGGAGGTGGTACTGGTCGATCAGGCCCTCGTCCGACAGCCGTCGGGCCAGCTCCGCGCTGCCGTGGATGAAGATCGCGCCGCCCTCCCCGTCCTTGAGCGCGGCGACGTCCTCCGTAGAGCGGAGGATCGTCGTCGGCCCCCACCCGTCGACGAGGGCGTCGTCGGGCAGCGTGGTCGACACCACGTACTTGGGCAACTCCTTGTAGGCGGCGTGGTCCTGTGAGCCCGGCCAGACCGGCGCGAACGCCTCGTAACTGCGGCGGCCGAACATCAGCGCCGTCGTGTCGGCGAGCTCCTCGGCCTTCAGCGACCAGGCCTCCTCGACGAAGTCGAGGTCCTTGAACACCCAACCACCGCTGCGGTGCTCCTCCCCCGGTCCACCGCCGGGCGAGTCCACGACGCCGTCGAGCGACATGAAACCGGTGTAGACCAATGTGCGCATGGTGCCGTCTCCTCGGGCTCGGTGGCCGACTGCCGGGTTCACAGTAAATCGCCGACATGGCGGCCGTCTTGGACAGAAACGACAGCGGCCGTTCCTTTGCACATGCACCTTTTGTCTGGAAGCATCGGTAGCAGGAAGCACTGTGCGCGTGTGGCGCCGTACCTCGTACGTGCGCCCCGGCAGAGCCGGCGCATGCAACCGGGCGCCGTCCCGTCTGCCCCCAAGGAACCGTGTCTCCGACACGACCGCCACCATCGAACAGGCCAGGAGGCGGATCATGGCCACGGCCGAACTCGCTTCCGATCGAGAGTCGGACTATCTGTCACAGCTGACAATGGCCGCAGCGCGGTATGCGAACCGCAGCGAACGGCGGGAAAGGAACCAGTCCGTGGTCGCGACGCGCGGCCCCCTCTACGCGGACGAACCCGAGCGAGTCGAGAAACGGCTGGCACGTCTCGGCGCGGACTGGGCCATGGTCCGGGCGATCGAGCAAACGCCGACGGAACCCGCCAGCAGCGCGGGAAGCACTCTTCAGCTTCCCCCGGAGACCTTCACCAGTGAAGTGCTGGGCCTGGAGCGCCTCATCGGCCGCAACAATCTCACCCCCGTCGCGTTTCTGGAGCACGGCGCCCGGGCTGCCCGGTCGGTCGGCCGGATCACCATCAGCGGGCCGGGAGGCGGGCACGGCACCGGATTCATGGTCTCCCCCCGCCTGCTGCTCACCAACAACCATGTGCTGCCCAGCACGGAGGAAGCGAGCCGCAGCAAGGTCGCGTTCGGGTTCCAGGATGGCATCGACGGGAGTCCGGTCGTGCCGGCGGTCTTCGCGCTGGAGCCCCTGCGGTTCTTCGTCACCGACCGGGCGCTGGACTACAGCCTCGTCGCGGTGGCCCCCCAGAGTGTGCAAGGCGAGGACCTCTCGTCGTTCGGCCGGCTGGTGCTCAGCGAGGCCGAGGGCAAGGTCGTCGTCGGAGAGTTCGTCAACATCATCCAGCACCCGCGGGGCGAGCCCAAACAGATCGCACTGCGCGACAACCAGATCGTCGACGTGCTGGAACGGTTCCTGCACTACGAGTCAGACACCCGTGAAGGCTCTTCCGGTTCCGCGGTGTTCAACGATCAGTGGGAGGTCGTCGCGCTCCACCACTCGGCGGTCCCGAAGACCGACGCCGCCGGCCGGCCGCTGAGCGTCGACGGCACCGTGTGGCGGCCGGGCATGGGCGAGCAGCAACTGGCCTGGCGGGCCAACGAGGGAGTACGGATCAGCCGCGTACTGCGGGCCCTGCACGAAGTGCCCCTGACCGGCGAGGCGGCGCGGCTGCGGGACGAGGTGTTCCTGACGGGGCTGACCCCGTCCCCCACGGAGAGCGCCCTTCCGTTGCCCTCCCCCAACGGCGGGCCCACCCGGCCGGGGACCGACGGCTCACCGGCACAGGCGCAGGTACAGGCACAGGCACCGGAGCAGGCACAGGAACGGGCGCACGTGGCCGGGGGCACCATCCACCTCACCGTCCCGCTGCGTATCACTCTCGGCTTCGGCACGGCCCCCTCCCCGCAGGCCGCTCCCTCCGCACAGCCGCCCGCGCGCGCCGCGACGCCGGGTGTCGCACCCCGGCCGCCCGGACGCCCGGACGTCATGACCGCCGTCGAGAAGGACGTCGACGCGGCCCTGACCAGTCACCGGCTCGCGCGGGAACGCCCCTACTACGACCGGACCGCGGACCACGCCGCCCGCGACGCCTACTACGCGCACGTCGGCGGCGGCGGTGATGCGCTGCGTCGCGCGCTGACCACGCTGCTGACGGAGACCCACGAGCCACAGCCGAAGTACAAGCCGATGAGGCTGGTCTACCCCTGGGTCGACCTGCACAAGGACGGCCGGCTGCACAGCATCTACTCGGGCAGGGACTTCTCCGCGGAGGAACTCATACGCTCCGACGCCACCGTGGCGGAGGCCCGCCTGGCCAGGGTGCAGGAACTCCTGTTGCAGGAGAGCACGGCGGGGCCGGCCGAATTCGAGGCGGAGTTCGACGCCCTGGAGTCGTCGCTGCCGTTCAACTGCGAGCATGTGGTGCCGCAGTCGTGGTTCGCGAAGCAGGAGCCGATGCGGGGCGACCTGCATCACCTGTTCGCGTGCGAGGTGGGCTGCAACAGCTTCCGCGGGAACTTCCCCTACGTCGACTTCCCCGACTTCGATGAAGCGGTCCGCGACGCCTGCGGGATGCGGGAGAGCACGGGCTTCGAACCGCAGGACGGCAAGGGCGCGGTCGCCCGCGCCACTCTGTACTTCCTTCTCCGCTACCCGGGGCAGGTCGGCGACGTGGCGCGCGAGTTCCCCGAGGACCGGCTGCCGGTCCTGCTGCGGTGGCACGAGAACGAGCCGGTCTCCGAGTACGAACTGCACCGCAACGCGGCCGTCGCGGAGATCCAGGGCAACCGGAACCCGCTGATAGACCATCCGGAGTGGGCACACGAGATCGACTTCGCCGGCGTATGGCCCTGACACACCAGGGGCTCGGCACCACAGGGCTTGACGCCTATCGGAACCACCCTCGGAGCCCGTCCCGACGGGGCAGGGCTCCGCTGCGGGGTGCTGGCCGCCCGGAGAATCGCTCGGGAAGCATCCGGGCGAACCGGGGGGAGGGGGCAACGCCCAGTTCCTTGCTCAGCAACCGGCGGAACGCGTCGTAGTGGCGCACGGCCTCGCTGACGTTGCCCTCCGCCAGATGCGCCGACACGATGGCCCGGTGTGCGCTCTCCCGAAGGGGTTCCGCACGTACGCCCGCCCAGCCGGCCTCCATCCCCAGAGCCGTTCTGCCCTGGCGAATCAGGGCCTCGGCCAGCATGTCGAGCGCGTTCAGGCGCAGTTGCCGCAGGCGTTCACGTTCCAGCAGTACCCAGTCCTCGTCCCATCCCGGCAGCAGATCCTCACCTGTCAGGAGCTTCAGGGGCGGCTGGCTACGGAAGGGCGGGTTGCAGTCCTCCACCACATCGAGCGCCGTCTGCTGAAGGGCGTGAACGTCGACGTGCAGGGCCGGGGTGACCAGCAGTGAGTCGCCGCAGCACCCGATCAGGGGCGGCTCGCCGTGCGGCAGCTTCCACAAGGTGGTGCGCAGGCTCCCCCGGGCGTGCTCCTCGGTGGCTTCGGGCCACAACGTGCCGGCGAGGACCGTGCGGGAGACCCGCCCTCTCAGGGCCATGAACGCCAGCAGTCGCTGCCCGTTGCGGCACAGTTCCACAGCCCCGGTGGCGAGTTCGAGCCGGAACTGGCCGAGCAACCGCAGCTGGGGAGGGGACACCATCTCATCGCCTCGCTCACAGGGTGCTGCGTGAGCGCGCATCTGAACGCCGTCCCTTACCAGTTTCCGGTGCGGGTCCGCCTCCTGCAACCGATGACGTCAGGATGACGTCGCGTTGACGGTGACTCCGTAGCGTCGGACATGACAGATCCATCGACGACGACTTCCTTCGCGCGCAGTGACGCCCTGAGTGACGAAAGGACGGGAGTTCGCCATGGTCGCTTTGTCCAACGTCCAGTTCGGCAAGAGGAACGAGGATGTGCGCACCGTGCAGAAGGCGCTCATCGCCCGCGGCCGGAAAATACCGGCTGGAGCCACCGGCTTCTTCGGCAAGGAGACCAAATCAGCGTACCGGGCCGAACAACTCGCCCAGGGCCTCAGGGGAGCCGACGCCGACGGTGTCCCCGGCTGCGCGTCGCTGACCGCGCTCGGCCGCCGTGCCGGCTTCGCCGTCGACTGCCGGGGCGCCGCACCCGGCACCGGGCGGATTGGCACCTCCGGCAAAGGTCGTGTGCCGTCGCCCGTCCCCGGCCACAAGGTCACCTTCGGCTTCTTCGCCCGGGGGCCCTACGCCTGGAAGCCCGACGGCGTCGGACGGCACACCGGACAGGACTTCGCCGCCGATTCCGGCGTTCCCGTGGTGGCGGTGCGCAAGGGCACCATCGCCTGGTCGAACAGCAAGGGCGGGGCGTACGGCCAGTGGATCGGGCTGAAGGCCGACAACGGTCACGTCTACACCTACTGCCATCTGTCGCAGCGACAGGTGCGGACGGGGCAGAAGGTATCCGCCGGTCAGCGGCTCGGCGCGGTCGGAAAGACGGGCAACTCCACCGGACCGCACCTCCACTTCGAGATGTCCAAGGGCTCCACCTGGTCGTACGGCAACGTGGCGAAGCCGAGTTGGTAAACGGTCGCGGGAGATTTCCATGCCTCAGCACAATCCCCACCCGATTCCCACGGAACCCGGGGTGTTCATACCCGTCGAGGTCCGGGGCTGGCAGCACGGTTACGACGCGGGCATCAGCTCACCCCCGCACACTCCCCCGACACGCAGCGTCCGCCATCCCGGCTACATGGACGCCTGGGCCGAGGGAGCCGCGGCGGGCAACGCCGACGGAAGGACCGAGGGCTGGCGCTGGGCGTACTTCGACGACCGCCCCCGGCCCGATCCCGGCGGTGCCGGCGGGCCCTACGAGGTCCGGGACAGCGGCGAGGGCGGGCACGCAAACGGCGAGGCCTTCCCGCAGAGCTGGGCCTGCGTGGGGGAACTGCCGCTTGTGGTCGCGCTGGAACAGTTCGCTCCCGGTGTGCGCCATGGGGAGGGGCTCACGGGCAGGCGGCTCGCCGAGGCCTGTGCCGACAAGGGCGTCACGCGGTTGTACCTGCCCGTGAGTGTGCACTCTTCCGGGGCCGCCGAGGAGCCGACCGGCGATCCGCTCACCGACGCGGGCTACTGGCACGGCACGGTGCGTGAATCTCTGGACGAGGCCGCACCGGAGGCGATCAAGCACGTGAGTGTCCGCGTGGTCCGCTTCGCGGCGCTCCTGCGCTACGAACCGGCCGCCGAGCACCACTTCTTCGACCTCCTGCCGGTGAACGGTCAGTTGCCGTAGACACACCTGCGTTCCCGGGGGCCCACTCAGCGGTGGGGGTCGTTGTCGTGGCGGTGACGGTCATGCCTGTGGCCGTCACGGTTGCGGTGGTCGCCGAGGAGGGGGACGGTGTCGCAGTACACCACTGGCCCGGGAGTGGTGGGCGGGGTACCCGCGTCGGGCGGGATGCCGTCGGTCTCCGTGACCAGGAGGCGGAGTCGGTCCCGCGGCACGCCGGACGGCAACGGGACCTGGCCGACGTAGGACGGGGTCCGTGTGGACGCGGCGTCGATCGAGGTCAGCGTCACGGTCGTGTCGGGGAGCGGGACCCAGGCGAGGTCCTCGTCGGGGACGGCGGTGCGGCGTTGCACGGTGGCCGTGATCCGGGGCGGCGGGGAGTCGACGGGATCGTACGACGGGCCCGTGACGCTCACGGTCGGCACGTCGTCCAGCCGCACCCGGAGTTCACGGTCGGGCAGGGTCTGGACCAGATCGGTGACGACGACGGGTGAGATCTCCGCATCCGGGATCGAGTTCGGCTGGTAGCGGACCAGGGCCAGCCGCACGAACGGCAGGTACATGTCCCCCGTGTCGAAATCCAGGTCGCAGAACCAACGGTTCCCCTCGGGGTCGAACTGCGGCGTGAAACCCACCACGGTGACCCTGGTTGACGACTGAGTGGACGGAGCCGGCTTGACGTTCTCGGCGTGCCGCACCGCGTTGGTGAACGTCGATACCGTGGGGGCGACGACGTCAGCGGAGCGGTGGATGGGGTCACGGCCCATCACTGTCACGTCCAGGCCGTCGGTGGCACTGCTGCCGGCTCCGGGTGCCGGCCCGATCACCACGCCGAGGAGTTCGCCATCTCCGGAGGAGAACCAGGGGCGTTTCAGAAATACCCGGATGCCTCGGCCGGTGCGTCGCCGGACGATTGTCCCCGGGCCGCCTTCGACGGTCTCCAGGGACAGCGTGGGCACGCAGTACAGCACTCCGGGTGCGGTGGGTGAGGAGCTGCTGGGGATCGAGTGCGCGACAGCCGTGCCTTGCACAGTGAGCGCGGTCGGGTCGTCCTGGGCGAGCCGGGACGGGAAGTAGTCGCCGAATCTGCTTCCGGCCACCGGGTGGTAGAGCACCCGGCGATGTTTGGTGTCGCCGAACTCCTGCTTCTTCGGTTCCGTCCGTTTCGCGTCCTCCGACTCCTCGGTGATGCGGGTGTTGAAGGTGAGGGCGCCGTCCACAAGCATGGCGGGCACGGTGTTCGTGCCCTGTTCGGAGGGCAGCATTGCGGTGAGGAGATCGAAGACCGGCGTGGTCATCGGGCGTTCGGTACGGCCTTCATCGCCTTCGTCGACCACTTCCGTCCAGTTCGCGACAAGTTCGATCCGATCGGTGCTGCCCTGGTCCAGCCTGATCGTTCCGGCGAGGTGCTCGGCCGTGGCGCCGGCGGGTCGGTGCTCTGTGGCTCGCAGGTCCAGGACGGGTTGCCTCAGTGGCCGCTGCACGGCATGAACGAGGGTGAGTTCCTGCGAGGGCGTGAACATCCAGTGGCGCCCGGCCGCGGCCAGTTCCAATGCCCTGGAAGCCCGCTGCCGCTCCTCGTCCTGGAGTGCCGCATTCTCTCCGTCCACTTCTCCGTCCTGCGGCTCGGATGCCGGTGCCGGCTGTGGACCGGGCTGCTCCCTGCACCAGGCGGCCAGGCCCATCAGGTTCTCGTCGAACCGGATGGCGGAGCACACCCGCACGGTGGCCACCTGCCCCTTGGGGAGCGAGACCGTCAGCACGCGTGACGACTCGTCGAAGTGAGGTGGAGCGTCGCCTTCGGCGAGCCTGAGCCGGAACGACCGGGGCCGGTGCCAGTCGCTTCCTCCCCACGGCACCTCGAACGGCTTGCCGTCCTCCCTGCCCGGCAGGTCCAGCAGCAGAGCCCCGTCGGCCATGGGTTCCCGGAGATAGGGAAGTTCGACCTGTTCACCTGGGTGCCGAGCGGTTGTCACGGGGTGCTCGGGGTCGGCGGCGGGCGAGTCGACCGGCGTCACTTCCACGCCGGGAGCCGCGTCGTTGAGCGAACCGCTCTCGCGGGACGCCAGCGCATAGCCGGCTTCCCTGGCGGCTCGGTCGGGGGAACCGATGGCCCCGTCGAGCAGCCCGTGACGCTCGACACACTGCAGTGAGGCCTTGGGAGCCACCAGGTGCCGTTCGTCGACACCGCTGAAGGGGGTGTGGTCACCTGTCGTGACCAGCGGTGAGCTGTTGAGACCGGCGGCGTACTGTTCGGCGGTCCGGGCCGGTTCCGTGCCCCGGCTGCTTCCGCCCGTCCTTCCGGATTCGCCGGCGGCTGCGTCACAGTCGACGGCGAATCCGCTCTTGCGGCCGAGTTCCGTCAGGGACCGACAGCCGGGGATGCCGTCCGCATCCCGGCCGCGGAAGCCTTGCTCGCGCTGCTCCGCGGCGTAGGCCTCCCCGGTCTGCGGCCCGAAGTGCCCCGTGGCACCGGCGGGAATGGGGTGGTTGCGGGCGATCAGAGCCTGCTGTACGACCCGTATGTCGTCGTTCGTCAGACCGGGCCGCACGTTGGCCAGCACGATGGTCCGTGTGCCGGGGTCGGGGGGCGCGCCGCCGACCGGGCCCGGTTCGCTGCCCGGGGTGCTCCGGATGACCATCCGGACCACCGAGGCACCCTCGTGGAGGTGCAGTCTGGGCACCACGGCAGGGGCCGGCACGGACTCGAACCTGCGGAACATCAGGGGCCCGTCCCCGGGCAGCACCCAGTCGCCGCTGTCCTCCCGGTCCATCAGGGCGTTCGCTTCGCCCAGGGTGAGCCCGTTGCCTGCCAGGTCGACGGTGCGCAGCCGTACCCGGTAGCGATGGCCGAACCTCAGGCGGGGCAGCGAGCCCTTCTGCACGCTGGTGTCGATTTCCAGCGGGAGGTGCGTCTGCGCCTCGTTGGCGGGTTCGACGACCTCGTCGGGCGCTCCGTCCCCGATGCCCAGGACCCGTCCGGGACGGGGAGCCGACAGGGACCAGCCTTCCCAGGTCATGATCCGTTCAGGAATGCGCAGTTCGCCTGTCTCGGCACCTTCCGGCGAGGACACCAGGTTGACCTGGAAGAAGCCCTCGTCGGACACCGTGATGAGCGGTTCGTCCCCACCGGGGGAACGGTATTGGACGGTGCGTGCGTGCAAGGAGTACCAGTGTGCGCGGGAGTCGTCCCAGACGTCCATCCGGTGGCCCCTGACCAGGTCGTCGGCACAGAGGTCGGGCATGGCCGAAGAGTCCGGACGGTTCGTGCCGCCGTCCGCCTCCTGTTGCCGCCCCGCCAGCGCGGCGGCGGCCGCGTCCTGGTGCTGGGCCGCTTTGACGAACTCCTCCATGAGTGCATCTTTGCGGGCGTCCCTGACCAGGGAGATCCCCTGGGTACGGACCGGAGCCAGCCCTTTCTCGGGTGACGGATCGGTCGGATCCGGTACGGCACCACCGGCCTCGGCGCGGTCCCGGGCGAGGTCCGCCAGGTGCAGCGCGGCCGCGTCGATGTCGGCCTGCTCGAGCGAGAAGTCCGCTTCGGGCAGCGCCACGAGTCCGAGCGCTGGAGAGCCCAGCGGGTCGACGTCGGCCTTCCGGGACGCGGCGACGAACAGCTTGCGGTCGGGGAGGAAGACATAGCGGGTGCGCGGGGGCAGGTCCCGGGAAGCCGGTCCGAGTGCGGACTCCCAGTGCGGCACCACACTGATGAAGTGGTCGCCCGGGGAGACGGGTATGCGCTCGACCGGCACAAGGAAGTCCAGGATCAGGCCGAGCCGTCGAAGAAGCGCCGGGTGGTCGCCGAGTGAGGTCAGCATCTGGTGGAAATCCGGGTCGGGCTTCTCCGGTACGGGATCCTGTCGGGCCTCGCCGCTCGCGAGCGTCGGTGCGCTCTGGACCGCAGGGCGGTGGAAGGCCGCCATTTCCCCGAGAGCTTGGCGCATGGCAAAGGCCCGGGAGGCGAGTCCTGGCTTCTCGGTGTTCATCATCCCCTGCATGACAGAGCCCATTTCGGGGGGCTGCTCCGGGGACGTGCTCGCCGCCGCCCGGTACAACGTCCGGGTCGTGCGGGCGGCAGCCTTGGCCGAGTAGGTGCGGGCGCTTTGGGCTCGCGGGGCCATGTTCTCGAAGACGTATGGCTCCAGCGGTATGTCACCATGGAAGAGTTTCGTCCAGAGCGTGTTGTCGGGAGCCGTGCCGGATGGCCGGACGGGACCGCTGAACGAGGGTGAGACGCCGTCACCCGGCCCGAATTCGAAGGTCGCGTCCGTGATCCTTTCGGGCCAGGCGAGGAAGTCGCGGAACGGTCGCAACGTGCCGCGGGGCTGCTGCGGCGGCGACTCGGTCGCCGTTTCCGGATCCGGTACTCCGAGGCGGGGAGCGACGAGGACGGAGATCTTGGCCTGTGTGCCGTCCGCCGACAGGCCCGCCGGGAGCACTGTCCACAACACTCTCTGTTCGAACTTCATCATCACTTCCCGACCGGTCTACGGGTCGCCTTCGAAGGCCAGGCAGTAGTCCTCCCAGTGCGTCTCCTTGTCAAAGCAGTCAACGAACGTGGGATCGCCGGGCGCACCAGGGAAACTCCGCTCGAGGCCGAGGGACACGGACTTGCTGAAGAAGGCGATCTTCACGCTGACGGTGAGGGTTCCTCTTCCCCGGACCACCGATACGTTGCCCTGTTTCTCGTATGTCAGCTCCAGGTAGAACTCGACGGAGACGGTGACGATGCCCAGGACGTTCAGGAAGCCGTTGCATCGCAGATAGCCGCCCACCTTGACGAGGTTGTCCTTGACCTCGAACTGGACACCGGCCATGATCGTCACTCCGCCACTCGCCACGCCCAGGTTCAGTGCCGCGCCCCCACCGAACTGGATGGCGCCCTCCACCTCCCTGATTCCCTTCTCCGCGTCGACGAGCACGGACAAGTGGCCACCCCCGCCGAACAGGGAGACGGTGACGTTGAACGGACGATGCCGCTCGGAGACCGAAAAACGGAAGGCTATGGCCTTGTCGGCGTCGAAGGGGATGGCCAGCTCCGCCTTCAAGGAGACGTTTGTGAGCGAGAAGACGCCGATCCCGATGGCCGGAAGCGCAAGCGCGTAGCCCGTGCGGATGCCGGAGGGCTGGACGTCCACGAACGCACCGGAGCCGAAGGCGTCGGCGGGCAGGGCGCTGCGCAGTGTGTCGACGAATCGGAGGTCCCCCAGGAACTTCATTTCCAGGCCGGACGCCGACACGTCCGGCTTGTTGCCTGGGGCGGCCTTGAAGCGCAGGTCGGCGATCTCGACACGGACGACGTCGGCGATCTCCAGCGCTACGTCGCGCAGTCTGCCCTCGATCGACGTTTTCTGCCCGGCGTCCTTCGATACGACCGTCCGTGCGTCCAGGGTCAGCACCGTGCGGGAGACGTCGAGGGGGAACGGCTGCTCGCCGGGCTTCGGCGCTGCGAGCTTCGTCTTCCACACGTAGCGCAGTTCCCTGCCCGCTCCGTCGGCGAGGTCCCGGACGCGCAGCACGGGGGCGGGGATCGTGCCGGCCGCATCGTCCAGCAGAGCCTGGATCTCCTGGTCCCCCAGTTGCTTCAGGCGGTCCAGCTGCTGCTTCTCGATGGATCCCAACAGGGGCCCCAGGTCGATGAAGCCGAGCAACTTGGCTGCGTCGAGAGCGTTCTTGATCTCCGCGGTGGGGTCGTTCCCGAACACGTCCGGTACGACGCCCGCCTGGCTGGTGATCGTCTTGACGGCGGCGTTGGGCCGGGCGAGCCCACCGACCTTGTCCGCGGCGAACTGGAGACCGACCGTATCGACCAGGTCGAGGTAGGCGCGTGCCGGGTGTGCTGCCATGCCCTGGTCGCGGTACGTGTCGTTGAACTTGACGGGCACGTCTCCCGCCTTGCGCGTGAACGGTTCGAGGGCGGGGACCCGCACGTCGCCGCCGGACACGACGAGTGTGCCGGCCAGCGGATGGTCACCCGTGTCGGTCTTCTGTTCCATCTCGAATTGCAGCTTGCCCACGGCGTGACTGGTGCTGCCGGGAGCGTCGGCCGGGGGCTTTGCCATGGCCATCACCTGGCCGTCCAGGGGCCGCCTGACGCGTTCCCTCACCCCCGTCTCGCTCGCCGAGTAGAGCTCGTGCAACTCCTCCCACTTATCGGCACGTGAGGCGGGCACGAAGACCAGCGGCGTGGTGAAGCTGACTTTGCGGCCCTCGTGATCGGTCGCGACAACGGTGAACCGATGGTCACGTTCGCCGCCTTCGAGCTCGACCCAGAACCCCTTCGGGGCCTCCGGTTGAGCATGGTCACTGTCACCGACGGACCAGTCGCTGTTGTTGAGCAGCGGAGTGACCCGGTCGGTGATGCGCAACGTACTGAAGGGCATCTCGCGTCCCTGATGCGCGAAGCCGGTGTTCTCCCCGTAGCGCACTTCGGGTTCGCGCACGATGATCCGGTCCTCACGCCGCAGGTGGGCCACCACGCCACCGTCCCTGTCAGCGACGAACAGTCGTTTGACCTCGCGCACCAGGAGGGCCGGATGCCCGGTGGAAAGAAAGCCCCGGGTGACGACCCTGACGAACTGGTCACGCCCCAGTCCCGTGATGTGGTCGTATGCCGCCAGGTCCGGCTTGTTCCTGCGGATACTCGTGAGCTGCGTGGCGGCGCCGCCCGAGACCTTCTCCCAGGCGCCGTGCAGGTGGGCGGACGCGCCCATGGGCGTCGCGATGAACTGCTCGGCACGCAGGGGTGCGCTGGGCAGCACGATGGGTGCGCCCGCGGCGTCGATCAGCTCGGTTCGGCTGGTGAGCGTGACCAGGTCCTCCAGGTTCGCCGCAGTCAACGGCACGTCCACGGGAACGGGAGCACGTTCCTCGGCCCGGCGCAGGGCCCGCAACAGTGCGTCGCCACCACGCTCGCTGCTCAGCAGCGCGTGCCACAACCCGGTGCGGCCATCGGCGGTGTGAGGCTCCGGAGGGCACGTCCAGTTGACGGGTTCGTCGTAGGTGAGGAAGAGGCGGGTGGGGAACTCGACGATGCTTCCGGGGAGTCCGGTGTGGCTGGTGCCCGGCTGGACCACCGGCACGGTCATGGGTACCAGCCGTTCCCAGTCGAGCAGGGAGTCCAGGGACAGTTCCAGACTGTCCACTTCGGGCGGCACCGAGAAGACCAGCTGGGAGGCGCCGGAGGTGAAGGCCTTCGTCATTCCGATGGGGGCGGTCGTGCCCTCCGGCTGCTGGGGGATTTCCTCCAGGACGTGTTGCGGTGGCAGTCCGATAAGAAGCAGCGTCGGCGCGGCCGGCTCCCGCCGTACCAGGCGGCGGCCGTCGAACCGGAGGTTGACCAGGTCTATGTCGACCACGAGCATGTCCGTCGGCCGCACCACCCGGAACGGCCCTACCGCCCCTTGGTCGGGGCGGTCCGGACGACGGTCTCCGGGGTGCCCGTCTCCCGGACGCCCGGGGCGACCATCGCCGCCAGGGCGGTGGCGGCCGCCGCCATGGGGACGGTCCGGACGGCCGCCGCCTCCAGGACGTTCGGGACGGCCACCGCCACGGGGACGTTCGGGACGGCCTCCGCTTCCATGGCGGCGTGGACGTCCGCCGGCACCCGAGCCCTCTGGACGGCCACCGCTCTCGGAACCACCGTCCCGATCATGTCGGCGCGCCTCCAGCCGGTCTGACGGTGTGACGGCGGAACTGCTGTGGGAAGCCATGACGGACCCCCCTCGTACGAGGGATGCGAAGACGGACGCCGGTCAGACGCCTTTCGCCTTTCCCTTCCCATGGTGCGCCGTAGTGCGGGACATCACCAGTGAGGCTCCCGGGGGACGTGCGGGGCCCGGCCCTTGCCGCTTGGGAGGAAGCTGTTTCCGCACGTCGCAGCGTTTGCCGCCCCCTTCGGGGAGTCGTAGCGTTGGGTGAAGAGGGCCTGGTGTCTGCTTCTCACCGTTCTTTTTGTTCTTTGCCCCACGTTTGCCCCGCGTTTGCCCACGCGGTTCGCTCGAGCCCGTACTCGGTCGACGAGATGGCGCCGTGCCGCAGGACGGGGGAGGGAGTGAGGACCATGGCCGAACACCGGAAGCGGTCGGAAGCCCTTGCGGTCATGGCGCCGGAACGGGAACACGTGGCACCCCGGCACGCCGTCGCACCGGGGGACGCGGGCGACCACGTCGAGCAGGTGTACCGGTATCTGCAGCGGTTCGGCTCTTTTCCCAACTCCGACCTGGCCGCGCACTATCATGTGTGGAGCGGCTGGGAGTCACTCGGCGGGGGCCTCACCGATCCGGTAGTCGCCTCCAACGCGGACGGCCGGCTGGAAGCCTTCGTACGGGGACTGGACGGCGCGCTCTGGCACATCTGGCAGACGACGCCGAACGGCGGCTGGAGCGGCTGGGCGTCGCTGGGCGGCGGCATCACCGACCCCGTCGTCGGGCACAACGCCGACGGCCGGATGGAAGTCTTCGTACGCGGGCTCGACGGAGCCCTCTGGCACATCTGGCAGACCGCCCCGAGCAGTGGCTGGAGCGGCTGGGAATCCCTCGGCGGCGGCATCACCGACCCCGTCGTCGGGCACAACGCCGACGGCCGGATGGAAGTTTTCGTACGCGGACTGGACGGAGCCCTCTGGCACATCTGGCAAACCGCCCCGAACAACGGCTGGTTCTAGTGACCGGGACGCCCTGACGGGCGGGACGGACGATGCCGAGCATCAAGGGAATCATCATGGCCAAAATCTCCCGGCGACACCTCTTTCGGACGGCCAACGCATCCCTTCTGGCCGCGGCGCTCGCGCTGCCGACCGGTCTCTCGGTCGCCGCGGCGGATTCCCAGAGTCCGAACGCGGGGACTTGGGGAACACCGGCTCAGACCAGCAAGCCTCCGCCGTCTCCTCCTCCCACGCCACCGACCGATCCGACGTCCACGCCGTCGACCGATCCGCCGGAACCGGAAACATCCCCGACGGAGGACTCCGAGCCGCCGCCCGATTCGGACGAGCCGACGGACCGCCCGACTTCACCATCCCAGACGCCGGACGGAACACCTGACACCACCGAGCCGACGGAGCCCGGCACCGAGCCCGACACCCCGGACGACGGAACGGACGACACCACGCAGTCCGAGGAGGAAGCGGTCGAGGAGGCGACGACCACCCTCACCGAGGAGAAGGAACAAGCCCCCGAGGAACTCGTGGGGACCGTGGAAACACTGATCACCGTCGTCGAGGCGGTCGACACTCCGGAGTCATTGTCCCAGGACAAGCAGGGCATCGCCGAAAGCGCGGAGAATCTGTCCGCCGCGCTGGAAGCCATCAACGACCCGAACACCCCTCCCGCGCTGCGCAAGGAGCTGACCGCCGTCGTCGAGCTGGTCACCGCGGCACTCGAAGCGTTCAACAATCCGGAGATACCGCCCGACGAACGGTCCATGCTCATCCTGGTGGTCAAACGGATGACATCCATGATGGACATCATCTGCGATCCCGACACGCCGAAAAAGTTGTGGGATCCCATGGTCGGGATTGTCAAGGATGGAACGTTCACCGCGATGACGAGCAGCGGCCGGGCTCCGGACAGCGCGACGGACGGAGGAGGGGCTCCCCAGCAGGGCTCGGGTTCCCAACAGGCCGCCACGGACACCTTGCTGCCGCTGAGTTCCTCTGCGGACATCATGCAGGACCGCAGGACCCCGCCGAAGGAGCGCGAAGAGCTTGTCAAGATCACACAGGAGGTCAGCGCGCTGCAGAAGAAGGCCAGCGATCCGAAGACCTCACAGGAGGAGCGGTCCGCAGCTGAGAAGGAGCTGGGTGAGAAGACCTCGCGCATGAAGGACGAGGAGGAGGACTCCGCCTCCGCGCAGAAGCGCCCGAAGGAGTCACTCGGCGAGGCCGCCGCACTCTGCACCAGCGCCATCTTCGAGACCGCCCGCGAGTCCGACATCATGGCGGGACTCGAGAAGCTGGTTCCCGCACAGTGGGAGGACCAAGGCGTCAAGGACTTCTGGAAGGCCAAGGAGAAGAGCGACGAGATGCTCGACGTCCTCGCCCAACTGCGGAACAACGAGCACGCGCACGGCCCGTTCGAAGTCCCACCACTGATCACGGCACTCGCCGAACTCGTACCGCGTGACGAGCTCTTCGGAACCCTGGGAGGGTCGGGCCTGTCCTGCCGGCAGACGGCCAAGTACCTCAGCGAGGACGGGACCACCGTCGGTAACTGGCTCGGAAGAAGCCGGTGA
Source organism: Streptomyces sp. NPDC052079 (assembly GCF_040680275.1). NCBI lineage: Bacteria > Bacillati > Actinomycetota > Actinomycetes > Kitasatosporales > Streptomycetaceae > Streptomyces > Streptomyces sp. NPDC052079. The sequence goes on from NZ_JBFAWL010000014.1 coordinate 80,364, forward strand.
CCGGTCAGAGACCGGCAGACTTCAACAGTTCGGCCACGGCGACTTCCGAATCGGCCTTGGCCTTCGCAGCTCCGTATCTTTCCATCTCTCTCCTTTCTTCCCAGTAGTCACCCAGCGCGTAGTAATTGTAGGGGACGGACGAGATCGAGGATATGAACTCCTCTCCCGGGGACCAGACAGCCGTCACATAGCGTGGTCTGCGCGTTATGTTGATGAGATTGTTGTTGTGCCGCACTCTCCCTCGGTATATGAGCTGTCCCCCGCAGAGCTCCGGCTTGCAGTAGTACGGCCCGGCATGCTCGTTCCACGAACGATGAGCGGATCTGAATTCCGCCACGTCGATCTTCCCTCGGTCCTTCCTCATGTACGCGATTTGCAGCTCGACCCGCACGGTGTCGTACCCGACGTTTTTGGGGAGCTGAATCACACGCTGCGAAGCGTACTCCTGCCCCACGTCGAGCGAGCTGCCGAGGTCGTAGAATCTTCCGCTGCTTATCGTGGTGTACTGAAGATCGTCGACGTAGCGCTCAGCCTCCCCCTCGCCCACACCTTGCTGTTCCACGCTCTCCTGCCACTCCGTCACCGGGTCGTCTCTGCCCTTGGAATACAGGGCGATCCTGCCGCGTACCGTGTAGGTGTCGTTGATGATGTACACCGGGATTCCGCCGGTATTCTTCATGTACAGCGTCAGCGGGACGTGCACAAAGGCAAGATGGTTGTCTTGCCATGCCTTACCGAACTCCGCTTTCAACGTGAAATGCATCGGAGCGGCCGCCGGCTGATACATGGTGGAATAGGCGAGGCTGACTGCCGTCAGGAGTGTGGTGGCGACAACTCCGGCAGCGAACTTCTTGGGATGCGGCATCCCCTTCCACGGCTTTCGGCGCACCAGAAGGAACAGCGCCCATAGGGACCAGAACAGAGCGGGCAGGTAGACAAGCAGGTGGCGTGTGTACTCCCTCTCCTCGAACCAGAGAGAAAGAAGGAGGCCGTCGGTGGCGAGCACAATGAAGACGCCGAGCAGGGTGACCGCTCCGGAGGCCCTGAACTGTCGCCTCCCCCAGTAGTCGAACGCGGCGATCGCCGCACCTCCCAGCACCACTCCCGACAGGACGAACATCACGCCCGTGATGCGTTGCGCGAAGGTCAGCGCCCCCGAGGCGTCCGGCCATCCGATGAGTACGTTGAAAACCATGGACACGAGCAGCCCGGCGGTCATGAGGACCATGACCGAGCGCCTTCTCCAGGGACGGTCGGGCCAGGTACGGCTGTCGCCCCCGCGCCACGATATGGACGCCGGATCATCCAGATCCATGTCCTCCGGGTAGCCGAGGCGGCGAAGCATTCTGCGCAGCTCGCCCAGTGACCAGGCGCTGCCGACCGTCTCACCACCGACAGTGACGCGGCGAAGGCCACGGCTGTCCGGCGGCTCGACGACGACCCATGGACGGAGGCTCATGACCACAGACTCGAACCGGGGCCGTCAGGGTGCACCCGGAGCTGACCCGTTCGGCCCCCGGCCGGGCGGGGACAGCGCGTCCGGGAAGCCTCGATGCGCAGGCCGCCTTGCGGGCCCGGCACCGCGGTCAGCGCCGCGCCGTGGGCGTCGGCAACGGCCTCAGGACCGGTGACAAGCTGGAACTCGGCCGGATCGAGGCGGATGAGTCCACCGGCCAGGAAAAGGTGTCCCGTACACGGAGTTCACCGTGGCCGGCATCTACCGTGACTCCGCCGACCAGGATCCGGAGTACCTCACCCCCGCCGGGAACGGCGTCATTGCCCCGATCGGGGCCGCGGCCACGTACCTGGACGGCGCGCACAACAAGTCGGCGACGGTCAGTCATGCCACCTTCACCCTCCACGATCCCGACGAGCTCGAGGCGTTCGAGAAGCAGGCGGAGGACAAGGCGGGCGCCGAACTCGACGGTTTCGTCTTCCGGATCAACGACAAGGCCGTGCGGCAGATGACCGGTCCGCTGACGGCCGTCGCCTCCTCCGCCACCGCCGCCATGTGGCTGACCGGCGTCGCGGGCGCCGGGGTGTCGGCCCTGCTGACCACCCTGGCGGTCAAGCAGCGCCGCAGGGAGTTCGGTGTGCTCCTGTCGATGGGCGAGCGGCGGTGGAAGCTCGTCGCCCAGCAGGTCACCGAAATCATGGTGGTCGCCGCACTGGCCGTCGGGCTCAGTTCGCTGTTCGCCGAACAGCTCACGCAGAAGGCCGCGGGTTCCATGGTGAGCAGTGAGGCGGACACCGCGCGGAAGCAACTCGACGCCTGGGAGCCGCCGCCGCCCGGCTCCACCGGCCTCAACGAGGGCATCGAGAGGGACGACCGGCCGGTGGAAGGCGCCGACCCCATCGACGAGATCACCGTCCGGCTCGGCGACGCCGCGCCGGCCGGCGTGGCCGGCGTGGGCCTGGGCATCGGACTGCCGGCCACCGCTCTCCCCCGCCGCGTCCGTCCTGCGGCTGACCCCGCGCACCATCCTCTCGAAGGGCAAATGACCATGACCAGTACCATGCCGACCGCCCCGCCGGTCCTGCAGATGACCGGGCTCAGCCACAGCTATGCCGGGCAGGCGCGCAGGACGACCGTGCTGAGGCAACCTTCTCCAGCAGTTCCAGGGCACGGGACTTCTTGTTGCGGACCTTGACGCCGGTGATCTCCATGGCGGTGCTGACGTTCTGCGCCGCGGTCCGACAACGAGTGGGGCTTCTCGAACCGTGTGATCGACACGCTTGAGCTCCTGGCCGCCGGCTGACCGGGCGCCCGCGCTTGTCTCACCGAGGCCGTCCCGTGCCGTGCGGGTCCGGGGCGGACTCGGCCGGTCTGCGGCGGTTGCCGTGCCAGTCCAGTATCAGGACCGTGGCGTCGTCCTTGAGGTTGCCATGGCAGGCGTCGAGCACGGCGCCGGTGAGGCTTCGAACGGCTTCTCTCGGATGCAGGGGGCGGGTGTCCAGGGCGAGCGCGGCCAGGTCGACGGCTGCGGCACCGCGCTCCTGCATGCCGTCGGTGAGCAGGATCAGGCGGTCTCCGGGCAGCAGTTGCAGTTCCTGAAGGCGGTACGGCATCGGGGCAGCGACACCGAACGGCAGGTTGACGGCGAGTGCCAGTTCTTCGACCCCGCCGCCGCGCAGCCGTATGGGCCGGGGATGACCGGCGTTGACCAGTTCGCAGCGGCCCGTGTCGAGATCGACGCACAGCAGCTGCCCGGTGGCCAGGCCGCGGCTGTGACGCAACAGGGCCTGGTGGGCGTGGTCCGCCTGCTTGAGAGCGTCGCAGCCGCTGCGGCGCGCTCGCCGCAGTGCCCCGACCAGCAGGGTGGCCAGCAGGGCCGAGTTGGTGTCGTGCCCCATGGCGTCGGTGACGGACAGGTGCAGGGTGTCGCGGTCGAGGGTGTAGTCGTAGGTGTCGCCGCCGATGTCGTCGGCGGGGACCAGCCCGGCCGCAAGGGTGAACTGGGCCGCCTCGCAGCAGGGGGCCGAGGGAAGCAGCTGGTGCTGGATTTCCGCGGCCAGGCTGGTCTCGGTGGTGCGCCCGCCCAGGTGGTAGAGGTCGGTGAAGCGGCGGTCCGTGACGATGATGTAGGCCAGCGCGTGGGCCGCGTCGCGGACCTGCCGGAGCACGGTGTCGTCGGCGTACTGCAGGGTCACTTCCAGCACGCCGATGCGGTCGCCCCGGTTGGTGACCGGTGTGATGACGCGCCGTCCACCCTGGCGGTCCGGTTCCACGTGCTGGCGCTGCGCCCGCAGTACGCGGTCGTAGACGCTGCCCTTCAGGTCGATCGGGTCGTCGGGGTCGCCCGTGTCACGGCCGGCCGCGGTGAGCCGTACCAGCCGCTGACCGACGAGGTCGACGAACAGGAACGACACATGCTCCGCACCGAACCGCTTCTGCAGATCATCTGCCACCACGTCAACGGACTCACCGGGCGGGGCCGCCTCCGCGGCGGCCAGCAACTCGCCCAGTTCCACGTCTCCACCCGTCACAACAACCTCCCGTCGGCTGCCGCATCGTTTTCCCCGAGTTCCGGCGGTCTCACCCGAAGCGCCCGTCGTGGCTGGTCAGGGCGGCTTACCCGGACCGGTGCGAGCGGGCGCCCTCCCTCGGCGGCGTACATGACGTGTCCCGACAGGCGCGTGCGTCGTTGGCTGGGCGGAACCTGCGTACTCCGCCGCTCTTGAGGAGCCTCGTGGTCAGTTCACACCCGCCGTCCGTCGGCCAGCAGCCGGCGGTGGTGCTGCGCGTCCTGGCCGTCCGCAAGGGGTTCGGCTCCCGGCAGGTCCTGCGCGGGGTCAGCTTCGAGGCGCGGGCGGGACAACTGCTGGGCATCGTCGGGGAAAACGGCGCCGGCAAGACGACCCTGCTGCGCATCCTCAGTGGCGACCTGCGTCCGGACGGTGGACACGTCGCCCTGGTGGGCACACGGGGCTACTGCCCACAGCACCCCGTCCTCGACGAGGAACTGACGATGCGCCAGCACCTGCGTCTGTTCCAGGTTGCCTACCGTCTCCCGAGCCCGAACAGCGCGCTCCGGCTGATCGACAGGCTCTCCGCGGCCGACTATCTGGACGCGCAGGTGAAGATCCTCAGCGGGGGCACACTGCAGAAGCTGAACCTGGTCCTGGCCTTGATGCACGACCCGGACGTCGTGCTGCTCGACGAGCCGTACCAAGGCTTCGACTGGGACACCTACCTACGGTTCTGGGACCTCGCCGAAGAGCTGAAGAACCGCGGACGCACCGTGATCATCATTTCCCACCTCGCCCACGACACCGAACGCCTCGACGTCCTGCACCATCTGCACGACGGTCTCCTCGACCCCTCTCCCACGACGGACACCACATGAGCGCCTACCTGGTCGCCAGCCGTTACGCCCTGCTGGCCATGGCGAAGAACCGGCTGGCCGCTGTGCTGCTGATCGTCTTCATCCCGCTGTGGATCACCGTGGCCAAGACCCTGACCACGCCGAAGACCTTTCCCTTCCGATTGCGCGCCACCGGAACCTGGCTGCGCGCGGGCGGTGACGAGATCACGATGATCAGCGGCTCCCTGAACGCCGTGTCCCTCCTCGTGGGATTCCTGATGTTCAGCGCCGCGCGCCGCACCAGGGCCTTCGACCGTCGCCTCACCGCGGCCGGCTATCCCGCAACGGCCCTCATGGGCGCCAAGCTCACCACGCTGGTGGTCGCATCCGTGCTGGTCAGCGCCTACGCCACCGCCTGGATGCTGCTGTTCTGGACACCCCTGCAACCCGCCCTCCTCGGCGTCGCGGTCCTGGCGGTCTGCCTGGTCTACGGGGCCATGGGCATGTGTCTGGCGCTCTTCCTGCGCGGCGAGGTGGAGGGGCTGGTCACGATCATCATGACCAGCATCATCGATCTCGCGCCGCAGAGTCCCGTCGCCAGCACCACCGCCAACAAGCCCTTGGTGGAGTTCCTGCCGAGCTACGGCTCCCTCCAGACCAGCCTTGCCGCGGGCTTCACCCGGGACGTCATCTTGAGCCCTCTGCTGCATAGCGCGGCCTGGCTGAGCGTCATGATCACCACGGCGCTCGTCGCCTTCGCCATCCACACCCGCGTCTATCAGCCGCCGCCACTCCGGGACGACGGGTAGGGACTCCGTCCGGGTGCCGCCCTTCCACCCGGCCGGCGTGCGGGCACCCCGGCACCCCACACCCGCCGAGGCTGCCGGCTGCCTCCTTCGGCCCGGACCTGGTGTGTGAGACCTTCTTGCAGGGCAATCCTGCGGGCACGCCCCGCGCCGGAACGCCCCACCTGCCCGCCTCAAGACGGAGACAAGAGGGAGAACCGCATGGAGCCCACGGAACTTCGCCGGGCAGTCGAGGCAGGACGGGCGACCGCTTCAGAGCTGGGGCTCCAGGTCGACGACGTGGTCGTGGTGCACAACTCCGACCGCGTCGCGCTGCGTCTGAACCCCTGCGGCGTGCTGGCCCGGTCGCGCCTTTGGGGCAGCTTCCCGATGCCGAGTTCGAGGTGGAGGTGGCTCACCGCCTCGCCGACGTCGACGCTCCGGTGGCCGAGCTCGATCCTCGAGTCGAGGGCCGAGTCCATCTGTGTGACGCCTTCGCCGTCTCCCTGTGGACCTACTACGACTCCGAGGGGCCGAAGATCGCGCCGGCCGACTACGCGGACGTACTCCTGCGCCACCACGCCGCGCTGCGCCGGGTCGACTTGGAGGCGCCGCACTTCATCGATCGAGTCGCCGTGGCACTCGGAGAGGTGCGGATCAGGGAGCGCAGCCCCGAACTACCCGATCCCGACCGGGAATTGCTCACGGGCACGCTCAAGGGGCTGAGCGCCGAGATCGGCAGCGCCGCAGCCGGCGAACAGTTGCTGCACGGCGAGCCGCATCCCGGCAACCTTCTGAACACCGCGAGAGGGCCCCTTTTCGTGGACCTCGCCACGTGCTGCCGTGGGCCGGTCGAGTTCGACCTCGCCCATGCGCCCGAGGAAGTGGGACGGCACTACGCGGGCGCCGACCGGGACCTGCTCCACCGCTGCCGCGCCCTGAACTGGGCGTTGTTCTGCGCCTGGCGCTGGCGCGGCAACGACCAGATGCCTGACGGGGATCACTGGAGAGCCGAAGGGCTCGACAGGCTTCGTGCCGCACTCCCACACTGAGGGGCGCGATCCCGGTTCGCCGGTCCCGCGCACGGCAAAAGCGCCTGTCAGTGCGGGGCATGAAGCTGACGCCTCTCCTCGAGGACGTCGATGGTGCGCATGCACTGGGGCCCTTCGGAGTCCTGCTGCGGACGTTCGAGGACTTCCGCTACATCGGTGACCACACCGGCACCGCCCGCACCAGCACCGACGACACCGCCGCACCCTCCGCGGTGCTCCTCTTCCGCGCGAGGGCGGGCGGGAAGGAGATCCACGGTGTCGACCTGCTGCACTTCGACGAGGACCGGCCGGATCAAGGAGTTCACCGTCATGGTCCGGCCCCGGTCCACCGTGCACGCCTCGGCGACGCCGTACTCGCCGGCCTCGTCGAGGAGGGCCTGGCCCCTGCCCCCGCCCGCCGACAAGTGTATTGACCCGCAGGGTTGTTCACATGGCATGACCGTCCGGGGCCGCCGCGACCACGCCCCTTCGACGTGTAAGATCACGTGTTCCTGATTGCCCCCACCCACCTCAGGAGGCCCCCCATGCACGGCAGTTCGGGCTTCACCTTCTCCCGCCGGGCCCTCATACGCACCGGCGCCGGCGCCTCGCTGGCGGCACTCGGACTGGGGGTCGGCGCCCAGTCCGCTTCCGCCGCGGTGGGCGCCACCAAGCGGTTCGATCTCACGCAGCCGTCGTACGACCTGTTCCGGTCCAAGAACACGCACGGTCCCCGGGTCCAGCAGAGCTTCGCCTTCGACTGGGTGAACAAGTTCCTGTTCGTGGCCACCAAGCGCAGTGGCAGCGCCGAGTCCGCCGGTGACCTGTGCATCAACAAGATGGACTTCGACGGCAATTACCTGTCGTACATGCACCTCAACGGCTTCGGGCACGGCGTGGCCTTCGCCGCGCTGCCCAGCGGTTCCGGCACCGAGCTGTGGATCGAGTGTGCCGCGAACGGCAACGGGTACGGCACGGCCCTCGCCCCCATCCGTTACGCCGCCAACAGCACCCTGGGCTCACCGGCGGCCTCGGCCGCGTACCGGCCGATCTCCGGGGCCACCGAGTACACGTGTTCCGTCGACCCGGTGCACGAGCGCATGATCGTCCGCTACCACACCAGCGCCGGCAAGCGCGTCGCCGTGTACCCCCTCTCCGCCTTCCGGACGCGTAACTTCGGTTCGCCGCTGGTCGACTTCAAGCAGCCGGCCATTCCCGGGACTCCGCAGGGGTACACCCTCTACGGCTCGTACATGTACTTCCTGACGGGTGACGCGTACCCCGGCGACGGCAGCCCCTCCGGCGACGGCAACTCCTACGTCACCAGCATCGACGTCAACACCGGCACCGTGAAGCAGGGCCCCGTGCTCACCAAGGCGGGCTCCACGCTCCACCACCGCGAGCCCGAGGGCCTGGCGATCTACCGCACCGACGCCGGCGAGGCACGCCTCTTCATCGGCTTCGCCACCGGCGTGGAAGGCGACCGGCGCTCCAGCATCTTCTACAAGAACGCCCTGGTCTGAGCCAGGCCCGCCCCGCGGCGCTTGACCCTCACGTGACGTCAGAGCGCATGGTCGGTGGTGTGGAGGAGCAGCTGACCGTGGGACGCGTGGCCGAGTTGGCCGGTGTGACCGTCCGGACCTTGCATCACTACGACCAGATCGGACTCGTGCGGCCGTCCGCGCGGACGGCCGCCGGGTACCGGGCCTACTCGGCCGGTGACGTGGAGCGGTTGCGGGAGGTGCTCGCGTACCGGCGGCTCGGCCTCGGGTTGCGTGAGATCGCGGACCTGGTGGACGACCCGGCCGCCGACGCCGTCGCGCGCCTGCGCCGGCTGCGCGGCCTGCTGGTGGAACAACGCGACCGTGCTGCCGCCACGGTGACGGCCATCGACAGGGAACTGAAGGCACGGGCCATGGGGATCAGGACGACGCCGGAGGACCAACTCAGGGTGTTCGGCACGCAGTTGTACGACACCATCGGTTCCGCCTACCCGGCGACGCGGCGCACCGAGCCGAGGATCGCGGCGAGGGTCTGGGACGCGCTCGGGGACGCGCGTACGGTGCTGAACGTCGGCGCGGGCACCGGCTCCTATGAGCCGCCCGACCGGGACGTCACGGCGGTGGAGCCGTCGGCTGTCATGCGGGCGCAGCGTCCGGCCGGCGCGGCGCCGTGCGTGGCCGCCGCCGCGGAGAAGCTCCCGTTCGGGGACCAGTCCTTCGATGCCGCGATGGCGTTCAGCACGGTGCACCACTGGCAGGACCCGATCGCCGGCCTGCGCGAAATGCGGCGCGTGGCCCGCCGTGTGGTCGTGTTCACGCACGATGACAGTGACGCCGGATGGCGTCACCGCTTCTGGCTCACCCGCGACTACCTGCCCGAGGCCGCCCGTCTGGTCGCCGGGCGGCCCCCGGTGAACGAGCTGGCCCGTGCGATCGGTGCGCGCATGGATCCCGTGCTCATTCCGTGGGACTGCGCCGACGGCTTCTTCGAAGCCTATTGGCGCCGGCCCGAGGCATACCTGGAGGAACGGGTACGCCGGGCGATATCGGTCTGGACCCGGGTCGGGCCGGAGGCCGAGCGGCGGGCCGTGAACGCACTCCGTGAGGACCTGGACTCCGGTCGGTGGGCCGAACGCAACCGTGATCTGGTGGCTCTCGACGCGGCCGAGCTCGGCCTCCGACTGCTTGTTGCCTGACCCGTCATGCAGGAAAACCCGGCCGCGTGGGGTTGCCGTGCGCGTGAGGCCTGCCGCGTCACTCGTTCTCGTCGTCGCTGCGGGCGCGGCCCGGTTCCTCGAGAAGTCGGGTCTCCAGGCGGTAGTCAACGGTGACGTCGTGGTAGTCCTCGCCGGGGACGACCTTCTCGGGCAGGTTGTCACGGTCGCTGCGGCTGAGCGACGCCCGCTCGCCGGTGCCGGTGAAGCGCACGGCCGTACGGGGCTCGTCGGTGAAACGCAGGCGCTCGGCGCGGACCGTCGATCGGAACGAGATGTCGGGCGGCACGGGGCCGCCGGCCGTTCAGGGCGGTTCCTGCCCCTCTTCTTCGTCGGCACGGCGGCGATGGGGCCGTGGGGCCGGTTTCCCGCCCTCCGTGCGGCTCCGGCGCCTCCCGGCGGGGGTTCGCGTGGGGGCGTTCTCGTCCCTGCGGCGGCGCTCCGCACTTCGCTTGGCCGCACTCCGTTTGGCCGCGCCGGCCCGGCGTGCGGTCTCCTCCGTCGCGGCCTCGTCGTCCGCGGCGGCGCGGTCGCCCCCCGGGGGCTCGTCCCCCTGCGCTTCCGTCGCGCGTCCGGTTGTGTCCGCCGCGCTCTCCGTGGCGTCACCCGCCGCACGGCCGGTCTCCTCGACGGCTGCGGGGCCCGCCTCGCCGCCGACGTCCTCCACTGCTCGTCGGGTGCCGCCGCCGACGTCCTCCACCGCCCGTCCGGTGCCGCCGCCGACGTCCTCCACTGCCCGTCCGGCGCCCCCGCCCACTTCCTGCACCGCCCGTCCGGCGCCGCCACCGACGTCCTCGACCGCCCGTCCGGCGCCCCCGCCCACTTCCTGCACCGCCCGTCCGGCGCCCCCGCCCACGTCCTCAACGGCTCGGCCGGCTCCCCGGCCGACATCCGAGACCGCGGACTTGGCACCCTGGCCGACGTCCTCGACCGCCCGGCCGGCACCCCGGCCGACATCCGAGACCGCGGACTTGGCACCGTGGCCGACCTCCTCCACAGCGCGGCCCGCACCAGTACCCAGCTCGCCCACCGCCTGGCGAGCCCCACCGCCGATGTCCCGCACGGCGGAACCCAGGCCCCGTGCCAGTTCGATCAGGATCTCCGGATTGCGGTCGATCGTGGTGAGCACGCGGTCGATGATCGCGGCGACATTGTCGAGACGCACGTCGAGCAGGGCCTTTGCCTCCACTCCGTGAATGCCCAGGTGGACCCGGCCGAGGCCGACGTCGGCGCCCACATTGAGCTTCAGCAGATCCAGCACTTCGGCCTGCAGCGAGACATGCGCCCGAAGATCCTCGACGTCCAGGGTGATCTCGTCGACCTTCACGAGGGGTACATCGAGATGGACGTCCGGATACATGTCGGAGGCGGCGGCCTCGTCGTACGGCCGAGGCTCGGCGTACGCCTCGACGTCGTCGGCTCCGCGCTCGTCGTCGTACGGCTCACTCGCTTCGACGGCAGCCTCGTCGTTCTCGGTGTCGTCATGCATGACCGCACCTCCCGGTTCACCGGCCCGCACTTTCCATCTTGCGGGATGACGGGGTTCAGCGCGCGGTCGGGGGCCGGCGGTGAGGCGTAGGGCCGACGTCAGCGGTGCGTCAATGGCTGCCGGCTGCCGCTACTTGATCAGGGCATTGGCCCCGATGATCACCAGCCCGATGAACATGTCGCCGGTTGCCGCCCGGAGCGACGCCGGCCATCCGCGGCCCGCGCGACGCGCCGTCCAGGCCCCGCCGACGGCGAGGAGCAGGGTGTTGACCAGCAGCGCCGTACTCACCGCCGTGCCCTCGGTCCACCAGGAAGGCACGGCGAACAGCAGGAGCACGAAGGTGGGGACGGCCGCGGCGACGACCGGCCACTCGGCGAGCATGGCGCGCAGGCCGACCCTGATGCCGCTGCCCTCCGCCGACATCCGGTGCGCGAGAACGTGGGCATAGCCGTGGGCCGCCGCGGCCGCCACGGCGGTGAACAGGACCCAGACCGCGTCCGATCCGGGGTCGGTCTGCTCGTCCGGCGAGTCGAGGGCCGCTGCCAGCGCGCTGGCGAGGACGAGTCCGTAGACACCGCTGATCACTCCTTGTTCCGGCGAGGGCCGGCCCGCTGCCTGCGCGCCGGCCGGACGGGGAGAACGGTGGGCGGGGTGGTGCATCGTTACGGCCTTCGGTGGGAGGAGCTGGAACAGGGCGGGACGGCTGCGCATGCGGCCGGCCGGAACCTGGCCGCACGCGTGCGCCGTGCTTCTGGATCAACTTCAGTGACGCGCGGAAGCAACGCCCGGTCCCGGAGCCTGCTCCATTTGCCCGACGTGCGGGAAGCGGGGCCGGCCGGCGATTGACCTCAAGCGGACTTGAGCTTCTAGGTTCGTTCCACAGCCGCCGGAACGACCGGCGGTCCCTTCCGAGGAGGTTCGCCGTGGCCGAGCGCCCTGCCGGCATCGAGGTCCCCGACCGCTACCACTTCGCCGTGATCCCGCACATCATGGTCGACGACGCCCGTTCGGCGATCGACTTCTACCAGCGGGCGTTCGGTGCCCGTGAGGACTTCCGCCTCGATTCCCCGGGCGGCGGGGTTCTGCACGCCGAGATCACCATCGGGTCATCGGTGCTGATGCTCGGGGACGCGAGTACGGACGAGGCGGAGACCGGCTCCTTCGCCTCGCCGGCCTCCCTCGGTGGAGGCACCTCCGTCACACTGCATGTCTTCGTGCCGGACGTCGACAGCCTGGCGGAGCGCGCGGAGGCCGCCGGTGCCGAGATCCTCCAGCCGCCGACGGACATGTTCCACGGTGACCGGACCGTCATCCTCAAGGATCCCTCGGGTCACATGTGGGTCTTCCTGACCCACCTGGAAGACGTCTCCGAGGCGGAGCTCCGGCGACGCCTGGCCACCGTCGAGTGACCGGCGGAACGTACCGGCCCGGTCGGATCGGGTGACTTCGCAGAACTGCGCGATGCGTGAGCGCACTTGGCGCATCAGACAGCTGTCCTCGATGCGGTGGAGGGGGGTGAGGCCCCCGCGCCGGTCAGGGACCCATGCGCGTTGATTACCCGTCAGTTCTGTACGGCGCCCGCTGTTTCCTGCCACCCGATCCTGTTATGAGTTGCGATCCCGGGAAACACGGATGTCGTACCGACAGCAACAGGGAGGCTCTGAGATGGGCATCATCGCGTGGATATTCATCGGCCTGCTCGCCGGGGCCATTGCCAAGGCGCTCATGCCGGGCAAGGACCCGGGCGGAATCATCATCACCATGCTCATCGGCATCGCCGGAGGACTCCTCGGGGGATTCCTCGGCAAGGTGATCTTCGGGGTCGACTCCATTGACGGATTCTTCGACCTCTCCACCTGGATCGCGGCCATCGTCGGATCGGTCCTTCTCCTGGCGCTGTACCGCGTGTTCACCGGCCGCGGGCACGGGCGCGGACATCGCCGCGGCCACGTCCACGCCTGACGGAACCACGGTCGGCACAGTCCGGCACAGCTAGTCCGACCTGCCGTTTTCCGAGCGCCCTCGTCCTGGGACGAGGGCGCTCACGTCCGTGTGCCCGGCCCTGGGAGAGCCCGCCGAAACGAACCGGCGTACACGGGTGCGAAGAGGAAAGGACGGGGCATGCGGCAGGTGCAGAGATTCTTTTCCTACCCCAAGGGAGCACGGTTTCATGGCCGAAACTTCGGACGTCGTCGAACTCATCCTCCAGGACCACCGGCGAATGGAGGACCTCTTCCGTCGGATGCGAAGTGTCGAAGCCGATCGGGCCGCCGCTTTGCACGAGTTCGCACACCTGCTGATCGCCCACGCACTGGCAGAGGAGAGCAAGGTGTATCCCGCTCTCAAGCGGTACAAGAACATCGACGACGAAGAGGTGGAGCACGGGGAGCACGAGCACGACGAAGGGAACAAGGCACTGCTGGGCTTGCTCGAAGTGCGGGACGTCGGCAGCGAGGAGTGGGACGCGAAACTCGAGGAACTCGTCGAGGCCGTGACCCATCACGCCGACGAGGAAGAGCGCACCATTCTCAACGGCGCCCGGGAGAACGTGGCGATGGAGCGGCGCGAGGAGCTGGGCGCGGCCTTCCTGGAGGAGCGTGAGCGCCGGCTGAAGGACGACTGCGGCTCCGTGGAGAACGTGCGCCGGCTCGTCGGTGACTGAGCGCACCCCTCTCACCTCCTCCAGGATGGACCGAGGACGCCTGCGGACGACGGGTCGGCAGTGCGGCTTCGCGTCGGACCGCCGGGAGGCACCGTGGACGGGCAGGGGCAACAGGGCACCGCAAGGCTGCGCTGCCTGGTCACCGGTGCGTCGGGGTACATCGGAGGGCGGCTGGTGCCGGACCTCCTCGAGGCCGGCCACCGGGTTCGGTGCCTGGCCCGCTCCCCCGGCAAACTCCGCGACCACCCGTGGGCCCCGCATGTGGAGACCGTACGCGGCGACGTCACGGACGCCGCTTCCGTCGCCGAGGCGATGGACGGCATCGACGTCGCCTACTACCTCGTGCACGCCCTCGGCACCGGCGCGCACTTCGAGGACACCGACCGCCGCGCCGCCGAGGTGTTCGCCGCGCAGGCGCACGCCGCCGGTGTGGGCCGAATCGTCTACCTCGGCGGGCTGACACCGCGTGGCGTGCCCGAGCGGTCCCTGTCGCCGCACCTGCGCTCCAGGGCCGAGGTCGGGCGCATCTTCCTCGAGGCGCCGGTGCCCGCCACCGTGTTGCGCGCGGCGGTCGTCATCGGGTCGGGGTCGGCGTCGTTCGAGATGCTGCGCTATCTGACCGAGCGGCTGCCGGTGATGGTGACACCCAGTTGGGTGCACACCCGCACGCAACCCATCGCCGTCCGCGATGTGTTGCGCTACCTCGTCGGGTCTGCCACCATGCCCGCCGACGTCGACCGCGCCTTCGACATCGGCGGGCCGGACGTCCTGACCTACCGGGACATGATGCGCCGCTATGCCGAGGTTGCCGGCCTGCGGCAGCGGATGATCATTCCGGTCCCGGTACTCACCCCGGGTCTGTCCAGTCACTGGGTCGGTCTTGTGACCCCGGTGCCGGCTTCCATCGCCCGCCCGCTGACGGAGTCGTTGCGTCATGAAGTCGTGTGCCACGAGCACGATATCGCCCGGTACGTGCCCGACTCCCCCGGTCGGCCCCTCCCGTTCGACACGGCTCTGGCACTGGCCCTGCGGCGTGTCCGGGAGGCGCAGGTGGCCACCCGCTGGTCCTCCGCGTCCGTGCCCGGGGCGCCCAGCGATCCCCTGCCCACCGACCCCGACTGGGCCGGCGGCAGTCTCTACCGGGACGAACGGCAGCGACCGGTCGCCGCGTCGCAGCAGGCGCTGTGGAAGGTGATCGAGAGCATCGGCGGCGACACCGGCTGGTACTCGTTCCCACTCGCCTGGGCGGTACGGGGCCGGCTGGACCGGATCGTCGGCGGCGTCGGACTGCGCCGCGGACGGCGCGACGCCGAACATCTGCGGGTCGGGGACTCGCTGGACTTCTGGCGTGTCGAGGAGATCGAGCACGGACGGCTGCTGCGGCTGCGGGCGGAGATGCGCCTGCCCGGCCTGGCGTGGCTGGAAATGCGCGCCGAGACGGACGCCGAGGGCCGCACACGCTACCGGCAACGCGCCCTCTTCCACCCACGGGGCCTCCTGGGTCACGCCTACTGGTGGGCCGTCTCCCCCTTTCACGCCCTCGTCTTCGGCGGCATGGCCCGCAACATCGTCCGGGCAGCGGCGAAGGGTGCGAGCACACCCGGCCGCGTGCCCGAGGTAACGCCGTGACCGTCACGATCGCTGCCGATGACGGACCGGCGACGCTCGCCGTGTCCGGGCGCGTGTTCACGCGGGATCGGGGCAAACGGTCACCCACGGACCGGCCGGACCGGCGTCCCCATCCTTGATTCTGGAGGCCTTCATGATGGTCATCGGCATCGTTGTCGTCTGCGTCGTCATCGCTGTGCTCGCGTTCTTCGTCCCGCGTCTCTCCCGGCACCCGCAGAACGGAACGCAACGGGTGCTCGGCGTGGGTTCCCGCGCCGGGTCCAGGGCTCCGGGGCCGCTGGGTCGTCTCTTCAGCAAGCCGTTCCGCTCGAGCTCCCGCGCCGTCGGCCGCAGTGGCTCCGCGGGCCGGCGTGCGCGCGGGCGGCTGCCGTTCTGACCTCCGGACGCCGCGCCGCGCGCGGTACGGGTCGGTCAGGGCTTGTCGGCCTGTGCGTTCGCCGCTTCGCCGGCCCGTGTTCCGGGGATGCGGGTGCCGGTTTCCCACAGGCACCAAGTCGACCACAGCAGGGCGACGAGGAAGGCCGCCAGCAGCCCCAGCAGCACCACCGTCTGCCGTGCCGAACCGCCTCCCTGCAGCGCGGTCAGCAGCAGACAGGAGGTCCAGGCGACGACACCTCCCCCGTAGAGCGCTCGCAGCTGTCGCAACTGACTCGTCCTGTCCAACGTCACCCTCCCGGCCGTGCCTGTCACGTTGCCCTGCCGGTACCCCCGTCTCGCCGCTTCACCGCTCGCAACCGCAGCGGGTCTTGCAGCCGGGTGGCGCCCGCAGTGCATCAGCGGGGCGCGGGGCGGGTGCCGACGCGCAGGGCCAGGAGGGCGACGTCGTCGTCGTTGTCGGCCGGCCGCGCGCGGCTGAGCAGTTCGTCGGTGAACATCTCCACCGGCCTGTGGGCCAGGGACGCGGCATTGCGCCGCAGCCGTTCCAGGCCGTCGTCGATGGAGTGACTCGGTGATTCGACGAGTCCGTCCGTGTACAGCACAAGCGTGGAGCCCAGCGGCAGTATCTCCGCGGCGTCCGTACGCGGCCGGTCCGTGCCGGTGCCCAGGAGCATGCCGCTGCCCTCCGTGAGGTACCGGGCAACGCCCTCGTGAGTGACCAGCAGCGGTGGCGGATGGCCCCCGTTGGTCCACTGCAGCTCCCACTGCCCATTCTCACCCGCTGTCAGGGTGGCGAACACGAGCGTGGCCATGGAGACGTCCGTGATGCGGAGTACCGCCCGGTCCACTCGTTCCACGACGCGGCTGGGCGGCTCCTTCTGGGCCCAGGCGTAGGAGCGGAGCACGTTGCGCAGCTGGGACATGCCCGCTGCCGCGTCGAGATCGTGTCCGGAGACGTCGCCGATGACCAAGGCGGTGGCGTTGTCCGCCAGGGCGAAGGCGTCGTACCAGTCACCGCCCACGTGAGAGGCGTCCGGCGCGGGCAGATAGCGGGACGTCATCTCCAGCCCGGCCACGCGCGGAAGCTGCGGCAGCAGGTACCGCTGCATGGTCTCGGCGACCTTGCGCTGCCGCTGGTAGAGGCGGGCGTTGTCCAGGGCCAGGCCGGCACGCCGGGTGATGTCCTCCAGCAGGGCCAGATCGGCGGGAGCGAACTTCTCGGGGCGCTCGGACCGGCCCAGGGTCAGGGCCCCGAGAACCTCGCGGAGGCCCCGGATCGGTGCGATGGCCGCCGAGTGCATGCCCGTGGCCTCGAACAGACGGCGCTGCTCGACGGCGATGCCCGTGTCGGGGGAACGGTCGTAGGTCTGCGGTTCGGCGATGGTCGAGGCCACGCCCCGCAGGGCCCGGGACAACGGCATCACGGACTCGGTGGGCACGGGTGCCATCGGCCCCTCGAGGTCCCGGCGGGACACCGGAATGCCGTTCTCCATGCGGACCACTTTGCTGCGCCACACCTCGTCGCGTTCGCTGATCAGGTCGATCACCGCCCAGTCCGCGAGGCGGGGAAGGACAAGGGAGACGAGGCGTCGCAGCGCCTCGTCGACGGAGAGGGTGGAGGTCAGCTGCGTGGTCATCTCCGCCAGCAGCGCGAGCTTGTCGAGCTCGGTCAGCGCTCCGCCACTGTGGTCGGGCCCCACCGCGGGCTCGACGTGGTCCTCCCGGGGCTGGAACAGCAGGAGCGTGGCCATGTCGTCGCTGCCCATGTCGACGGGAGCCAGCGTCCATGACACGGGCAGCAGTGATCCGTCTCCGCGCTCGAACCACTCCAGCTCGGCCTGGGCGGGACGGCCCGCCATGAAGGCCGGGCGCATGCGGCACTGTGCCCTCGGAATCGGTCCCCCGCGGGCGTTCCGGTGCAGCAGATCGTGTGCGTCGACTGCGAGGAGTTCCCCGGCGGACCGCTTCAGCAGCCGCTCGGCCAGGGCGTTGACGGCCACGATGCAGCCCTGGGCGTCCACGACGTAGGCTCCCGTGCCGAGCATCTCGAGCATCTCGCCGACCGCCTTGCCGGGGGTTGAGCCGGCCTGCTCGTCGCCGGAGGCGCGCTCATTGTTGGAAGCCGCCATTTCCCCTCCTCGCCGGCCGGTCGATCCCCAGATTTTCCTTGGATGTCCACGACCCGGGGTTCTCCTGGGCCAGGGCTACCTGAAGGCGGGACGTTCCCTTCAGCATCACACGTTCGGGGCGGTGCGGGTCACGGCCGCACTGCAGGGGCGCCCTCACGGTACCCCGCCCGCCCCGCGGGACGCGTCGGCGTGGGCCTCGGCACGGAGCCGGACCGGGCCTTGGCGCAGGCTTCCGCCGGGGCCGGCAGGACGTCCCCCTCCAGGTGCGGCGGCAGATCGCAGGGGGCGAGCCGGTCGCGAGGGGCGTTGCGGGAAGACCACGTCGAGTGGTGCGGGGTGCCGGTGGAGCAGCAGCGTGCCGTGGTGCATCTCACCCGCCGACCGGCTCGCTTTACGTCACGCACGAGGCCGCGCCGACCACGATCGCGGCGGGTTCGTAGGATGAGCCAGCGGGTCGCCAGGCACGGACGGCGGTCCACGGATCCGGGAACGGGACCGGTGCCGCGCACCGGACGCCCTCGCCCGCCTCCCTCGCCCGCAGCCGTCGAGAACCGCACCAAGGAGATCCCGTGACCGAATCGGATCAGATCTGCTCCGTCACGCCCCACCGGATTCCGTCGGGCCCCCATGTCGTCGAGGTAGTGGGAGAGCTCGACCACCAGACCGCCCGCTTCCTGTCCGAAGCGGTCAACGACGCACCGTTCGACGATCACGGGGTGGTGCTCGACCTGTCCGGACTGACCTACTGCGACTCCACGGGCATCACGGCCCTCATCACCGCCTACCAGAGGGCACAGGCCACCGGCTCACCCCTGTGTCTTGCCGGTGTCCGTCCGGACCAAATGCGTGTGCTGAGGATGGTCGGCCTCGATGAGGTGTTCACGTTCCACCCCAGCATCGACGCAGCCGTCTCCGCGTTCCGGCGGGGATGAGACCGTCGGCCTCAGACCGACGCTTCGACGGCGTCCTTGATGCGCCGGCCGAACGCTGGAGCGTCCTTGCGGGCCGCGCTGCCCGCCAGCGGCAGCAGCGCCTTGCCCAGGCCGTGGCCTTCCAGAACGTTGAAGAGACGTACTCGGGTGCCGCCGTCGGCGGTGGGCTCGAGGTCGTAGCCACCTTCGTCGGCGGTGATGGAGTTGTGCGACGTTTCGTGCCAGCGCATGCGGGTGGGCGGGAACAGTTCGCTGATCTCGAAGTCCCGCCGCGACCGCATGCCGGCGTCCTTGACCGTGCTGTGGAAGACCGTGCCCACTACGGTGTCGCCGTCGGGGCTCTTCTCGATGTCCAGCACGCGAGGGCTGAACTCCGGGTCGTGGCGGCCGTCGGCGAGGTAGGCGAAGACGTTCTCGATGGGGCGGTCGATCTCGACGACGACCTCGAACTGCGTGCTCATGGTCTCTCCCTGTGAAGACGTGCCCCGGGCCGGGCCGCGGCGCCGACAGGGTGACGACGAGGGGTGGGGAGGGGTGAGGGGAACCGGGCGGGAGGGCGTCGGCCCGAGGTGACTCATCAACCGTAACCGGGCGGCTGCCCATGCGCAGTGCGCCGGTCCGTCGTGCGTGGTCCGGCGGGCACCGGCGATCCGACGCCCGCCGGACCTGTTCAAACGTCGAACCGCTCCCCGGTGACGCGGATCTCGTACGTGTTCCACTCCCCCGGCGCGTTCAGCGCGGCGTCGCGTCGTCGAGCTCTGGTCGTCACGGTGACCACGGAGCGCGTCAGGGTGCGGAGTCAGCAGTCGGCGGCCGGTCGGGGCTCAGTCGTCGCCGGGGCGGTCGCCGGGCGGGTCCGGCCCGGCGTCCGCACCGGCCGCGGATTCCGCCCGGGGAGGGACGGGCCGCCGCAGGCTGAAGATCACCGACGTCGCCAGGATGACGACGATGACCGCGAGACTGACCGGTGAGGGAATCTCCGGGACGGTGGGGCTGACCGTCTTGTGGAGGGCCTGGAGGGTCAGCTTGACGCCGATGAAACTCAGGATGATCGCGAGGCCCACGTTCAGATAGTGGAAGCGGTCCAGCAGTCCCGCCAGCAGGAAGTACAGGGCGCGCAGCCCCAGGATGGCGAACGCGTTGCTGGTGTAGACGACGAAGAGATCGTCACTGACGGCGAGGACCGCCGGGACACTGTCGACGGCGAAGACCAGATCGGCCGCCTCGATCGCGGCGACCACCGCGAGCAGCGGAGTGGCCACGCGCTTTCCGGCCTCCTTGACGAAGAAGTGCGTGCCCGCGTACTCGTCCCGCACCGGAACGACCTTCCGGAGCAGCCGCAGGGCGACGCTCCTGCCGGGATCGAAGCCCTCCTCCTCACCCTTGAGCAGCTTGTAGGTGCTGTAGAAGAGCACTGCCGCGAAGACGAACAGCACCGCCGTGAAGCGGCTGACCACGGCGACACCGAGAGTCAGGAAGACGCCCCGGAACACGAGTGCGCCCATCACCCCGAAGAACAGCACCCGGTGCTGATAGGCACGCGGCACTCTGAAGTACGCGAAGATCACGGCGAAGACGAAGAGGTTGTCGACGGACAGGCTCTTCTCCAACAGCCACGCGGTGATGTACTCCGTGCCGGCCGTGGCGCCGAGGACGACGAAGACCACCGCGCCGAAGACCAGGGCCAGCCCCATCCACAGGGCGCTCCAGCCGGCAGCCTCCTTGAATCCGATGACGTGTGCGGTGCGATGGGCGAGCAGGTCCACCGTCAACGACACCACCACCGTCACGGCAAACACCACCCACAGCCAGGGCGGGACCTCCAGCACGCCGCTCACCCTCTCCGCGGCCCGCACCGACGCGGACCCTCACTGAGAAGTCTCGGGTATGCGATCGCACCGAGCGACTCCAGAGGACACACCGGCCGCCTGTCAGGGCGCGTCGACGGTGAGCGTGCGGCAGTACAGGGCGTCCGGGGTGCGGGAGGAGAGGAAGCGGCTGGTGTAGGCGATGCCGGCGGCGTACTCGTCGTCCGCGCACTGGCCCTTGTAGCGGCCGTGCGCGAAGTCGCCGCCCTTGGGTTGGGTGCCCCGGTTGTCGCTCCGGTCGAACCAGACCGTGCGGCCGCTCGTACCGCTGATCGCGCCGTCCGGGGCCTTCGCGCACAGGGCGGCCGAGACGGCGGCGCCGCGGACGCTGTACCCGGTGAGGAAATGGCCCGCGGGGCACTGGAGTTTGGTGTAGCCGGAGGCCCAGTCGCCGCCGGGCGTGACATACCGCTCGTCCCTGACAACCTGGTGGCCGCCGGCCGGGTTCTTCAGGGGTCCGGCGGTCACGTCGGAGCACAGGCCCCGGTTGCCCGTATGGCTGAGGCCGAGCAGGCGCTGCCCGTCGGGGCATACGGCCTTGCGGGCACCGGAGTCCCAGTCGGGCAGCGCCCGCATACGGCGTGAGGCGACGAAGTCGGCGTGGTCGGGGCTGAGCATCGACCAGTGGGCCACCGGGGCGACCGGACCGGAGCGGCCGGTGGCCTCGACGAGCCGGGTCCACGCCCCGGACCGCCAGTCGTCGCCGTCGTGGATGCCCATGCGGTGGCCTTCGGCGTCCCAGTGCAGCAGCGCCCAGCCGTTGCCCCGACGGTTCTCGTGCCAGCCGACGAGCGGCCAGTACGCGAAGTCGGCGTCGGTGCGGATCAGATGGTCGACGAAGTTCTCGAACCAGGCCCGCTGGGCGACGCCGGTCTCCTCGCGGCCGCCGACGCCGAACTCGCTGATCCAGACGGGAGCGGTGAAGTGCCGGTCCTGTTCCGCGGTGACGAAGAAGGCCTGGCGGTTCAGCACCGTGATCAGTTCGCCGGGTGAGAGGTCCTGGTAGCGGGGGTCGGTGGTCTCGCCCATTCCGGTGGCTCCGCTGTGGTTCGGTCCGGTGTAGCCGTAGAAGTGGGCGGAGTACACGAGCTTGCCGGAGTCGACAAGGGTGTGGGAGAGATGACGTGCGGGCTCGAGGGTGGGGCGCCCGTGCGCGAACCCGTCGACGGGGATGCCGGTCCAGTTGATGCCCTCGACCACGATGAGGAGGTCGGGGTTGGCCTCCGTCAGGATGCGGTCGCCGACGCGCTGCGAGGCGGTGAACCAGTCATGGTCGTCACCGAGACCCCAGTTGGGGTCGTCCCACACGGAGCGACGGACCTCGTTGTACAGGTCGGCGCCCACGACACGGTCGTTGTCCCGGTAGCGGCGGGCCATGAAGAGCCAGTCGTTCTCCCACTGCTGGGTGGACCGGCTCGCGTTCCAGCGTTCGTTGCCGTCGACGCCGCAACACCAACGGGTGGTGTTGGTGTGGTTGTTGAGGATGACCGCGAGGCCGGCGTCGGTGAGTGCGCGTATCACGGCGTCGTAGACCTGGAGCGGATTCCTTCCCCTGAGGGTGGGGTTGGCCGCCACGGCGTCGTCCGTGACGGGGCGGGTGTCGTGGATCATCTCGTTGGAGAAGGGCAGCCGGATGCTGTTGATCCCGATCTCCTGGAAGCCCGTGATGATCTCCGCCATGGGGGCGCGGTCGAGGCCGAGGGGTATCCGGTGGGAGTTCTCGCCGGCGTGGTGGTTGCCGTCCTCCTCCGCGCTGCCGCTTCCGTTCCAGGTGCCGCTGGCGCCATGCCAGTTGCCGGACCGGAGTTTGAACCGGTCACCGTCCGCGTCCACGATCCAGCGGCCTCGCGTACTGAGCGGTGCCGTCCAGGTGTCCGCGGAGGCGACCTCCGTGCGGGCCGGGGATGCCTGTGGGGCCGCCGTCGCGGAACCGGGCGTCGAGGGCGCCACGAGAAGGAGGGCGCCGAGAACCGTCCTGACCAAGGAGCCGCGCACGGTCACCTTCCCAGTCGTCATCGCACGGGATGTCATGACAGCGTCATCATGCGGCATGGGCGGTACGTGGTCCAGGCAATCCGCGCAGCCGATGGCTGAACCCTCGGCGCACCGCGCACGTAAGAGTAGAGCGGGCGGTTCCTCGCCCCCGTCGCCGAACACGTCGCACCCACCCATGCAAGGAGTACGCAGCGATGAGCACCGCACGGCTGAGCGATCGCCTCGCCGGCCACCAGCCTCTCGTTCTGGGCCTGTTCCGGATCGTCCTCGGCGTGCTGTTCACCAGCGAGGGCGCCGCCACGCTCTTCGGTGTGCTCGACCGGAAGGCCACCCCCACCGGGGACTGGCCCTTCTGGTACGCGGGGGTGATCGAGCTCGCCTGCGGTGCCCTCATCCTCCTCGGTGTCGCCACCCGCAGTGCGGCGTTCCTCAGCTCGGGCGCCATGGCCTTCGCCTACTTCACCGAACACCAGAAGGACGGCCTCTTCCCCCTGCAGAACGGCGGCCTGTCCCCGGCACTGTTCTGCTGGGGTTTCCTCCTCCTGGTGTTCTTCGGCCCGGGCGCCCTGTCCCTGCCGGGCCTGCTGCGGCGCGGTGCCACGAGTCCCGCCCGGTCCGGCCCGCATGCCGCCGCGCGGCCCACCTCCTCCGGAGAGGCCGGCTGACCTCGGCACGGGCGGGGCCGGGCGACGGCCGATGCGCCCAGTAGGGCGCGGGCCCGTCGCCCACCCCGCATTGCGGCCCTTCGGGGCGTGCCGGAGACTGCCGGGAAGGGCAGCAGTCCGGAGAGGGCCTGGACGATGGGCGAGTACGCGGACCTCCCTGGCGTCAGGACGTGGTACGAGACCGAAGGGAGCGGTGATCCGCTCGTCCTGCTCCACGGCGGTTTCTGCACCAACGACACCTGGGGCGCGCAGCGCGCCGACCTCGCCGCGGCCCACCACCTCTTCCTGCCCGAGCGACGCGCACACGGACACACCCCGGACGTCGCAGGACCGCTCTCCTACCAGGACATGGCCGACGACACGGTCGCCTTCGTGGAGACCGTCGTCGGCCGGCCGGCGCATCTGCTCGGCTGGAGCGACGGCGGCATCGTCGCGCTGCTCGTCGCCCTCGCCCGGCCGGACCTGGTCCGCAAGGTCGTGGTGATGGGGGCCAACTTCCGCCCCTCACCGGAGTGCTTCGCCGAACCGGCGATGCTCGACGCGATGACACCGGAGAGCGCGGAACTCGCGTTCTTCCGCGAGCTGTACGAGGCCGTCACTCCTGACGGAGCTGGCCACTGGCCGTCGTGGCGGCGAAGATGGCCGACCTGTGGCGCACCCAGCCGAACCTCACCACCGAGGATCTGGCCCGAGTCCAGGCACCCACCCTCGTCCTGGTCGGCGACGACGACCTGATCGCGCTCGAGCATACGGTCGCCCTCTACCGCGCGCTTCCGGACGGCCGGCTGGCCGTCGTCCCCGGAGCGTCCCACCTGGCACCCCTGGAGAAGCCGGCCCCGGTCAACGGGTTGATCCTGGATCACCTGGAGCAGGACGCCGTACAGACCATGATGCCCGTCCGACGGGCTTCGTCGGCGGGGGCCGGCGGCGCCGCTGCCTGACCGGCAAGGGAACGGGTGCGTCACCCGGATGGGCGGTACGTCCGGGCGGAAAGCACAGCGTCCAGCCGGTGCGGCAGGCGCCTCGCCGGGTCGCATAGGACAGTAAGACCATGAACCGTCACCGACGCCCGCCCCGACGTGCCCCGTGGATCGCAGGCGGCGCCGCCCTGCTCCTCCTCGGGGGCATCGGCGTGTGGGTGTTGGTCGCGCAGGACGGCGGCGATCCCACCCCCACGCCCACGGCCTCGGCCGATCTGTCCCTCCCCACCTTGAACCCGCTGCCGTCCTGGACGTTCGAGACGGAGCCGTCCGGCACCGCCCGCGGAACGCCCACGGGCACACGGTCACCGGTGGGGACAGCCCGCCCCCGTCGGTCGGCCCCGCCGATCGGGGAACCGACGACCGGACCCGCACCGCGGAGCCCGCGCCCCATCACCGAGCCGACGGCCCTGGGCCGCAGGACGCCCACCGAGCCTGTGGCCCCCGGTGAGATACCGGCCAGCCAGCCGGTGGTTCCGGGCGAGAGGCCGGCCCGCGAGCCAACCGCCCCGGGACGCAGGACGACCACCAAGCCTGCGGCTCCCGCTGAGATACCGCCCACCGAACCGGTGGTTCCGGGCGAGAGGCCGGCCCGCGAGCCAACCGCCCCGGGACGCAGGACGACCACCAAGCCTGCGGCTCCCGGTGAGAGACCGGCCACCGAGGCTGCGGCCCCGGGCGAGAGGCCGGCCCCCGGCTCCGCACCACCCGGCCGGGAGCCGGTAACCCGCGCACCCGCGACGGACGGCTCGGCGGTGCACACTCCCCGAAAGCGACCGGCATCGACACCCGCGCCGGTCCGGCCCCCGAAGCCCAAGCCCTCGGCACGCTCCACAGCGCCCAGGCCCTCCGTGTCACCCGCGCGTCCCACCAAGCCGACGCGGACGCCGACGACGCGTCCGGGGCCCTCGACGCCCGTACCGCGGGCATCCGCTCTCACCCCCGCGCCGACATCGGCCAAGCCCAGTACGACGCCCGCCCCGCCCTCCACGCCCACAGCGGCACTCACTCCGGCCTCCCCGGCGCCGAAACCGCCGGCCGGCACTTCCGTACCGGCGTCCCCGCACCGGAAACACCCGACGCACACACCGACGACCGGCTCGGACAAAACGGTGACCACCACCTGGTACACCTCACCGGCAGCGGTGGCCGCGGCCCAGCGGATGGCCATGGCCGGGAAAGTCGGCGACCCCGCCTGCTCCATGGCGGCCGTCGGCCGCCCGGACCCCGCGCTGGTGCCGCAGGACAACCGCATCGGCATCGGGCGTCACGGTGCCTACTGGTGCCTGATACGGGGGGACGGCGGGCGCTGAGCCGTCGCACCGCCGCGTCACTCGCCTGACGGACCCCACCGGCTTCGACAACCGCTGTACGGAGAGGCTCCTACGACGCCTGAGGCGGCACCGCACGGCGTAGGCTGCCCTCGGCACGGGCACGGCGGGACTGGGGGGGGGCACATGACGGCTGGGGCGGCTCCGAGGTGGGCGTCGGTTCTCGATTCGGTGGTGGTGTACGCGCAAGGCGCACTCTGCCGCCGCCTGGCCCGGGGCACCGTGCCGGCGGGTGGACAGGTGCGGGTGACGGGACTGCCCCGCTCGCTGGACCCTGACTCGCTGCGGGCCCGCGTCGTCGACGCCTCGGGGACCCGTGTCACCGAGGCGCGGCTGGAGGTCGAGGCCGAACCCCGTGACGCGGACCTGGCGGGCGAGTTGCTGCGCGAAGTGGAGCGCCTGCGTGACGCGTGCGCGGCGGCGCAGGGCCGCCGGGACCGGCAGCTCACCCTGATCGAGGAGGTCGGCGCGCTGCGTCCGGTGCCGCCCGCCCGCAGGAAGGACGACCCGCATCGCCGTACACCGGCCGACGCATGGCTGAACCTCTCCGCCTTCGTCGACGAACGCCTGACCGGTCTGCACGGCAGGCTCCGCGAACTGGAGGAGGAGCTCCGCCGGGCCGAGCACGATCTCTCCGTCGCGGTGGACAAGCTCTCCCGTGCCTCCACCGACGCACCGTCGGCGCACGTGGCCGCCTCGTTCTGCGCGGTCCTGACGCTCGATGGTGCGGGCGAGGCTGAGACCGAGGTGGAGGTGGAGTACGGGGTGCCCGGCGCCGTGTGGGTGCCCACCTACCGCCTCACTTACCGTCAGGGCGAGGAGAACGGGCGCCTGTTGCTCCGGGCCTCGGTCGCCCAGCGCACGGGCGAGGACTGGACCGGGGTGCGTATCGCCCTGGCCACCGCCGACCTGCGCCGTCGCACCGATCTGCCCCGGCTCCGCTCCATCCGGATCGGACGCAGCCAGCCGGCGCCCGCTTCCCCGGGCTGGCGGGAGCCCCCGGCGGGTTTGACCGGTCTCTTCGCCGGATACGACGCCGCGGCCCCGCGGCCCGTCCCGAACGCCCCGGCCGGGATGGTCCAGGCCGTTCCCGTCGCGCCGCCGCCGCCCGCACCGGGGGGCTACGGCGGGCCGCCGTTCCCCGGTGACGCGGAGGGTCACCTCTCTCAGGCGTTCGGCAGCGGTCCCGGGGACACCGTGGCACGGTCCCGGCCCCGATCCCGGCCCGCCGGCTTGCCGCGCACCAGTGCCAGGCCCGCCATGGCTCCCGCAGCCCCCGGGGCGGCCCCGCCGCCGCCCGCGATGTCCGCGGCTCCGCCCGCGGCCGCACCACCGGCCCCCGTGGCGGGTCCGCCACCACCGGCTCCCGTCGCGGGGCCGCCGCAGCCGAACGTCACGGAGCTCGACTACAGCGCGCTCGTCCTGTCCGGCCCGGACGCCCCGGAGGACCGCAGGGGGCGGCTGTTCCCCGGCGCGGGGCTCGACCCGGTGACCGCCGAGTACCGGCGGCGCGCCGAGACGGTGGCCGCGCTGCCGCTTCCCGGGCACACCGTGCGCCCGCGCGAGTCCGCCGGGTCCTTCGACCACCGCTTCGATGCCGCCGCGCCCGCCGACATCCCATCGGACGGTACCTGGCACAGCGTCACCGTCGGCGAGGTGCCGGTCGGTCTGCGCACCGCTTACATCTGCGTGCCGTCCGTGGAACAGACCGTCTACACGACCCTGGTGCTGTCCAACGCGACCGGCCAGGCCATGCTGGCCGGTCCGGTTGAGGTCACCGTGGACGGGGAGTTCCTGCTGACCGCCTCCCTGCCGACACTCGCCCCGGGCGGTGTGTGCCGGGTGGGACTCGGGCCGGCCGAGGCAATCGGGGTCACCCGCCGTACGAACCTGCACGAGTCGACCGCCGGTCTGCGCAACAACGTCACCGTGCTCGACCACCGTGTGCACGTGGAACTGGCCAACCGGCTCGCCGTGCCGGTCTCCGTCGAGGTGCGCGAACGCGTGCCCGTCACCTCCGAGGCGGACGTCCGCATCGAGGAACGGGCCGACTGGGTGGCGCCCGAGGACCACGACGAGGGTCCGGAGCGCCATGCGCCGGGCACGCGTCTGTGGCGGGTCGAACTGCCCGCGGGTGCCACCGTCGCCCTGGACGGCGGCTACGAGATCCGCATACCCGCCGGCAAGGCCCTCACGGGCGGCAACCGCAGGAGCTGACACAGCCATGTCTACGTCATCGAAGCGGATCCCCCTGATTCCGCTGCCCGTCACCGCCGTCACCTGCACGGAGGACCGCGCTCACATCGAGCGGACCGCCGTGCTCGAGCTGGCGGCCGGTACCCAGCGGCTGCGCCTGGGACCGGTCACCGCCCTGGCCGTCGACCGTACCCTGCACGCCGAACTGGCCGGCGACCGTCCGGCGGCCGTCCTGGACGTACGGATCGTGCGCGCCTGGACGCCCCGCCCGCCGGGTTCGAGCGACGACGACTCCGCGCTGCGCCGCCGGGTGACGGCCCTCGACGAGGAGCGGTCGGCGCTGGAGCAGCAGCGCGACAGGCTGGGTGTCCGTCTCGATCTGCTCGCCCGGCTGGCCGCCGATCTGCTGCGGGAGATCTCCGAGGGGGCCGGCCACGGCGAATCGGAGAGCGACCGCTGGACGCGGGAGCTGGACCGGGTGGACGGCGAACGCGACGCGTACGGGGAGCGACTGCGCACCGTGGAGGCGAGGCTGGCCGGCATCGCCGTCGAACTCTCCGAAACCCGGCAGGCCCTGGACGCCTCCGAGAGGGAGCCGGCGGAGCTGACCGGCCACATCGAGCTGACCGTCCACGCCGAGGCCGCCGGGCAGGCCGAATTGCGCCTGAGCCACCTCACCCCGTGCGCGCTGTGGCGGCCCGCCTACCGGGCCGTGCTCGACGGGCCGGAACTCACCCTGGACACGGACGCCATCGTCTGGCAGCTCACCGGCGAGGACTGGTCGGACGTACGGCTGACCTTGTCGACCGCCCGATCCGCCGCGGCCACGGAGCCGCCCCGGCTGGTCGAGGACCGGCTGACGCTGACCGACCGCTCCCCCGCGGAACGCCGTACCGTGCACGTCGACCTGCGCGAGGAGGAGGTCGCGGACCTCGGCCCCGCCCCCGTGCTCGGGCTGCCGGGAGTGGACGACGGCGGCGAGGTACGGGTACTGCACTCCCCCGCGCCGGTGTCCGTGCCGGCCGACGGCCGCGCCCACCGTGTGCCGTTGTCCTCGTTCACCTCGTCCGCACGGAGCGAGTACGCCTGCTCGCCCGAGCTGTCGCCGCTGGTCAACCAGGTGGTGCGGTTCGACAACAAGTCGGGCCACGCGCTGCTGGCCGGACCCGTCGACCTCATCGGCGGCAGCGGGTTCGTCGGACGCGGCACCCTGGACTTCACCGCCCCGGGCGCACCGGTCGACCTCGCCTTCGGCAGCCGGGACGACCACCGGGTGCTGCGGCACACCGAGGAGACCCGGGAGACCGCCGGGATCACCCAGCGGACCGTTGTCACCCGTACCGTGCGGCTGAACGTCTCCCGCTTCTCGGCCCCCGGAGAGGACGACGACCGGGTGATCGTCCTCCGGGAGCGCATTCCGGTCTCCGAGGTGTCGGCGGTGGAGGTCCGCCTGCGCCGGGAGGCGTGTTCGCCAGTGCCCGACTCGGTCGACGCCGACGGCATCGTCCGCTGGGACGTCCCGCTGGCCCCCGGCGGCCGGCGGACGGTCACCCTCGTCTACGACGTCTCGGCGAGCAGCAAGGTCAGCGGCCTCTGAGCCCGTCGGGGGGCGGAGTCGCCGGGGCGCTGTGACGTCCCCGGCCCGCCGCCCGGTAGGGGCGGAAGAACTCCCGCAGTTCCTCCGCGTAGGACTCGGGCTCTTCGAAGGGGGCGAAGTGTCCGCCGCGCGCGGGTTCGGTCAGGCGGACGAGGTTGGCCGTGCGTTGGAGCCATGCCCGCGGCGGCCGGACGACGTCACCGCGGAACAGTGAGAAGCCGGACGGGACCTCGACCCGGCGGGTGAGCTGCTCGGGCGGGACGGCGGCGTTCGCGTGGTACATGCGCATCGACGAGGTGATGGTGCCGGTGAGCCAGTAGAGCGTGACGTTCGTAAGGATCTCGTCCCTGGTGAAGCTCCGTTCGATGTCTCCGCCGCAGTCGCTCCAGGCCGGGTCGTGCCGCGCTCGGTCGTGGCCCGAATCCGTCTGCCGCCGAGGGGCGGGAAGCGATCGCCGCTTGCTATACAGTTCGTCAGCAAGCGGCGGCCATTACCCTCGTCGAGCGGTATCGGCGCCCACCGCGCCTGCGCGGCCGAGACGGTGGGTTCCCTGCTGGCCGACGCGGTGGATGGCACGCTGCCCCCGGGCGGCCGGCGGGCCGAGGGCGTTCCGCCGCCTGGCCCGCCGCAGGCGCCGTTGAGCTGCGGATGGCGCAAGACGGTGCGCACGGTGACCGGTGTGCGAGGTGGGTCGGCCGTTCCGGACTAGGAGGTCTGGGCCTTGTCGTACAGGGCTTTCGCCTCGTCGCCGAAGTAGGGGCCGAACATCCTGTTCGGCAGGAACGTGTAGCCGAAGCTGTTCACCGAGACCTGGAGGCCCGTGCCGGTCGTCTCGTCGAAGCCGGTGAACCAGGGGCCGCCGCTGGAGCCTCCCGTCATATCGCAGCCGAGGCTGTGGTCCTGCGAGAAGAGGAAGTCCTTCGAGCTGTTGCCGCTGCAGTGGATGAGCTTCGTGCCGTCGTACGGGGCTGCGGCGGGGAAGCCGAAGGCGTACATCGGCTTGTTGTAGCCGCCGTTGAACTGCAGGCCCTGCGCGCCGACGACCGACGTCAGCCGCTGCCCGTTCAGGGGTGCCACGACGGCTGCTCCCACGTCGTAGTTGATGTCCTCGCTCGCCTCCCACTGTGGGGTGGTCAATGTGCTGGTGGCGGTCCACTGGCCGTACGGGGCCGTGCCGTTGTGGTACGCGGGCACGAAGACCCAGTTGGTGTGCCGGCTTCCCTGGTACTTCACGCAGTGCCCGGCCGTGATGACGGTGCTGGCGTTCTGGCTGGTGACGGCGTTGCCGGAGCAGGAGGCCGTGCGTCCCTGGAAGGTGAAGAACACCCGGCCCGAGGTGGACACCACCGCTCCGCCGCCGGTCCACGGCCCGCCGGGCTGCGGGAAGGCGGCGGGGGCGGAGCCCGGTACGACCGTCGCCTCGCCCGCGTCGGACCGCGCGGGTGCCTTAGCGGTGGCGGCGGCAGCGGGGCCCAGTTCAGGATCGAGCGGTGTGGCACCGCGCATCCGGTCGGCGGTCCAGAACGTGCGGGCGGTCTGCCGTTCGGCGGGCGGGACGGTGCGGGTCGCAGCCGATGCTCCGTCAGTCGTCGCGGAGGGTACGGCGTTGGCGGCGCCGGGGGCGACAAGGCCGCCGGTGAACAGGGCTCCGAGGGCCAGCAGGGTGACCGCGGCGGTGCGGTGGCGTCTCACGCATGCCTCCTTCTGCCGTGCCGGGACCGGTCGGGTCCGGGCAGGGTGCGGGGAACGAAGAGCTGTGCGGACAGACGTGCGTCACGCAGAGTGCCACGGAAATGTCGTCTTGTCAGGAGCGCGACAACGGCGGGGAAGGGAAATTCGCTACCTCGGTGGCCGGAAGGTACGCAAGAGTTGCCGTATGGCGGACATGAGAGCGTTCCGGGCAGCGGTGACCGCCTGGGCGGCCGGCGCCCCGGGGGACGAGGCCCGCGAACTGGCCGGGCGACTGGACGTCCGGACGGCCGTCCTGCTCGAAGGTCTGAGCGACGCCGCGGCGGTCGACGCACTCGCCGCGAGCCGCGGCCGGGACCTGCCGGCCGAAGGGGTCTGCGTGCTCCCCATGGGCGGTGCGATGAGCGTCGGGCGCTTCGCCGGCCTCCTCGGGCCGTCCGGCCTGGACCTGCGCCTCACGGGGCTGTGCGACGAGGCGGAGTTCGGCTTCTACTCCCGCGGCCTGGAGCGGGCCGGTGCGCAAGGGCAGCGGTTCCATGTCTGCGCAGCGGATCTGGAGGACGAGCTCATCCGGGCCCTGGGCGTGGACCGGGTGAAGGAGATCATCCTGGCGGAGGGCGACGACCGCCCGCTGCGGACGTTCCTGCGCCAGCCCGCACAGCAGGGCCGCGCCCCGGACCAGCAGCTCCGGCGCTTCCTCGGCACGAAGAAGGGACGCAAGATCCACTACGGCCGGGTACTCGTCGAGGCCCTGGGCCCCGACCGCGTACCCGCCCCGCTCGACGCGCTGTTCGCCGGCCTCTGACGGGCCGCGCCGACCTTGGCTGCCGGCCCCGTTGTCCGCGTCCGGCTGGACGGCGTGCCGGGGGTGACACTCGCGGCGACGGCGTGCACGGCGGGGCGGGCGGCCCGGGTGCGGTGCCGTACGACATCGTCCTGCTGGACCTGGTGCTTCGCGACGGGTCGGAGCCGCCGGACGACATCCGGCGGCTGGGCGCCACGGGCGCACGCGTGCTCGTCATCAGCACGGTGGCCGACCGGCGCAGGACCGTCGCGGCGGTCGCCGCCGGCGCGGCCGGCTGTCTGACCAGGGACCACGACCTTCCGACGCCGGTAAGAGCCGTCGGTCCGACCTACACGAAGATCGACCTGGCGGCCCGTGTCCGCGAGGACGGCTGGCCGGAGTACCTACGACGGTGGTCAGAACTTCGGTGTCGGCGTCTGTGCCTGGACCAGTTCCGCCGCCTCCTCCTCGCTCTGCACCGACGGGGGCGACCCCTCGAGCGGCTGCTGCGCCGTCTCCTTCATGAAGGCCACCGCGATGACGCCCACCAGAGCCGCGGCCATCGAGTAGTACGCCGGCATCATGTCCGAGCCGGTCGCACTGATCAGGGCGGTGATGACCAGAGGTGTGGTGCCGCCGAACAGCGATGCCGAGAGGTTGTAGCCGACCGACAGGGCGCCGTAGCGCATCGAGGTCGGGAACATGGCCGGCAGCGCCGCCGACATGGTACCGAGCAGACAGACCAGGGACAGGCCGAGCATCAGCATGCCGGCCGAGATGGTCAGAAGACTCCCCTGCTGCACGAGGACGAAGGCTGGGGCGGACAGGACGAAGAAGCCCAGCATGCCGGCCAGGAGCAGCGGCTTGCGGCCGTAGCGGTCGCTCAGCCGGCCCACCTGGTTGATGATCGACATCAGCACCACCATGGTGGCCACCAGGATCAGCAGCCCGTGACTCTCGCTGTAGTCGAGCTCGTCGGACAGGTAGGTCGGCATGTACGACAGCAGCATGTAGTCGGTGATGTTGTACGCGCCGACCAGCGCGATGCACAGCACCAGCTGGCGCCACTGCTGCCGGAAGATCTTGGCGAGGTCGCCGTGGGCGGTCTTCTCCACCGTGCTCGCCGCCTCGGAGATGTGGACGTTGCCCTCCTCCAGCTTCAGATACGCCGGAGTGTCGTCCAGCTTGAGCCGCAGGTAGATACCGACGATGCCAAGCGGTCCCGCGACCAGGAACGGGATGCGCCAGCCCCAGGCGTCCATGGTGTCGGAGCCGAGCCAGGTGGTGAGCCCCGTCACCAGGCTCGCCGCACAGGTGTACCCGGCCAGCGTGCCCAGTTCCAGGAAGCTGCCGTAGAAGCCGCGTCGGCTGTCCGGGGCGTACTCCGCGATGAAGGTGGAGGCACCGCCGTACTCGCCGCCGGTGGAAAAGCCCTGGATCAGCCGGAAGACGATGAGCAGCGCAGGGGACCAGAAGCCGGCGGCCGCGTAGGTGGGCAGCATGCCGATCGCGGCGGTGCCGATCGCCATCAGGATCATCGTCAGCGCGAGCACTTTCTTGCGGCCGACCTTGTCCCCCATCGGCCCGAAGACCATGCCGCCGAGCGGACGCACGAGGAAGGCGACGGCGAAGGTGGCGAAGGAGGACAGCAGTTGCGCGGTATCGCTCCCGGAGGGGAAGAAGACGCGGCCGATGGTGCCGGCGAGATAGGCGTAGATGCCGAAGTCGAACCACTCCATGGCGTTGCCGAGCGAGGCGGCTTTGACCGCGCGCTTGACCGCCCGTTCGTCCGTCACCATGATGTCCGACCGGCGCAGCCGCGGGTTCTGGCGACGCCGGATGGCACGGAACAGGGTCGGGTGACGCTTGGCCGCTCCGGGATCGTGCGTCGGGCCGTTGTCGGTGGGGGACGTGGCTGCATTCCTTCCAAGGCATACCGGCATACCGTGGCAAGATGAACGTATCAGCACTTATGGTGAGGCGCCTGGCAACGCGCGCCTCACCTGTATGCCTCCGCTGCGCTGGTCACCCGGGCGCGGCGATGGTGCGGTGGGAGACGGGGGGATAAGCGCCCGGGGCAGGCCGGCACCGGGCGGCCGTCCCGTCCTCAGGAGGCAGTTGTGACCACTCCTCGCCCGTTCGTGCGTTCGCTCCGCGTCCTGGCAGCCGCGCTGGCCGCCGGGACGCTGGTCGCCACGGCGGCCTGCTCCAGCGCGGACGACGGCGCACCGTCCGCGTCGGAGACCTCCGCCACGGTCGCCGAGCGAGGTCTCGCCGCGCAGACCACGTCGCCCGAGTCGACGCCCGCCTCCCCGTCGCCCGGTACGGACCTCACCGAGACCGGCGCGCGGAACGCGCTGATCACCCCGGCGGACCTCGAGGGCAACTGGACGCAGGTCGACAACCCGCGGAAGTGGCGGGATTCCTTGCTGGTGGGGAACGTCGACGTGGCCGCGTTCCTCGAGGGCAAGGGCGGGGCCGCGGACTGCCAGCGCCTCGTCGACGCGCTCTACGACGAGACCCTGCTGGGCCGTCCGTCAGGGGCTTCGGCGCTGACCGGGTTCCAGCAGGGCGACTCCCGGCTGCTCTACCAGGTCGCCACGTACGACCAGGCCGGGCTCGACGACTCCCTGGAGTGGCTGCAGTCGCTGCCGGACACCTGCGACCAGTTCACCCTGACCGGCGGTGGCAGCGGCGACCGCACCGTCCAGGTCATCGACATGTCGCTGCCGGAGGACGCCGGGGATGCCCGCCAGGGGCTGACGGTGACCGTCAAGGGCACGAGCAACGGCAGTCCCGTGACGCTCAGCGTGGATGTCGCCGTCGTCCGGATCGGGACGAGCGCCATCACGGTCACCAACGGCGTACTCGACGGCGCCGACCACGACACCACCACCACCGCGGTGGAACAGGGCACGGAGCGGCTCCAGGAGGTGCTGGCCGGGCGTACGCCGCAGCCCACTCCGAGCGGCATCGACTGAGCGGAGAAAAGAGGGTCGCAACCCTACGGCGTGCGGACGGCGCGCTGCGCCCGGTCAGGCGCCCTTGATCACCGTCGCGACGGGCGTGCCGGCGTGAGACGGTGGGCGGGGAGGCTCCTGCTTGGTTTTCCACGCGTTCAGGAGGCCGGCGATGGGCGAGATGATCGACGCGGGCGGTACGCGAGTCCGGTCCGGCGGCGGGTACGGGGAGAGCCTGTTCGAACCGGAGCACCCGCGCGAGGCCGAACGGATCGACGCGGCGGCGCTCGTGTTCGACCCGTTCACCACGCGTCGCCTGCGGGCCCTGGGCGTCGGTCCGGGCCTGCGCTGTCTGGAGGTGGGCGCCGGGACGGGGACGATCGTGCGGTGGCTGCTGGAGACGGCGGGCGTCGAGGAGGTGGTCGCCCTGGACCGGGACACCGAGGCGCTCGCTCTCGTCGACGACCGCCGGCTGCGGGTACTCACCGCCGACATCACCGACGAGCGTCTGCACCCCGGCACGTTCGACCTGATCCATGCCCGGTTCGTCCTGATGCATCTGCCGGACCGCCGTCGGCTCGTCCCACGGCTGGCCGGCTGGCTGAATCCCGGCGGGCTGCTGGTGCTCGGTGACGCGGTGGAACTGCCGGACGTCCTCGACACGTCGTCGCCCTACCGGCGCACCATGGACGCCATGTGGCAGGCGCTCAGGTCGACCATCGGCACCGACATCTCGGCCGTGCCCGCCTACCCACGCTTCCTGAGGGAGGAGGGCCTGCGGAACGTCGGCGCGGAAGCGTTCTGCCCGCCGCTGGTGCCCGGCGGCCCGCTGGCCCTCTTCTGGTCCGAGACCTTGAGCCGCATGAGGCCGGCACTGGAGGCGACGGGCCGTGTCGACGCCGATGTGGTGGAGCAGGCCCTTACGTACCTGTCCTCGCCGCGACTCGCCGAGCTCGGGCCGGGTATGGCGATGGCCTGGGGGCAACGGGAGTGATCAGCGCGTCCCCTCTTGGTGCACGCTTCCGTGCGCGAGGACGTCCGCGGGCACCGGGTGCTCCGGTCACCTCCGGTCCGTGGCGGGTGCCGCCAGGGCGTCGAGCAGCAGGTCCGCCGGCAGCCGGCACGGTCCTGCCGCGGAAGCCCGTGGTCGTCGTCGCGGCCAGCAGGGAGTTGAGGA
The DNA here is from genome assembly GCF_040680275.1 of Streptomyces sp. NPDC052079. Lineage (NCBI taxonomy): Bacteria > Bacillati > Actinomycetota > Actinomycetes > Kitasatosporales > Streptomycetaceae > Streptomyces > Streptomyces sp. NPDC052079. The sequence continues at coordinate 116,162 of NZ_JBFAWL010000014.1, forward strand.
CCGCCTCCTCCACTGCGTCGAGCACCGCCTCGAACAGCGGGCCCAGTTCGGCGTCGGCCACGGCGGCGCCTGCGTCCGGCCGCGTGCCGAAGGCGATGGCGTAGTCGCCGCTGCCGTGACCGTAGGCCGCGCCCGTGCGGGCGAGGGCGAACACCGCCCGCCGTGCGACACGGCTCAGCCGGCGGGCGTCGAGCGGTGCGTCCGTGGCCACCACGATCATGCAGGAGCCCGTCTCCGCGACCGGCGCCGGATCGCCGGGTGCCAGACCCAGTGACCGCGGGGTGACCGTGCGCCCGAGCACCCGCAGAGTGCCGCCGAAGTTCGCCTGGACCAGCACGCCCACGGTGCAGCGCCGGTCCCCGAGGCCGGGGGTGCGCGAGGCGGTACCGATGCCGGCCTTGAAGCCGAGGGCGACGGTGCCGCATCCGGCGCCGACGCACCCTTCGGCCACCGGTCCGCCGGACGCTCCGTCGAGGGCGGCCCGGACATGCTCCTCGCCGACGGGCCGGGAGCGGATGTCGGACAGGAACCCGTCGTTGCACTCCCCCACGACAGGGTTGAGACTCTGTGTCTCCTCGCAGCCGGGGCGCCCGAGCATCCAGCCGACGAGGGCATCGGCGACACGGAAGGCCGACAGTGTGGAGGTGAGCAGCACGGGGGTCTCCAGCGCCCCGAGTTCGGTGAGCTGCGTCGTGCCGATGAGTTTGCCGTAGCCGTTGCCCGTGAACACGGCCGCGGGCAGCGGCGTACCGGGGCCCACCCCGTCGGGCACGACGGCGGTGACGCCGCTGTGCACGTCGGGGTGCCTGCGGACGCTGGTGTGGCCGACGCGCACACCCGGCACATCGGTGATCGCGTCGAGCGGTCCGGCAGGGGTGTGTCCGATGACGATGCCGAGGTCACGGGCCCGGCGCCGGGTGCCCGGCGCGGGCTGGCGGTGAGGCAGCGGATCCATACGGCCGGAGGTTACACAGGCCGCCTACGGCGCCTCGGCGGTGGCGGTGTCCCGCTCCTCACCGGTCAGGGACTGGGCGAGCGGCAGCTTCGAGAGGGCGAGCACACCCGCGGCGATCAGCGCGGCGCCCAGAATCTGGAGCAGCAGCCACCAGCCTCCTCTCACATATTCCTCGTAGATCGTGATGCCGAGGGCCAGACTCACGCTCGCGTCACCGAGTGTGATGGCCGGTTGTGAGGCGACGAGCGGCCCGGACTGCATCGCGTTCTCGAGCAGGAACAGTGCGCACGCGCCGTACAGGGCGAAGCCGTAGGTCTGCCACGTGGTGAGGAACGCGGCGGGACCGCCGTCGTCGAGCGTGTGCATCGACGTCTTCATCAGCGCCGCCGTCACCGCGTACGAGACCGCGGTGGCCAGCCCGAAGCACGCGGCGCGTCCCCGGCCCTCGGGCCTGCGGAGTGCGGCGAGCACGAGACCGACGATCGCGGCGGTGCACACGGCGAGTGCCGGGAGCCATCGGTCCATCGGCGCGTGCGTGCGGTTGCCGGCGGGCGATGCGGCGGCCAGGGCCACGGCGAGCCCGCCCACCACCGCGCAGACGGCCGCCCAGCCGGCGGCGGACAGCCGGCCCCGGAGCAGCACCGTGGCGATGACCAGGGCGATCGGCAGTTCCAGCACGAAGAGCGGCTGAACGACCGTCATCGGTCCCGTGGCCAGGGCCACGGCCTGGCAGACCGCCGCGGCGATGACGGCGACGATGCCGATGAGCCAGATGGGGCGCCGGAGCAGATCGAGCATCAGCCCGGCCCGCAGCTTGTCGGAGCGTGGCACGCTCAGGGCGGCCTTGCGCTGGAGCACGGTCGCGAGAGCGTTGCTGAACGCGGCGCCCAGCGCGAACAGGACGGGCAGCAGGATGTGCACCGTGTGGGTCCTCCGGAATGACGAGACGGCCCGGCCTCCACTCCCTGCCATGGTGACCCGCCCCGCCCCCTGCGCGCGAACGCTCATTGGAGGGGGGAGTACTGCTCGAACGCCTCGTGCCGGACCAGTTCCCCGAGTTCGTGGTGCCCTCGTTGGGCTGATCGGGTGTATGCCTGTGGAGCCGACGGCAGGGGGGCTGGTGTGCGGCAGGAGTGGAGGTTGGCCCGGATGGTGGCAGCGGTCCGCCAGGAGGAGAACGACGCTGCGTGTCGCACGCTCGACCGGCGCCACTTCACTGTGGTGCGTACTCGTGCGGGGAGGTGTCATGTTCTAGCCGGCGTGACTGTTACCTCCTGGCCTGACCTGCGGTGACATGCGTGACAGTCCCAACTCAGTTGTCTTCGAACGGACTTGGCGGTACAGTGGCGGGTTTACCTTCATGGATACGCGCGCCCCCGGTCGGTGGCGCGTCCGGTTCGCTGACCGGACTTTCTCTTCCAGGGGGGTATGCGAGGTGCCCCTCGTTCCCGACAAGGAGTCGAAAGGGACATGGTGGATTCATTGCTGGCGGGCAAGAGCGCGCTCATCACCGGTGCGTCGCAGGGCATCGGCGCCGCGATCGCGCAGTTGTTCGCCGCGCAGGGCGCCAAGGTCGTGATCGCCGACATCAACGTGGACGGCGGGAAGGAAACGGCCGCCACGATCACCAAGGACGGCGGGGAAGCGCAGTTCGTTCGGGCCGACGTCACTTCGGCGGCCGACCTCGAGGCGGCGGTCCAGGCGACCGTTGCCGCCTACGGCAGGCTGGACATCGGGATCAACAACGCGGGCATCGAGGAACAGGGCGGCGCGCCGCTGCACGAGCTCACCGAAGAGACGTGGGACAAGTTGGTTGCGGTGAACCTCAAGGGCGTCTGGCTGTCCATGAAGGCCGAGATCACCCAGATGCTGGCCCAGGGCGGGGGCACGATCGTCAACATGGCTTCCGTCGCCGGGATGGTCGGTCTGCCGCTGGGCATCGCTGACTACTCGGCGGCCAAGGGTGGTGTGGTCGCGCTGACGCGCACAGCGGCCATCGAGTACGTCAAGCAGGGCATCCGCATCAACGCCGTGTGCCCGGGTGTCGTCCGCACCGCGCTGCTCGACCAGGCGATCAACGCCGGCATGTTCACCGAACCGGAGGCGGCCGCGCTGCACCCGACCGGTGTGCTGATCAATCCCGAGGACGTCGCCCAGGCGTTCCTGTACCTGGCCTCCGACGTGTCGAAGCACGTCACCGGGCACGCCCTGCCGGTCGACGCGGGCATGGCGGCTGGCTGACGCCTGACGGTGAGGATGTGACATGGTGACGCCGCTGGTGGGTCTGCCCCCTCGCCTGACTGACGTCTCGACTGTCCTGTTTGGATTTGTCGGCCCGCCGGGCGTCACCACGCACGCGGCCGGACGGGCGTTTGTGACCTTATGGCGCCTCTGTGTGTCAAGCGGCTGAGCGAGGTGGTTCCGGGAGCGGCTTCATGGCGGGCCAGCTCCCAGCGGGTGCAGTAGGTCGCGGGCGAGAATCCGAACCGTCCATAGGAGCATCCAGTTGACCCCGCCCGGGAACCGTTCGGCGTCGTCAGGGCGGCGGTGGACGAGGAACCGCGCGCCCGCGCGGACCCGCCGGCCGCCGTCCTCGCCGGGCGGGTAGATCACGATGGGCGGGTCGGCGGGCATGGTCCCGGCCTGGTACGGGCGGCATCCCCGTGCATGCCGGGCACCCCCCCCGGCCCGGAAGGAGGGCCGCGCCGGTGAGGTCAGTGCTGGGCGGCGACGGCACGCGGGGCGGGTCGGTCGGGGAAGGACCGGTCGCCGAAGAGGATCCGGGCGGCCGCGGCCCGGCCCGGCGGTGTGCGCAGCAGGGTGAACGCCGCTGACGTCCCCGCCGGTGTCCGTACGTACGCCAGGGCCCGGCGCAGCGAGAGCCGTCCTCGGAAACTTGCGCGCAGACCGGCACCGTTGTAGTGCGCCAGCGCGTCCGGCCGTCCGGAGCGCAACGCGTCGTCGAGGACGGAGGCGGCCAGTTCCGAGAGCCGCAGGCAGGGATCCAGGCCGCCGGCGGTGAGGGGGGAGACGGCTCCGGCGGCGTCCCCCACGAGAAGGCCGTCGGCGCAGGCGATGTGGCGCAGCACGCCGCCGACGGGTATCGGGCCTCCTCGGCGCTCCACGGTCTCGGGACGGTCGATGCCGGCCAGTCCGGGCGCCGAGGCGCTGAAGCGTTCCGCGGCGCGGCGCAGACCGTCCGGGAAACGGTCGGGGTAGCCGGCGACACCGACGTGGGCGTGCTGGCCGTCGTTGACCACCCAGGCCAGGTATCCGGGTGCGACGGAGGGGTCGAGGACGCAGTGGAAGGTGGGGGGTTCGCCGTTCGGGGACACCTCGAAGACCTCTTCGGCGCCGACCAGCAAGTGGCGGTTGCGGTCGAGGCCGAGGTCGCGGGCGACGCTCGAACGGGCTCCGTCGGCGCCGACGACGAAACGCGCCCGGACCGAGGTCGGCCCGTCTCTGCCGATCAGGTGAAAGGTGTCGCCCCGCCGGCCGGCGTACCGCGTGCCCAGCATCATCCGCACACCGGCGTCGACCGCGACTGCGGCCGCCGCCTCGTACAGCCGTGCCATGTCGCCCACCCGGTATTCGTCGCGGTCGCTGACCAGGCTGACGGGGCGGTCCAGGCCGGGGGGATAGAGCAGCACGCGCCGGATCGGGGGGCCGAGGTGCTCGTCGGGCAGCGGGAAGTCGTCGAGTGTCTTCCGGACGAAGATCCCCGTGGTGCGGATCGCCCCGGCCAGGGTCGTCCGCCGGTCGACGAGCAGTACGTCGTGGCCCTGCCGGGCGAGGCGTGTGGCCACGTGCAGACCGGCCAGCCCGGCCCCGACCACCAGCACATCGGTATCGGCCGTGGTTCCGGGGCGGTGGGGGGTGCGGGCTGTTGCGGGCATGGGTGTGCTCCTCGCGGTCATCGCGGTCATCGAAGGCCGAGGCTTCGATCGAATGTCGATGGGAAGCTATCGAAATTCGATAGGCTCGGCAAGCGAGGGGGCATGCCGACGCCTCTCGCGCACCGTCAGGACGAGCCAGCCGGCGGCGGCACCGACCGCGTACCAGAACAGGTCCGGCGCGTTGAAGGTGGAACCGAGCACCCAGCGGGCGACCGTGCTGCGGCGGGAGAGGTCCGCGGGCAGCTCGGTGAGTTGCAGGAACTCGACTCCCCAGCTCACGGCCGGCGCCACGGCGCAGGCCCGCAGCGCGGCCGTCCGCGGCGCCGCCAGGACGACGAGAGCGAGGACGAGGAGCGTGTACAGGGCGTCCCCGCCGTACTTGGCCGCATCACCGGTCGCTCCTGCCCTCAGCGCCAGCCCCGCGCCCGTGACGACCAGCGCGGCGGCACCCGCGGCGAGGCGCCTCCGTACCGCAACTTTCCTGCTGACGTCGGGGTTTCGCGCGGTGAAGGCCATGACGTCATTCTGTCGGCCGTCCCGGCGCGCTCCGCCGCCGGCCGGAATGAGGGTGAGAGCAGGGCGGCGGCGTTGCGGAGCGCCCTCCGGCGAGCGGCCTCGTTGGGGGCCGGGGGTGGTCCTCAGACGGCAGTGGAGGATCCCAGCCCCTCCGGCGTTTGAGGAGCGGGGGTCCGGGGGCAGCGCCCCCGGGGGTCGGGAACGGGAAGGGGCGGCGGGGGCGAAGGACGTCGAACGGAAGCGGCAGCGCGATGGCAGAGCGTGTCGCATTGGGCCGAACGGGTGACCATGGGTCAGAGTTGCCCAGACATCGAGGTGGGGCTCCCGGTGAGTTGGGGGCGGTGTGGTGCGCCCTGCGGTCAGGTTCCGGAGGACACGTTCGCCTCCGTCGTGGCCGCTCCCCATGCCTGCGCGCACAGCGCCCGTTCCACCGCGTCGGTGTAGACGGCGGCGGCGAGCCAGGATCGGGCGAAGCGGCCGGTGTCGGCCGGGAGGAGACGGCCGAAGGTGTCGCGGGAGCGGTCCGCCGCCGCGGCGTGGAGATCGTCGAGGAGGTCGGCCGCGGTGGCGAGGCCGTGGCGGCGCAGGCGGGCGGCATCGCCCGGCGCGCTGCCGTTGAAGGCGAGGACCCGGCGGCCTCCCGACACCGCCTGGTGGACACGGCGGCGCAGCACGTGCAGCGGCGCCTCGTCGCCGGTGGGGGCGGCCGCGACCGGCGGTGCGACCGACCCGGCGGGCAGATCGGCGCGCTGAAGGCGGTCCAGGCCCAGGTCCACCCGGGCGTCCCGGTCGGTGGGCTGTTCGATGGCGAGCAGCAGGGCGCGGGGATACGGTCCGGGCGCCATGCGCGCGACGATCCGCAGCCTGCTGCCGTCGGCGGCGGCCAGCAGACGGAGGTTGTCACGGTAAGGCAGGGCGGGATCGTCGTGGGCGGCGGCCAGCAGCAGGGACACTCCGCCGCAGTCGGCCAGCAGGCAGTCGCCCGTGGTCTCGCGCACCGTGCCCTCGAGGGTCACCTCGAGGAACAGCAGGTCCTGTCCGCCGTTCAGGGCCCGGGCCACTTGTTCGGCGGCGGGCACGGCCCACAGCCGGTCCAGCGGCTCCGCGTGCCAGGCGGCACCCGACGCGCGGACCGCCCGGACCCCGGCGCCCGCGCCGAGGCGGCCCGTCGGGGAGACGGTGGCACCGGACACGGCCAGCCCGGCCCGGGACAGTTCACGGTGGGTCAGGGCGGTGTCGCCGATGCGTACGGTCCGGTCGGCGGCACCGGTCGCCCGAGCGGGTCCGCCCGGTGCCACGTCCGACACCGTGTACAGGCGTCCGTCGGCGTCGGCGGTCCAGGTGACGGCGCCCGCGTAGCCGGTGTCCGTGAGGACGGGCTCGGAGAAGAGTCCGTACAGGCGCAGGGAGCCGTCGGGCCGGTAGGGCTGCCGGACCGTCCCGCGCAGTTCGGTCAGGTCGCCTCCGGTGGCGTGCGGGAGGTGGTGGGCGACACCGAGCACACCGGCGAGCGCGTCGGCGAGGTCGGTGAGCCGGTATCCGGGGTCCGCGGTGCGGGCCGCCCTGACCGCGGTCACGACGGAGACGGCAGCGGCGGACGCTCTCGGCAGGCCGGCGAGGCGCGCGGTGTGCGCGGCGTGCAGCAGTTCCGCCTGGAGCACGGCGCCGACGCCGTCCGTGCCCGCTTCCAGGACGGCGGCGGCCGCGTCGAACACCTCCCGGGCGGCGGTGTGTTGTGCGGGCGTGATGCCATCGGCCGCTGTCCCGCCATCCGTCGGGCCCGGTTGTTCCGCCGGTTCCGCCTCCTCCCCGGCGGGGTCGGGTGCCGGGGCGTCGTCGGCGACCGGGGCGGCCGAGGCCGCGGCCGCGCGGTGCAGACAGCCGGGGGCCAGCAGACACGCGCAGTGGATCGCGTCCGCGCTGGTCACCGCTCCGGAGGGAGCGTGCAGGACGAGATCCGTCCCGTCGTCGACGGCGATCCGCACCGTGTCGCCGTCACGCGTCACCGGCCGGGCCAGGAGCTTGGTGACGCCCGCGTCCAGACGCTTGCGCAGCCGGGGCGAGAGGGCCCCGACGAGTTCGGCGGTGACGGACGGGACGACCGGAGGCAGGTCCGGGCTCATGCGATCTTCTCCCCTACCCAGCGGGCGAGTTCGAGCGGACTGAGGGCGGCGACGGGCATGCCCGCCGCGACGAGCTGTCCGGCGATCCCGGTGGAGTAGCGGGGCCGGCCGGAGTCGTCGAGGCTGGCGCAGCCCAGGACGTGGACGCCGGCCGACACCAGCGCACGGACCTCCGCGAGCAGACCGCCGAGCGGATAGCCCTCCTCGAAGTCGCTGACGACCACGACGAGGGTGCGCGACGGCACGGTGACCAGCTCGCGCGCGTGCCGCAGTCCTGCGGCGATATGGGTGCCGCCGCCGACGCTGACCTCCAGCAGCAGCGACAGCGGGTCGTCCACGTGCCCGGTCAGGTCGATGACCTCCGTGGAGAAGGCGAGGAAGTGCGTGGAGAGGGTCGGGACGCCCGCCAGTACCGAGGCGGTGAGCGCGGCCCACACCGTGGACGCCTCCATGGACCCCGACACGTCCGTGACCAGGACCAGCCGCCAGTCGGCGGCCCGGCGGCCCCGGGCGCGGAACACCGGGTGTTCGGGGATCACCCGCACGGTGCCGTCCGGGCCGCGGCGCGCGGTCGCCAGGTTGGCGCGGAGTGTGCGGGGCAGGTCCAGGCCCCCGCCGGGGCGTCTGCTGGGGCGGGGCAGCGCCGTGCCGTGCAGGGCGGGGCGCAGACGGGTGGCCAGTTGCCGGGTCAGTGCGTCGACCAGGCGCCGCACGAGCGGGCGCAGTGCGGCCAGTCGGGCCTCGGGCAGCCCGCCCGCGTGCCGCAGCACGGTGCGCAGCAGGTCGACCGAGGGGCGGGTGCTCTCCGCGTCCAGTTCGGCGAGGACGTCGCTGCGGCCCGACGCGGCGGCTGCCGCCAGCACTTCCTCCCGGATGCCCGGACCGAACAGCGCGGCCAGTTCCTCGGACCACTCCCGCACACCGGGATACGGTGCCTCGCGTCCCCCGCCGCCGCCCGGGCCGGGTAGGCTCCCGCGGCTGCCCTCGCCGCGTCCGCTGCCGTACAGCTCGTCCAGCGCGGTCGCGAGCGGTGCGGCGGACGACGGCAGCGCGTCGGTGCAGCGGCCGAGGAGGAGACGCCAGCGGTCGGCGGGCGCGAGGAAGTAGTCGCGGTTAGCGGGGGAGGCAGCGCCGGAGCCGCCGTTCGGGGCCGTGACAGCCGGTGCCCGCTGTGCGGTGGCCGCCGTGGAGGTGCCGTCTTCCGGGACGCCGCTCCCGGAAGCGCGAGCTGCGCCGGGCCCCGGCAGGAGCCCCAGTGACTGCAGTCGCTCGCGGGCCGCGAAGTCGGCGCCGGTCCAGAGGGCGAGGGCGGCCGGGTCGATGCCGTCCGTGTCGGCGACTCGGGTGGTGTCGAGGCGCTCCTCGACGGAGGCGAAGAGCCGGTCGCGTGCGGCGGGGCTGAGCGTGTCGAAGCCTCCGCGCAGGGCGGGCAGCCGGTCCAGGAACGCTCGGTCGGGCAGCTCGGAGACCCGGGTGAGCAGCGGTTCCAGCGCGGGCTCCGCGGCCTCCAGCAGCGGACCCGCGGCGGTCAGCAGTCCGCTGAGCCGGGCGGTGAGGGCGGCGCGCGAGTCGGGGTCGGTGGCCCCGTCGACCCAGGAGGCCACCCGGTCGCCGAACGCCTGCGCGTCCTCGTGTCCGAGCAGGACGCGCACGGCTCCTGCGGCGCCCCGCATCAGCGGTGAGCCTTCGGCCGACAGACGGTTCAGGGCGTCGGCGAGCCGGATGCCGCCCAGCAGGTCGGCACGGTGGGACAGTTCCAGCAGGGCATGGGCGTCGGCCAGGTCCTCGGATCCGGTCAGGCCGTCCACCTGGCGTACTGCCGCGGAGGTGAGCAGTTCCGCGACGGCGGCCGCTCGGTGCTCACGGCCGGGATCGGTGCCGAGTCCGGGGACATGACCGGCCCGCAGCCGGTCCAGCAGGTGCAGACCGGCGAGGAGTTCCGGCAGCGTACCGGCGTGGGGCAGGACGTCGGCGACATCGTCGAGCCGTTGGTCGGCCAGGCCGGGCAGGCCGCACTGCGCCGCCTGTGCGAGGCCTTGGAGGGCCTGTGCGGCCGTCGGTCCGCCCTCCTCGCACTCCAGGCGCCGCCGTTCACGCAGGACACCTTCGGCGGCCTGTCCGGGGGTGACTCCCCGTATGCCGGCGGCGGTCAGCATGGCCGCCGTGGCGGGTGTCCAGCGCACCTCCCAGCGGGTGGTGAGGGCCTCGGCGCCGCCCGCGCCGACGACCTCCTTGGCCTCCCCGTAGGGGACGCCGCACACCGTCAGCCGGCGCAGCAGCAGTTCGCGGCGCCGGTCGAGGTCGGACCGCAGCGGGTCCAGCCGCAGGTCGCGCGCGGGGCCGGACGCCGCGGGGCCGGGCAGGCCGAGCCGTGCCGCCTCGGCCTCGACCGCGGGCGCGAGGCCGCTGCGCGGCGCCTGGGGGGCGGGGCGCCCGCTGCGGGTGCCGACGAGGACGCGTTCCATCGCCCGCGCCACGGCCCTGCCCCGCCCGTAGGGCTCGCCCTGCGCGAGCACCGTCTGTACGGCCTCGACGAGTTCGCCGCGGCCGGCCGCGGGCAGGCCGCGCAGCCGGGCGAGGTCGGAGGCGAGCCGGCTGATCTCCCGTGCGTCGGCGGGTCCCGAGGGGTGGCCGAGGGCGCGCAGTTCGGCGCAGACGCGTACGGCTGCCCGGGTCAGTGCCTCCTCCAGCGCCGCCGGGTCCCCCGCCGCGCGCAGGACCATGTCCTGCCACTCGGGGTCCCGGATGCCCGCCGGGTAGCCGGACCGCTCGTCGAGGAGGGCGTAGGTGTAGGGAATCAGGGAGGTGGTCCAGGCGGGCCGTGCGTCGGCGGCCGGTCCGGCCCCCTCCCCGGTGTCCTCCTCCTCGCCGGGACGCACCAGCGCCGGGGCGTGGAAGGCGCCGACGACCACGGCGGCCCGTTCGCCCCGTGCGGTGGCCTCGGCGATCCGGGCCCGCATCCATCGCTCGCGCCGCAGGTCCAGCTCCGGTACGCCGCCCGAGGCGGCCGCGTCCTCGCGCAGGGCCCACCCGGTGAGCAGGGCGGCCCGGCGCAGGGCCTCGGGCGGGGAGCCGGGGGCGGTCGCCTCGACGAGCCGGTCCCAGAGGTCGTCCCCGGGGCGGCCCGTGAGCCGGGAGCGCACGGCGGTGGCGAGTCCGGGGCGGCCGGCGCCCGTGCCCGGGGCCCGGCGGTCCCCCGCCCAGGCGCGGTCGGCGAGCGGCAGGTCGCAGGCGACCACCGGAACTCCGTGTCCGGCGGCCCAGCGGACGGCGGCCAGTTCGGGCGAGAAGTCGGCGAACGGGTAGAACGCCGGTCCTCCGCCGCTCCCGTCTCCGGGAGCGGCGGCGAGGGCCACCGGGGCCCGTGTCTCCTCGTGCCCGAGCCAGGGCAGCCACTGCTGCATCTCGGCGGGCAGTTCGACGAGCAGCACCTCCGGCTCCGCCTTGTCCAGCAGCGCGGGTACGGCCGCGGCGAGGGAGGGCGCGTGGTGCCGTACGCCGACGAGGTAGGGCGCGGACGGGTCGGTGAGGAGGGCGAGCGCCTCGCCGGGTGGGACGGGCGCGCTCGCCGGGGCCGCCCTGTGGGAGAGGGACACGGCCGTCAGCCCTCCAGGGCCGTGCGCAGGTCCCACAGGGTGCGCCAGGTGGCGGAGCCCTGCTCGGCGCGGCGCCGGACGGGACCGTCCCAGTAGCCGCGCAGCCGGGCGGCGTCGGCGGGGTCGTCCTTGCGGACCACGCCGAGCAGATGGCCGGGAAGCAGTCCCAGCACGTCGCGGTCGCCCGGGAAGTAGGCCGCCGCGAGGGCAAGCGCGCCGGCGACGGACACGGCCTCGGCGGTGCTCATCACCGTGGAGGGCCGCTCCACCTCCCAGCCTTCCGCCGACCGGCCCTCGCGCAGGTCGCGGAACGCGGTGACCAGAGTCTCCAGGACCGCGTCGTCGACCTGGAACGGCGCACCGGCCCGCTCCACGGAGGCCCGCGCCTGGCCGCGCACCAGCGCGGTCTCCGCCTCGAGGTCCCCGATGGGTCCGACCGTCTCGAAGTTGAAGCGGCGCTTGAGGGCCGCGGACATCTCGGAGACGCCCTTGTCGCGGAGGTTGGCGGTGGCGATGAGGTTGAAGCCGGGTGCCGCGTGCGCCAGGGCGTCCTCGGTGCCGAACAGTTCTGGGACGGCGATCCGCCGTTCGGAGAGCAAGGACACCAGTGCGTCCTGCACTTCGGGCAGACAGCGGGTGACCTCCTCGACACGGGCGACCGCGCCGCGGGTCATGGCGGTGAGCACGGGTGAGGGCACGAGCGCCTGCCGGGTGGGGCCCTGGGCGAGGAGCCGCGCGTAGTTCCACCCGTACTTGAGCTGGTCCTCGGTGGTGCCGGCGGTGCCCTGCACGACCAGGCCGCTGGTGCCGCACACGGCGGCGGAGAGCAGTTCCGACAGCATCGACTTGGCGGTGCCGGGCTCGCCGACGAGCAGCAGGCCGCGCTCCCCGGCGAGGGTGACCACGCATCGCTCGACCAGGGCTCGGTCGCCGACGAACTTGTCCTCGATCACCAGGCGGCGCGGCACGCCGTCGGGCACCTCGGCGTCGTCGGGCAGCTTCAGGGCGCTGCCGACGCTGCCCATGACGAAGGTGACGACCGCGCGCGGGGTGAGCCGCCAGGCGGGCGGGCGGGGTCCGTCGTCGTGGGCGGCGAGGAAGGCCAGTTCGGTGGCGTAGCGTTCCTCGGGCGGGACGATCTGGCGGGCCGGTGCAGGGGGCAGGGTGGTGGTCGTGGGCGCGGTTTCTTCCGGGTGCGGGTGGACGGTGGTCATCGGCGGCGCCCCTTGCGGGTGGCGCGGGTGGTGAGTTCCTCGTAGGCGGGCGCGTCGCCGGAGCGGACGCGGTCCCAGGCGCGCCGGAACAGTTCGGGAACCGGCACCAGCGGCACCGCGCGGGTGTGGCCGGGCACCGGGTAGAGGCCCTGCTTCCAGATCTCCAGCGGCAGCGCGGGGGACTTGAGGTCCAGCCACCCGCACGGCAGGAAGAGGGTGCGCCCGGCGCGGGCCCGCTTCGCCTCGACGACCAGGCCGGTGGCGGCCAGTTCGGCGCGGGCCTTCTTCATGCGGGCGGGCTTCCAGCCCGTCCAGCGGGCGCAGTTGCGGTCCGTCGGGTCGGGGAGGGCCAGCAGCTGCAGATAGAGCGCCGCCGCGTCCGCGCTCAGGCCGTGGGTCCCGGCGACCTCGGTGACCAGTTCGGGTGCGCCGACGGCCGGGTCCTGGGCATACCCGGTGGGTCCTTCGGGATCCGTGCCGGCCTCGACGGCGCGCGCGAGATCCTCCTCCAGGATCGTCCGCAGCGCCCGCATGCCCTGCTCCCGTCCGGGTCCGACGAGTCCCTCGACCAGTCCGAACACCGGGTCGTCCGGGCCGGTGACGGCACCCGTGCGGACCAGGACGGTCTCCTGGTCGCCGTACCAGGGGCGCAGCACCAGGACCTCGCCGGCGGGGGTCGAGCCGTCGGCGTCCGCACCGCCGGTGGCGGGCAGTCCGTACGCCTTGCGCAGTTCGACGGCGGTCGACGAGCCGTTCTCCGTCCACTCCAGGTCCAGGTCGAGCAGCAGCCCCGGGTCCGCGAAGCGGCGGCGCAGCGCGGCCAGCCCGTCCGGGAGGACGGCGCGCAAGGGGTGCCCGTACGGCAGGGAGTAGGCGAGTCCGGCGAGAGCGGACACGGCGCCGTTCAGGTGGTGGCGTAGGGGCAGTGCCCGGGGGTCGTCGGCCACGAGGTTGCCGTCCTGGTCGGGCCGTTGCACCGTGGTGCGGCTGAGCCAGGGGGTGCGGCCGGGGTTGAGTACGTCGTCGACGGACCCGGTGTGCAGTCCGGCCAGGGCGAGGTCTGCGGCGAGGTCCTCGGGCAGGCGGACGATCCCGTCGAGGCGGTCCGCCCACACCCGGGCCGCCGCCGCCGTGTCCGGTCCGGCCGTCCACAGATCGCCGGGGTTGTCGGGCAGCAGCGCGCCGATCAGCGCGGCCCGGTCGCCGGGCGCGAGCGAGGCCAGCAGTCCGTCCCCGAGCTGCTTCTGACGCGGTTTCAGCCCGGTGGCGGCGACCACCTCCTCGGTGAGCTGCGCCGGCCTTCCCGCGAGCAGCAAGGCGGCCTGCACCAGGCCCAGGCCGTCGCGGGTGGCGGCGGCCAGGGCGGCGGGCGCGTCCGGCTGCCAGGCCGCGGCGCCCTTGTCCCGGATCAGCGCCGTCACGGCCGCCAGTGCGTCGGCCGGGAACAGCGGCGGGTGGGCGGTCTCCCTCTCCAGCGTGAAGTGGGCGACGGCGCCGAACCTGCTCGCAGGATCATGGTCCAGGGCCAGCCAGTTCACCCGCTTGGCCCGGTGGTCGACGCTCTGGCAGCCGAGGACGACGACGGTGCGGCCCTCCCGGTGCAGCACCTGGCCGGCGCGCTCCTGATGGTCGTGCGGTTCGCTCAGCACGATCTCGCGCAGCGCGGCCCCGGGTGCGGCCAGCGGGCCCTCGGTGATGGCGTCGAAGAGCAGCAGCAGCGCGGTGCGGTGGTCGTCCGGCAGAGCCGGTGAGGCGGCGCGGTAGGCGAGCGGACGCAGAACGTCCAGGAAGGACGGCCACAGTATGCCGATGCCGGGGATGGTGAGATCCTCGCTGCGCCACCCGCCGGCGGTCCCGTCGAGCCGGGCCGAGTCGGGCAGGGGCCTGCCGTCCGCGGGCTCGCCCGACAGGACGTGGTTGACGGCGCGGATCTGACGCAGCGCGCTCCAGCGCTGCCCGCCGCCCCACCAGCCCTGCTGCTGGGCGATCCCGGTGGTCGCCTCACGCAGGGTCAGGTCGTCGCCGTGCTCGGGGCTGTAGTCGGCGAACATGTCCTCGACGTGCTTGCGCCGGGTCGCGGGCTGCTTCACGGGAGGTGTCACGAACCTGTCGACGGATGCCGCCAGGCGCAGCACGGCGTGGACATGGGCGGCGACGCCGGCGAGCAGGTGCGGCTCGGTGAGCGTGGGGAGGGTGCGGGAGACGGCCCCGCGGAGGAACTCGTCGGCGGACGGTACGGCGGACTCCTTGCGCGCGGCACGTGAGGACGTTCGCGGGCCGGCCTCCGTCATCCTCCGGGCGGTTTCGGCGGCGGCCTGCTCCTGCCGTTCGGTCAGTGCCTGGGCGCCGGCCCGCAGGAGGTCGCCGGCCTGCTCGTCGCTCAGCGTCCGCAGCAGCGCCGACGCGGCCTCGTCGCGTGGCCGCAGCGCGTGCCAGAAGTCCACCGGCGGGACAAGTCGCGTGCCGGCGGCGTGATCGCCGCCCCGCTCCAACGGCGTCACCTGGCCCAGCTCGCGACCGCCGTCGCCGTTGGTGTGCAGGGCGACCTGGCGGTAGCGGTTGACGGCGACGAGTTCGGCGCCACCGGGCAGCCGCAGCGCTCCGAGGGGAATGCCCGGCATCCGGCCGCCCGGTGTGGGCAGGGTGACGGTCCGGCCGTCCGGCGTGCCGACGACGGTGCGCGCCTCGTCCGCCTTGCCCTCGGTGCGCACCCACCGGCCGAGCACGGTGCCGTCGGTGCCGAACGGGCTGTGCTCCAGGCCGGGCCGGAGGGGCAGCACCGAGCAGTGCTGCTGCAGCAGGGTGGCGTCCTCACGGATGCCGGACCGCAGGAAGGCGGGCAGCGAGGCGCGTCCGTGGGTGCCGGTGACCGGGTCGTACTCGAGCCACACCTGGCGGGTGCCCTCCCTGCCCTGGCGCCAGTACGAGGTGCCGTCGCCCAGGATGCTGCGGGCGGGCGGGAGGACCGTGTCGCCGGCGTGCAGGACACGTCCGCCGGTGGCGCGGCCGCCGCCGGGCAGCGGGATCGAGGTCTCGCCGGTGTAGCCGCCGTACCACTCCGGGAGCTTCTCGCCGCCCAGCGTGAACACCTCGGACGGGCGGGCCGACCAGTAGCCGTACTGCTTGCCGTCCTGCCGCCACATCACCAGCAGTTCGCCGTCGGTGTAGCGGAACGACGGACGCTGCCAGCGTTCCAGTCGCACCGGCAGCCGCAGGTCGTGCTCCAGCAGGATGTCCTCGGGCCCCACGACGATCGCCTTGTGCCGGCGGGAGAGGATCAGCGCCGGCCACGCCTCGTCGACGGCGAGCGTGTCGTCGCTGTCCTGCCGGGTCTCGGCGTCCAGGCGCCGCAGCGCCTCGTCGAGAGCGGGCCAGCCCAGTTCGTCCAGGATGCCCGCGCTCAGGGTGCGGCGCAGCAACTGGGCGATGTCGAGCGCGGCGGCCCGGGCGACGGCCTTCGGGCTGATCCGGGCGGCGACCTCACCGAAGGGACGCAGCCGTTCGAGGGCGGCGCGCGCGGCGGGCAGCCCGGCCTCGGCGGCCAGTTCCCCGGCGGCGTCGTCCAGCCACTCGCGCAGCACGTCGGCGAGCACGGGGTGTCCGGCCGGCGCCGCCGGCCCTCCCGGCCCCGTGTACCCGTTGATGTTCCCGACGGCGTTGTACAGCAAGCGCCTCAGGCGCGGGTCCGCCGCGACGGCGGTGAGGTCGCGGCGGCCCGGCCGGGTGTCCGTCAGCCACTGGTGGACGGGGAGGTAGGCATCCGGGTCGGGCATCCGGAGCGGTATGTCCTCGGCCCGGCACAGGTCCAGCAGATCGAGGTCGGCGCCGGGGTTCCACCGGCCGGTGAAGAGGTCCACGGGGCGGCCGTCCGCACGCAGGCGCGGGGCCATCCGCTCGACGAGCGCGAGGGTGGCCGGTGAGCGGTCGCTGACCGACCCGCCGTGCTTGCGGTGCAGTGCCCAGCGTCTGAGCCAGTCCGCCGCGTCGACGCCGTCGGCGTCCTCGCTCTCGCCCGTCAGCAGCCGGTCGGCGCCGGTCTCCGCGAGGAGGGTCAGCCAGAACTCGTCGTCGTCCGTGGAGCGGCCGAGCCCGGCCGGCATGATCTCCAGCAGCCGGGTCCGCAGGGCGGGTTGCTGGTCGGCGAGGACGACGAGCGTGGCCCGGTAGGTGTTCCAGAAGGACGCGGGGGCGCGCACCGCCGCGGGCGAGGCGAGGAGGTCCGCGACAAGGGCGCACTCCTCGCCGACCCGGTTCAGTCCGGCCGCCTTGATCAGAGTGCGCGCGTCCTGGGGCAGGGACGCGTACGGCGGCATGCCGGCGGCGCAGCGTTCCACGGTCAGCTGCCGGAACTGCGCCCACGCCTCGGCCGGGCTGAGCCGCGCCGCGAGGGCCTTCACATGTTCCTTGAGCGCCTTGACCGTGAGCGCGCCGGCGAAGGCGAACTCCAGGAACACGGCCCGCTGCCGCTCCTCGTCCACGGCCAGCGCGTGCACCCGCTCCGCGTCGCGGGCCTTGCCGAAGAAGACCGCCGCGTAGGTGGTGTTCTCATGTTGCAGGAAGACGCGGGCGGCCTGCTCGTAGAAGGTGGGCAGGAAGTGCGGCACGGCGCGGCCGAGCCGCTCGCCGAGCGCCTCGAAGCCCTCCTTGGCGGTGCCGGGGCGGGACTTGGCCTGCCGGGCGAGCCGCTCGATGTCCCGGACCAGGGCGAGCGCGTGGTGTCCGTTCGCCGGGTCGTTGACCAGCGCCCACGCGGGGAAGCCGAGGGTTTCCCGGCGCACGTGTCCGACCTCAGGGGCCTCGGGCTCGCGGACCAGTCCGAGGAAGTCCAGGGCGAGGTCCTCCGCCTCGCCGAGCGTGCCGGGCACCAGCCGTACCACCTTCCGCTCGTCCAGCGCGGTGTGCGTGTACGTGCGGACGGTCAGGACGTCGGCGTCCTCCCGGTCCGTGACACCCGGAGGCAGTACGGCGCCGGCGTCGAGCAGCGCGGCCGACGTGGACTCGTCGAAGGTCAACCCGTCGTACTCGTACGTCGTCATGCCGCACGCTCCTCGTCCTCGATGTCGCGTCCGGCGTACAGCGCGGCCGCCATGCGCATGCCCTCCGACCAGGCCACGGGCCCGACCTGACCCAGCTTCAGCGTGCGGCCGACGGGGTCGGTGAAGACCAGCGGGCCGGTCTCCGTCTCGGCGTAGCCGTCGTAGTCGCCGACCCACACCCGGGCCTCGACGCCGCGGCCGGCCTCCAGCACGGAGCACACGGCGTGGCCGCCGCGTACGCGGTAGCCCAGTTGGGTCGCGCGGCCGTGCAGGAACCTCAGTTCCTTGAAGACGCCGCCCGCGTAGTCCTCGACGGAGGCAGCCTCGGCGTCGAGGGCCGTGGGCCGGTGCCACACCTCCCGGAAGAGCTGCTGGGCGCGCTGTTCGATGCCCAGCTCGACGGCGAACTCCCGCAGGTCCTCCAGGTCGTCGAGGAGCACCGGGTGCGGCAGCCGGACCAGTGCGGGGGTGAGCCGGACGGTGTCGCCGTCGAGGTCGACCAGGCCGAGGCCGCGTTCGGGGTCGGCGTCCCTCAGGAACCCGGCGACGACACCGTCCGTCCCCGTGACCACCATGTCGCGCAGGGCGGACTGCCAGGCCGGGTCCGGCCACACCCGTGCCAGGACCGCGAACGGCACCGGCAGCGAGCGCACCATCCACCGCTCCACGTCGGCCAGGCACTGCCGTTCGTGCCGCTCCAGCCACTCGACGAGCTGACGCAGCCCCACCACGGCCGGATGGTCGGCGATTTTGGACGGTACGGATTTCAGCCGCCGCCCGGCCGCGTTGCGGCACACCACCTTGCCGTCGTCGAGGGCGACTTCGTAGCCGCCGGCCGACACCCACCCCATCCGTGCCTCCCGCAAAACAATGATCAAGTGACGGGAACTGTAGGGCAGGAGTCTGACAACGGGTCCCGGCCCTGGGGACGCCGAGGTGCGGAAGCTGCTGTTCCGGGAGTGGCGGGGCCATCAGGGTGGCGGTATGCCGTGTCGGGCCGTCGTGCCGGGACCCGCTGGACATGCTGGGTCGAGCAGGCAGCTTTCCGAGCGACGAGGAGCACGGCATGGCCACGGACCCGGTCGGACGATTCCTGACGGCGTTGGACCCGGATCACCGCGAGGCCGTCAGCGCCAGACCGCGCGAGGAACAGGAACGTCTCGCGGCCGCCTGGGAGCGGGAGCTGGACACCGACGACGACCTCGACTCCCTCGACGAGCTGTCCCCCGCGGCGGCCGAGGCCGAGGCGGCCCGCCGTGTCCTGGGCCGCGAACAGGCGTAGGGGGTGTGGGCAACTGAGTCCAGGTCGAGCGCGCCGCCGCAGCTGCGGGCGTCGTGCCGCTGGGGCGGCACGGGGTGGGCGCAGCGGCACCCCGGCAACGCCGGCACGCAGGACCTCCGCCTCGACCGCGCAGGAGATCAGCGAGTACTCGACTGCAGGTCGGCGACGGGGTGCACGGCGGGCGCCCGGCGGCCGGGCCAGGTCCGTTCAGCGACCCGGACGGCCGCTCAGCAACTCGGCGCCGGAGAACGGCGACGGCGGAGACACGAGGTGACGACCACGAAGGGCCAGACGGACTGAACGGCCGTCACCACGCGTTCCGCGACGCCGGCCGCACCCTGACGGTGCATCTCGAGCAGAAACCAGGCCGCGCCCAGGACCATGACGGCCGTCGCGGCGAGGGACGGCACGGGCCGGAGGGCCCATGGGGCGGCACCGCTGCCGCGGGCGGCGAGCATCGGCCACAGGGCCAGGAGCGCGAATCCGACCGCGGCGACCGAACCGTGGCGCAGGGACCCTCCGCTGCTCGGTGGCGGGATCACGGCCACCACCACAGCCGCCACTCCCCCGCCGGCCAGCGCCAGGCGTCCGGCGGCCGCCGCTGCCCGTAACCCCCAGGCGGTGAGCAGGTGACAGACGCCCACAGCGAGCAGCGCACCGGTCATCACCCACGATCCCGACGCCCCGTAGGCCGCCAGCACGCTGATCGTCTGCGTGGCGGGGTCGTAGCCGGGCCCCTCCAGTGACGCCGCGATCACCCAGCCCGCGATCAGCAGCACGGGCGCACACCCGGACGAGAACAGGACCCATCGGGGAACGAGCAACATCAAACAACCATAGAACGCACTATTCGCCAGTACCTTCTCCCTACGCCTACCATCAGGACATATCAGGAGATGAGCCCTTACGGACCAGAGCGTAAGGTGATGTCCGTGCGTCCGGGGTCGGCCCGCGGGCCGCAGGCGCAAGGGGGCCTTCAGCCATCCACGCGGAAGGATTTGCCATGGGCACGGTCACCACGTCCG
Source organism: Streptomyces sp. NPDC052079 (assembly GCF_040680275.1). Lineage (NCBI taxonomy): Bacteria > Bacillati > Actinomycetota > Actinomycetes > Kitasatosporales > Streptomycetaceae > Streptomyces > Streptomyces sp. NPDC052079. Next base: position 135,805 of record NZ_JBFAWL010000014.1, read on the forward strand.
ACGGCACGACCATCTTCTACAAGGACTGGGGTCCGCGTGACGCCCAGCCGATCGTCTTCCACCACGGCTGGCCGCTCAGTGGCGACGACTGGGACAACCAGATGTTGTTCTTCCTTGCCCAGGGCTACCGGGTGATCGCGCACGACCGGCGCGGCCACGGCCGCTCCGGCCAGCCCCCGACCGGCCATGAGATGGACACCTACGTCGCCGACGTCACGGCGCTGACGGACGCGCTCGACCTGGGGGTCGCCGTGCACATCGGGCACTCCACCGGCGGCGGAGAGGTCGCCCGTTACGTGGCACGGGCCAAGCCGGGCCGCGTCGGGAAGGCCGTGCTCGTCGGCGCGGTCACGCCGGTCATGATCAAGTCGGACAGCAATCCGGGCGGGCTGCCGATGGAGGTCTTCGACGAGCTCCGCGCCGCTCTCGCCGCCAATCGCGCACAGTTCTACATCGACTTTCCGTCGGGTCCGTTCTACGGCTTCAACCGGCCCGGCGCGGAAGTCTCCCAGGGGCTGATCGACAACTGGTGGCGGCAGGGGATGACGGGGGCGGCCAACGCCCAGTACGAATGCATCAAGGCCTTCTCCGAGACCGACTTCACCGAGGACCTGAAGAAGATCGACGTCCCGGTCCTGGTCGCGCACGGCACCGACGACCAGATCGTGCCCTACGAGGACTCGGCACTGCGGTCGGTGGAGCTCCTGAAGCAGGGCACCCTCACATCGTACGAGGGCTACCCTCACGGCATGCCGGCCACCCATGCGGACGTCCTCAACCGGGACATCCTGGAGTTCGTGAAGTCGTAGCAGGACGGTCGTGGCGCGGGAGGAGCCGCGTCGGACGCGGCCGGCGGCAACCAGCACGACCCCGACCACGTGTTCGCCATCCCCTGGAGTACCTGGCGGAGCTGTTCACCGCCGGGGACACCGACGTCGTCGGCGGGGTCCTGATGGCGAGGAAAGCGACGAGGCCGTCGTCAAGGCGGTCGGGCTCACCGCGCGGGAGGCGGAGGACCTGCACCGGCTGCTCGCCGTCGCCAAGTACCAGGACCGGTACGTCGTACCCGCCGCGCACAAGGAGGACGCGGCGGTGCTGACCGCCATGGAGAACCGCTGCCCGGTCAAGTCCTCGGCGGCCCGGCTCCCTCCGACGGCCGCCGCGTGATGCTCGGCATCCCCACGCTGCGCCGCCGCTCCCGATGCTCCCGCCGGAGGCCGGCCGTGACCCCGTTCAAGGCCCTGCTCCGTCCCTCCACCCGCCGCCGTGCCGCGCCGCCGACCCCCGAGGAAACGGAGCAGCGGGCCCTGCTGCTGCGGCTGTGCTCCCTCCTGCTGCAGTATCCGGACCACGAGCTCGTCACCGCCCGGCCGGTGTTGACCGCCAGTGTCGAGACGTTGCCGCCCTCGCCGGCCGCCGGGCACCTGACGGCCTTCACCGACTGGTTCACCCGGCGCGCCTCATGAGCCGGGAACCGTCGTTCGCCCACCACGCCCCGGCCCGGGGCAGCCTGTTGGGCTTCCCCAAACGGCACAGGTCGTCGAGCGGCAGGGTTTCAGTGCGTCAGCTCGTCGGCGACCCGCGCCGCCCATGTCTCGATCGCGGTGAAGTCGCGGAAGTCACCGCCTTTGCCGTTGCGGAGGATCATCCGGGCGACAAATCCCTTCGCACCTTCCTCCAGGCAGCCGCCGAACGTCGCGTGGTCCCGGACGTCGAGTGCGGTCATGGCCTTCTTCACGCCCGGTACGGGCGGGAGGTCCCGCTCCGAGGCCGAGGCGTCCAGCGGGCCGCTGCTGAACAGCCACAGGGGTCGTTCGGCCAGAGCGTCGCGATGCCGGCGCAGGAACCGCCGGGCGTCCTTCTGCCAGCGTCCGGCGTACAGTCCGGCGCCGGCCACGACGGCGTCGTACGGTTCCACGCTGTCGACGGACCGGGCCGGCAGGACCTCGACGGTCAGCCCGTCCTTGCGCAGGACGTCGCCGATGCTGTCGGCGATGCGTGCGGTGGATCCGTTCGTGCTTCCGTAGGTGACCAATACGGTGTCGGTCATGGCGTTACACCTCCTCGCGCATCCGGCGCGGCGGCGGGTCGAGTGCGGTGACGCCGTCCGGTGGTGCGAGAACTGGGTTGTATGTCCGAATTTCAGGATGGTGGCGGAACCGCGTCACGGTGCAGAGGCCGCAGGTCCCCGGTGAGGGACCGATGGGCCCTGCCTCGGTGAGTCAGGGCCCGGCCCGATTCCCCGCGTCGCAGGTCAGCGCGCCCCTCCCCGCGGCTTCAACGGTGCGTTCGGCAGTTCCGGCGCGGGCAGTGGAGCCCCGTCGTACCCCTGCACCTCACCGAAACGTGACCCCTTCATCCAGTCCTCGCGGGCCTGGACGATGTCGTTGTGCGACCGTCCGACGAAGTTCCACCACATGACAATCTCCTCGCCGAACGGCGGTCCGCCGAGCAGCACCAGCCGTGCCGTTCCGGTCCCGCGGTTGGTCAGGGTGAGCGTGGTGCGGCCGGGGGCCGTGTAGCCCAGTTCGGCCGGTTGTACGGCGGTGTCCTCGACGAGGACGTCGCCCGCGTCGACGAGGACGCCGTGCTCGAAGGCGGGGTCGACCCGGAGCACTGTCTCGGCGCCCGGGGCCAGCGACAGTTCGGCGCCGAGGAGCGGGGTGAAGGTGGGTACGGGGGACGTGTCACCGGCGAGGGAACCGAGGAAGACGCGGGCCTCACCGCCGTCGAACGGCACCGGGTCCGGCACGTGGTGCTGGAAGGCCGAGTCGGCGTCACGGTGCTCCCGGGGCAGGGCGACCCACAGCTGCACCCCGTGCAGGATCGTGGTGTCCGGCGTCGACACCTCCGAGTGGCTGATGCCGCGGCCGCCGGTCATGAGGTTCAGCTCACCGGGCCGTACCCGGGCATGGGTGCCCAGGCTGTCGTGGTGTTCGATCTCCCCGCTGAACAGCCAGCTGACCGTCTGCAGACCGATGTGCGGGTGGGGGGCGACGTCCATGCCGCCGGTCCTGGCGACGTCGTCGGGACCGTAGTGGTCGGCGAAGCACCAGGCGCCGATGAGGGTCCGGGCGCGCTGCGGCAGGGTGCGCCGTACCCGCATCGCGCGCGGGCCGCCGAGCGGCACGTCCCGCGCGGTGAGGACCTCCACATCGACTGGGCGCGCCGCCTCGGCTCCGCCGCCGCACTTCACCTCGGCCGGTCGTGTCTCCGTATTGCTCATGGCGCCCGCCCTCCCGCGTAAAGAAGTTAGGTTTTTAACAGTCACGGACGATCGTAGGGCGCCGGGTGGGAGAGCGCGCGGGGACGCCGGTCCGTCATGGACTCGCCGGCACCGGCCGCCGTAGGAGATAGCCCGCCGCGGCCACCACCAGCGTTCCCATGCAGGCGATGAACACCAGCCCCGCGCCTTCCAGGCCCATCGGTTCCGTCAGCAGGCCGACGCCGATGACCGGCACCGAGATGCCCGTGTACGCCACCACGAACAGCGAGGAGATCACCGCCGCGCGGTGGTCCGGCGGGGACGCCCCGCCCACCGCGGACAGCGCTCCGCGGAACGCCAGGCCCTGACCCAGCCCCCCGATGATCGCGCTCAGCACCACCAGGATCAGCAGGTCCCAGTGCAGTGCGCCGGCGAGCAGCGCCAGTCCGGTGAGGAGTCCGGCGCAGCCCAGCGGCAGCGACCGGGCCGTGCCGACCGGGCCGACGGCCAGCTGTCCGCCGGTGGAGGAGAAGAAGGCCAGCGCCACGACGACCCCGCTCACCGCGTGGTCGGTCACGTCCAGGGACTGGGCGAGGAAGGCCGGACTGACGGAGGTGAACACGCCGAACAGGGCGAACCCCACGAACGACGCGGTCGCCGCCGGTCCGAACACCGGCCGCACCTGCGAGGGCACCGCGAGCCGCTGCGGGCGCACGGTACGCAGCGGCTGCCGCTCCGCCACCGTCTCCGGCAGCCGCAGCAGAACGGCGACCGAGCAGACGACCAGGGCCAGGTGCACGGCGAAGGGCAGATACAGCGGCCAGGGTGCGTATTGTGCGAGCACTCCGGCGAGCAGCGGGCCGCAGCCGAGGCCGCCCATGTTGACGGCCGTGGCGATGAACGTGGCCCGGGAGGCGCCGCCGGGCGGTGCCGACTCCATGACGTACGCCGTGGCGGCCCCGGTGAACAACCCCGCCGACAGCCCGGAGAACAGCCGGCCGGCGTACAGCCAGCCGAGCCCGGTGGCACAGAGGAAGCAGATGGCGCTGAGGGCCGCGCAGCCCAGGCCCCACAGCAGCACGGGGCGCCTGCCGACCGCGTCCGAGGCGTTGCCCGCGAGGAGCAGCACGCCGATGACCGCGAAGGCGTAGACGGCGTAGACGACGGTGACGGTCAGTTCCGAGAAGTCGAACTTCTCCTGGTACAGGGGGTAGAGCGGGGTGGGCAGTGTGGTGCCGGTCATGCACACCGCGAACACCGCACCGCCGAGCAGACTCACCCGCCATCCGCGGCGTTCACCGGCCATGGCCCGACGCTAACCCTTCCCCCGGGCTCGCTCCTCTCCGGCGCGCCACCGACACGGGTCCGGGCGACGGGCGATTTCGGACAGCCTGCATTCGGCACTGGCCCGGTCACTGTCCTCCCAGCCCGGTCGTGGCCACCGACTTCACGATGTGCCGCTGGAAGAAGACGAACACCAGCACGAGGGGCAGCGCCGCCAGGACCGAGGATGCCATCGTCTGGGCGTAGTTGATGCCGTAGGCGTCCTTCACCGCGGTGATGCCGACCGGCAGGGTCATCAGGGCGGGGTCGGACGTCGAGACGAACGGCCACAGGAAGTTGTTCCACGCCCCGATGAACACGAAGATCGACACTGCGGCGAGCATGGGGCGGGACAGCGGCAGCATCACCGACCAGAAGACGCGCGCGTGTCCGGCGCCGTCGATGCGGGCTGCCTCCTCGAGTTCGCGCGGGACGGTGTCGAAGTGCTTCTTCAGGATGAAGACCACTACTGGGGCGACCGTCTGCGGCAGGATCACCGCCGCGTAGGTGTCCACCAGATTCAGGGTGAGCATCTGCTGGAACCACGGCACGATCAGCATCTGCGGCGGCACCAGGATCGACGCCACGGTGACGGCGAACAGCCACCGCCGTCCGCGGAAGAGCGTGCGGGAGAAGGCGTACCCGGCCATCGCGGACACGGCCACGGTGACGGCGGTGACGGCCGCGGCGATGAGGAAGCTGTTCAGCATCCACAGCGGCAGGTCACCGCGCTCGATCACGGTGCGGAAGGCGTCCAGGGAGAAGCCGCCCCGCGGCCGGATCCAGTGGACCGGATCGCTGGCGTCCTGGTCGGACTTGAACGCGGTGAACACCGCCCACGCCATGGGCAGCAGCCAGATCAGCGCCAGCACCGCGAGGGCCGCCAGGGCAAGGGTGCGGGACAGCCGGCCCGCCCCCAGGGTGAGGTTGGGTCCGCGCTGCGGGACGGGGCGGGATCGGTGGGCCCGGCGGGCGGCGGGAAGCGGGGAGACGGTGCGGCGGGCGGGCCGTGTCCCGACGTCGGTGGAGGTCATGTCACTTCTCCCTGCGGCGAAGGGCGACGAACTGCACGGCGGAGGCGAGGACGACGAGGCCGAAGAACACATAGCTGATGGCGGAGGCGTAGCCGAGGCGGTAGCCGGTGAAGCCCATGTCGTAGAGGTATTCGACGACCGGGCGGGTGGAGCCGTTGGGCCCGCCCTTGGTGAGCAGGTACACCTGGTCGAAGACCTTCAGCGAGGCCAGTACCTGGAGCACCGTGATCACACCGGTGATGCGCCGCAGCTGGGGCAGCGTGACATGCCACAGCCGTCGCCAGGCGCCCGCACCGTCCAGCGCCGCCGCCTCGTAGAGGTGGTCGGGCACAGCCTGCAGTGCCGCGAGGAACAGCAGGAAGTTGAAGCCCACGGTCCACCACAGGGTGGCGATCACGATCGCGTACAGGGCGATGGACTCGTCGCTCAGCCAGGCGTAGCCGTCCAGCCCGACCGCTTGCAGCAGATGGTTGTAGAGGCCGAGGTCCGGCTGGTACAGCCACAGCCACAGCAGGCCGATCACACCGACCGGAAGCAGGTACGGGGCGAAGAACGCGAGCCGCCATATCCACTGCCCGGGCAGCCCGGTGTACACCAGCAGCGCCATGACGAGGGCGACCGCCACCAGGGGCACGGTGGACACGACGGTGAACCACACGGTGTGCCAGATGGTGCGCCACATCTCGGCGTCGCCAAGAGCCTCCGCGTAGTTGTCCAGCCCGATGAAGGACGGGTTGTGGGCGGAGAGGGAGGTGTCGGTGAGGCTCATCCAGGCGCCCTGCGCCAGCGGCCAGAGCATGAAGAGGGCGAACAGGACGAGGAAGGGCAGGGCGAACAGGAGCCCCGGCGGGAGGACACGGCGCACTATGGCGCCGGGTCCCGTATCGGTCCGGCCGGCCGGGGGCCGGCCGCCGGAAGCGAGTTGAGTGGACATCTGCTGCCTCCTTCGCGGCTGCTCAGGCCGGACTGGGCTGGGAGAGGGCGATGTTGATCCGCGCGACCATGGCGCGGGCCGCCCGGTCGGGCGCCAGGCCGTCGAGCAGGGACTGCTGCAACACCTGTGACATGGAGTTCTGGAAGTCGGACCCGGCTCCGGCGAACCAGACGGCAGGGTCGAGCACCACGTGGTCGGCCGCCGTCGCGTACCGGCTCTGCGGCTCGAGGTGTGCGTAGGCCCGGGTACGGGTCACGGGCCGGTACGCCGGGATGTGACCGGCCTTGGCCCACACCTGTCCCGCCTTGAGGATCGCGGCCACGGCCTGGTGGGTACGCCTGCGGTGCGCCGCGTCCGCATCGGGGCGGCGCGGCAGTACGAAGGAGTGGGCGTCCGCGTAGACCGCCGGGGTGCCGAAGACGGTGGGGAAGGGCGCCGCCCCGATGTTCGGATCGGCCGTCCGGAAGGTGCCGAGCTCCCATTCGCCGGAGAGGATCATCCCGGTCTGCCGGTTGGTGAAGGCGGCGATGGCCGCCGGGTAGTCCAGGCGGCGCGGGTTGGTCCGTCCGTCGACCAGTTTCTGCATGAAGGCGATGACCTCGGTCATGGCGTCGACGTTCGCCCTAACTGTGCCGCCGAGGGGCAGGTCGAAGTCGTTCCCGGTCTGGCGGTACAGCCCGTAGAACAGCCGCCAGCCCTGTGCCGTGTCGTTGACGTAGCCGAAGGCGACCCCCTGCCGGCCGGAGGCGGCGGCCAGTTCCCGTCCGGCCTCGAGGAAGCGCTCGGGTGTGGAGAAGGCGTCCCTGTCGAGGGCTCCCTCGCCGGTGATCAGTCCGGCCTTGCGGGCGGTGTCCGGGTGGAAGAAGACGATGAACGGGTGGGTGTCCAGCGGTACGGCGTAGGTCCGGTCCTGGTGCTGGGTGCGGCTCCACACCGCCTCGGCGAAGTCCTCCTCGTGGATGCCGAATTCGGCCAGCAGGCCGGTGTCCCAGGAGTCGAGAAGCCCCAGGGGCGCGTATCCCGACAGACGCGACATGTGGGAGACGGCGACGTCCGGCCCGCGCCCACCGGCCGAGGCCATGGCGAGCTTGGTGTAGTAGGGCGTGCCCCATTCCAGCACGGTCCGCTCGACGCGGGTCCCGGGCATGTCGGGCCGGGCGATGTCGATGAGTTCGTCGAGGAGAGCGCCGTCGGCGCCGCTGAACAGGTCCCACATCCGCACGGTGCGCGGGTCGGAGGAGGCTGCCGCCGCACCGCATCCGGCCAGTGCTCCCCCACCGAGGAGTACGGCGGCCGAGGCCAGCGAGGCCCGCAGCAGGCCCCGTCGGGAGGGTGCGGCGCGGCTGCCTTCCCCTTCCGGCCTGGCGGAGGCGGCCCTTGGGCCGGGCAGGTCGACCATGGCACTACCTTTCTCTGCATCGTTATACGTCGTCGGCGGACGGTGCCGACGGAACACCGTGGGGTTCGGGGGCCCGGTCCGGTCGTCCGCCGGGGCCGGGTGGGATGCCGTCAGCCGGCCAATTCGCAGGCGGCCGTGCGCTGTTGGACGCGGCGCAGTGCGGCGGTGTCGAACTTCTCGCCGCGGTCGAAGCCGTAGACTCCGTTGCGCTCCTGGAAGACGTCGGTGAGCTGGGTGTAGCAGTAACCGAACATGTCCGGGTCGTCGAGCAGGACGTCGACGAGGCCGGTGAAGCGGGTCAGGAACTCCTCGGCGGTGCGCGGCCGTTCGCCGTATCCCCAGGAGGTTCCCGCCTCGTCGCCGGCCGCGGTGGCGGCGGTCGCGGCGTCCCACCAGATGCCGCCGAACTCGCTGCAGAAGTAGGGCTGTCCACGGTAGGGGACCGACCAGGTACGGCCGCCGGGGCCCGTGTTGACGTAGGGACGGTCCTCGGCGAGTCCCGCCATGGTCTTGGCGAACGCCCGCGGGTCCTGCTCGTAGCAGTGCGAGTCGTACACGTCGGTCTCCGGGACACGGTGGGCGTAGCCGGAGGCGTCGATCACGGGGCGGCTCGGGTCCGCCTGCTTGGTGGCCAGGAACATCGCCCGGGTGACGTCGTCGAGCGCGGTGATCCGGTCGTGCAGGTTCTGGTACGTCTCGTTCAGCGGGCACCAGCCGATGATCGACGGATGCGAGTGGTCGCGTTCCAGGGCTTCGAGCCACTGGGCGACGTAGCTGGCGTCGGGACGCTGGTTGTCGTCGCGGACGCCGGTCTCGCAGCCCCAGTCGCCGAACTCGCCCCAGACCAGGTAGCCGAGCCGGTCGGCGTGGTAGAGGTAGCGCTCCTCGAACACCTTCTGGTGCAGCCGGGCGCCGTTGAAGCCGGCCCGCAGCCCCAGTTCGATGTCACGCACGAGGTCGCCGTCGGTGGGGGCGGTCATCAGGCCGTCCGGGTAGTACCCCTGGTCCAGCACCAGCCGCTGGAACACCGGCTCCCCGTTGATCAGCACCCGCTTGCCGTGCACGGCGACCGACCGCAGTCCCGCGTAGGACGTCGCCTCGTCGACGACCCCGCCCGCCGCGTCGAGAAGCTGCAACCGCAGGTCGTACAGGTGCGGGTCGGCCGGTGACCAGGTGCGCACCCGGTCCTCCGGCACGGTCAGCACCAGCCGGGGGCACAGGCCGAGGTCGGCGCGGGCGGAGGCGGTGACCACCTCGCCGTGTTCGTCCGAGAGCACCGCGCGCACGCGGTGCCCCGGCAGGTTCCCGGTGACCGGAAGGTCGATGTGGAAGGAGTCCGAGCCGAGGTCGGGGGTGATGCGCGGACGCTTGAGGCGGGCCGTGGCCGGCACCGGCTCGAGCCACACCGTCTGCCAGATGCCGGTGGTTCGGGTGTAATGGCAGTGGGTGTTGGCGTACCAGGTGGCCTGCTTCCCGCGCGCCTGCGGGCCGTGCCGGGTGTCGCGGGCGCGGACCACGATCACGGCTTCCTCACCGGGGGCGGCCACACCGCGCAGTTCCGCGGTGAAGGGGGTGAACCCTCCGCGGTGGCGGGCCACTTCGGTGCCGTTGACCCAGACGGTGGCGTCGTGGTCCACCGCGCCGAAGTGGAGCAGGACGTCGGAACCGGACCACTCGGCGGGAAGGGTCACCGTGCGCCGGTACCAGACGGCTTCCATGAAGTCCGTGTCCCCGATGCCCGACAGGGTGGACTCGGGGCAGAAGGGCACGACGATCTCGTCCGCCAGCTCGCGCTCGCGCAGTCCCCGCTCCAGTCCGCTGTCGCCGCGGTCGGTCTCGAACTGCCAGCGGCCGTTGAGGTTCAGCCAGGCCTCGCGGACGAACTGGGGCCGGGGGTACTCCGGACGCGGGACATCCAGGGGCGGGGGCGTGCTCATGCTGCTCCTCATCAGTGCAGGTGCGCTGGGTACCGGCTCATGCGACCATACGATTACATCGATGTAAATGGAGATGGCGGAAAGTTTTCGCAGGAACCGTCCGGGCCGTGCGCGGCCGGATCACGCGGAGCTGCCGTCCGTACGACCCCGGAGCTGCCGCCCGGACACCCGATGCTGCCGTTACGATCCCGAGGCAACGGGAGGCACGAGAGGGAAGCATGGGCAGGCCCAGGATCAAGGATGTCGCGGAATACGCCGGTGTCTCACCGAAGACGGTGTCGAACGTCCTCAACGACTACGAGCACGTCTCCGAGCAGACCCGGACCGCGGTGCGCGAGGCCATCGACGCTCTCGGCTACCGGGTCAACATCGCCGGACGCCAGTTGCGCCGGGGCCGTACGGGGGTGATCGCTCTGGCCGTGCCGGAGCTGGACATCGCCTACTTCGCGGAGCTCGCGAAACACGTCATGGCGGAGACGGAGCGCCGCGGCAGCACCACCCTGCTACTCGAGACCGGCGGCCGGCGGGAGAAGGAACTGGCCGCCGTGCACGGGTTCGACGCACAGTTCACCGACGGCGTCATCCTCTCGCCGCTGGCCCTGCGGCCCCGCGACCTGGCGGGCCGTGACACCAGGCTGCCGCTGGTGCTGCTCGGTGAGTACAACCCGCCGGGCAGCGCGGACCACGTGGCCATCGACAACGTGGCGGCGGCGCGGGAGATGACCGAACATCTGCTGGAGCGGGGCCGGCGGCGCATCGTGGTGATCGGCGGCGATCTGCGCGGGACGCAGAACACCAGCCGGCTGCGCACCGCCGGCTATCAACAGGCCCTGTCCGCGGCGGGGCTCCCCGTCCCCGAGGAGCTGGTCCTTCCCGTGCCCGCGTTCCGCTGGGCCGACGGGGCCGCCGCCGCGCGCACCCTCATGCGGCTGCCGCGACGCCCGGACGCGCTGCTCTGCCTCAACGACCATCTGGCCCTCGGCGCGGTTCGGGCGCTCCACGAGGACGGCTGGTCGGTCCCCGGGGACGTGGACGTGACCGGGTTCGACGACATCGAGGCGACCCGGTTCAGCATCCCCACGATCACCACGGTCTCCCCCGACAAGCCCGGTATCGCGCGGCGCGCGGTGGAACTCCTGCTGGAGCGCATAGACGCCGGCGGACCGGGCGGGCCGGCGGTCGACGAGACGGCGGGACACCGGCTGATCGTGCGGGAGAGCTCGGGAGGGTGACGGTGCGCGAGCCGCTCCCGGCCGCGGCTCGACCGCGGAAGGCGAGGGGGTGACGGTGGACGGTGAGAGGCTCCCGGGACGACGCTTCCGCGGCCTTGTCAGTGCCGCGGAACGGCGTGTATAACGTTGTAAAACTTGCCCGGCGGCTCGGCGCACGACTCATGGTGACGGCACCGTTTCCGCACCGGCCAACCGAGTCGGGCCGCTCAGGAAGGGATTGCCGTGCGGGTCAGCCTCAAGGACGTCGCCGCGCACGCGGGGGTCTCCATCAAGACCGTCTCCAACGTGGTGAACAACTACCAGCACGTCACCCCGGCCATGCGCGAGCGTGTCCAGCGGTCCATCGACGCGCTCGGCTACCAGCCCAACCTCGCCGCCAGGCACCTGAGGAAGGGGCGTACGGGCATCATCGCCCTGGCGCTGCCGGAGCTCGGTAACCCGTACTTCGCCGAACTGGCCGCCTCCGTCATCGACGCGGCATCCGGCCACGACTACATCGTGCTGCTCGACCACACGGGTGGATCGCGCGAGCAGGAGCTCCTGGTGAGCCAGGGCTTCCGGGCCCGGGTCATCGACGGACTCATTCTCAGTCCCATCGAGCTGGAGACCGAGGACCTGCGCGACCGCGCCCACGACGTCCCGCTGGTCCTGCTCGGCGAGCGGGACTACGACCTGCCGTACGACCACATCGCTATCGACAACGTCGCCGCGGCCCGTGCCGCCGTGCGGCACCTGATCGACCTGGGGCGACGGGAAGTGGCGTTCATCGGGGCCCGGCGCGGGCGCAGCGAGCCGGCCCAACTGCGCGTACGCGGCTGGCGCGAGGAGCTGACGGCGGCGGGGCTGCCCGCCGACGAGGGCCTCGTCGCGGCCACCGACGGCTGGGGACATGCCGACGGGGCGCGGGCCATGAACCACATCCTGGACAGCGGACGGCGGCCCGACGCGGTGTTCGCCTACAACGACCCGATGGCGATCGGGGCGATGAGGGTGCTGCACGAGCGGGGCCTGCGGGTGCCGGAGGACATCGCCGTGGTGGGCTTCGACGATGTGATCGAGGGGCGTTTCGGCGCGGTGACGCTCACGTCCGTGTCGCCGGACAAGGCCGCCATCGGCCGGCTGGCGGTGGAGTCGGTGCTCGCCCGGCTGAACGACCAGGCGCCCGAGCCGCGTCGTATCTGGGCGGACTACCAGCTCGTGGAACGGGAGAGCACGCTCGGCCGCCCGACGGGGAGCGGGCGGGGAACCACCTGACGGGTTCCCCGCCGTAGTGGGGCACATCGGGTGCATGCGCGTGCCCGCGTGCGTGCCCACCGCGGCCGCATGTGCCCCACCGCGGCCGCCCGGCCAAACGAACCGCACCACCTGGTCACCCGGCCCCGCCGCCGTCCGGGGCCGCGCCGCCGCCTCCTGCGCGATACGCGGGCAGTTGTGCCGCTGGGGCGTCTGCCCGAGGCGCGGGCAGGCGCTTCTCCCCCAGTGCCTCAAGGTCCTGGGAGGTGCCCCCGCTCGAGCGGAGCCGAGAGTGGGGAAGCCACCCCGAAGCGCCGAACTGTGCGAACACCCCGGTCGGCACCCACGCAGGGCGCCTGCAAAGCACCGGGCTGCACAACGCACCCCAGCCGTCGCCGTCCCGCCTACGCCGCCACGGCCGCGCGAGCCGTGAACACCTCGAACACCCCCTTCACGCAGGCGAATTCAGGGCCGCACAACGCACCCCAGCCGCCACCGGCCCACCCACACCGCAACGGCCGCGCGAGCCGTGAACACCGAACGCGGCGTTCACACAGGCGAATTCAGACCCGCACCGTTCACAGCCAGACGCGCACCTCCATCCTTCACAGGCGCCCGCCACCACACGACGCTCACGGGCGCGCACGGACACCCGCCGTTCACACCTCCGACGCAAGCGCTTCCCACCCCACCCAGCCCCACCGCCGCACCAACGAACGCCGCGCGGTTCACGCCCCTCCCCTTCTCACCTTGTGCGCAAGGGGTTTACAGCATCCTTCCAACGATGTAAAACCTCCTTGCGGCGCACCGGACGCCGCCGTGCACAGGGGGAGCAGCTCCAACTTCGCGCGTCCTTCGGCTCCCCAGTTCCCTTTTCAGCGTCACCCGGATCGGGGTCACCATGCAGCGCACCACTCACCGTTGTCTCCCTCTCGCCCGTCCCGTGGTCGTGGCCGTGGCCGCCGCCGTGGCCCTGACCGCGAGTTCCTGCGCCAAGTCGGAGGACGACGCGGCGGACAGCAAGAAGTCCCCGGCGGCCGCCGGGGCCGAGCAGCAGGTCGTCACGCCGAAGCCGGGCAGCGAGACCTGCACCGTCGAGGCCTACGGCGGCAAGAAGATCGATCTCAAGGACGCCACGGTCGGCTTCTCCCAGTCGGAGAAGGAGGCCAACCCCTTCCGCATCGCCGAAACGCAGTCCATCAAGGACGAAGCGGCCAAGAGAGGCGTCAAGCTGCTGACGGCCAACGCCCAGTCGCAGTTCTCCAAGCAGATCAGCGATGTCCAGGACCTGCTCGCCAAGGGCGCCGATCTGCTGGTGATCGCCCCCCTCAACTCCGACGGCTGGGACCCGGTGCTCCAGGCAGCCGCCGCCAAGAAGGTCCCGATCGTCACCATCGACCGCAAGATCAACGCCACCGCCTGCAGGGACTACGTGTCCTTCATCGCCTCCGACTTCGTCGAGCAGGGCCGGCGCGCCGCCGACCAGATGATCGAGGCCACCGGCGGCAAGGGCGAGGTCGCGATCCTGCTGGGGGCGGCCGGAAACAACGTCACCACCGAGCGGACCAAGGGGTTCAAGGAGCGCGTGGCCGAGAAGGCACCGGGCCTGAAGGTGGTCTTCGAGCAGACCGGTGACTTCACCCGGGAGAAGGGCCAGCAGGTCACCGAGCAGCTCATCCAGTCGAAGCCCGGCATCAAGGGCATCTACGCGGAGAACGACGAGATGGGCCTGGGCGCTGTCGCCGCACTGAAGGGCGCCGGCAAGAAGGCCGGTGACGTCAGGATCGTCACGGTCGACGGGACCCGCAACGCCGTCCAGGGCGTCGTCGACGGCTGGATCAGCGGCGTCATCGAGTCCAACCCGAGGTTCGGCCCGCTGGCGTTCCAGACGCTGGACGACTTCACCCAGGGCAAGGCAGTCCACCAGGACCTCATCATCCAGGACAGCGCCTACAACGCCGACAACGCCGAGCAGGACCTCGGAAAGGCCTACTGAGTCCGCCGCGGGGGCCCGGCTCCCCGGGCCCCCTGTCCGACCGTCACCCCTTTCTTCCTGGAGGCACAGGTGGCTCCCCCCGCCGAAGTCCTCGCCGTCCGCGGACTGAGCAAGACATTCCCCGGCGTCCGGGCCCTGGACGACGTGGACCTGACTCTGCGCGCCGGTGAGGTCCACGCCCTGATCGGCGAGAACGGCGCCGGCAAGTCGACGCTCATCAAACTCCTCACCGGGGTCCACCGGCCCGACGCCGGTGACATCGTTTTCCTCGGGCGCGACGTCTCCTTCGCCACCCCGCTGGAGGCCCAGCGGGCCGGGATCTCGACCATCTACCAAGAGGTCAACCTCATCCCGCTGCTGAGCGTGGCCCGCAACCTCTTCCTGGGCCGCGAGCCGCGCAACCGCCTCGGTCTGCTGGACTTCGCCCGCATGCACCGGGAGGCCGAGGAGGCGCTGCGCGCCTACGGCGTCCGGGTGGATGTGCGCCGGCCGCTGCGCAGTCTCGGCGTCGGCGCACAGCAGATGGTCGCCCTGGCCCGTGCCGTGGCGAGCGAGGCACGGATCGTCATCATGGACGAGCCGACCTCCTCGCTCGAACCGCGGGAGGTCGAGACCCTGTTCTCGGTCATCCGACGGCTGCGTGACGAGGGCATCGCCGTCATCTACGTCAGTCACCGTCTCGACGAGCTGTACGCGGTGTGCGACACGGTCACCGTGCTGCGTGACGGCCGCCGCGTCCACCACGGCCGGCTCGCCGAACTCGACCGGCTCTCCCTGGTGTCCACCATGCTCGGCCGGGAGCTCGGTGAGGTCCGCAAGGAGGGCCTGACCAAGTTCACCGGCGACCATCACGTCACCGACGGCCAACCCGTACTGGAGGCCGATGAGCTGACGGTTCCGCATCAGTTGCACGGCGTCTCCGTGAGCATCCGGCCCGGCGAGGTCGTCGGCCTGGGCGGGCTGCTCGGTTCCGGCCGCACCGAGACCGTGAAGGCCATCTCCGGTGCGCTCCCGACGACTTCGGGCCGCGTGACGGTGGCCGGGGCTCCGCTGCGCCGCGGCTCCACGGCCGCGGCCATCCGCGCGGGCATCAGCCTGCTGCCGGAGGACCGCAAGAGCGAGGGCATCGTGCCCGGTCTGTCGGTCCGCGAGAACATCGCGCTGGCCGTACTGCCCCGGCTCTCCCGGTTCGGGCTGGTCTCCGAGGCACGCGTCGACAGCATCGTGGACACGTTCATCGAGCGGCTGCGCATCAAGGCGTCCTCGCCGCAGCAGAAGGTCGGCGAACTGTCCGGCGGCAACCAGCAGAAGGTGCTGCTCGCCCGCTGGCTGGCGATGAACCCCAAGGTGCTGCTCCTGGACGAGCCCACCCGGGGCATCGATGTCGGCGCCAAGGCCGAGGTGCAGAAACTCGTGGACGAACTGGCCGCGGACGGCCTGGGCGTCCTGCTCATCTCCTCCGATCTGGAGGAACTGATCGAAGGGTCCGACCGCGTGGTCGTACTGAAGGACGGTGCCGTCGTCGGCGAGCTGACCGGCGACGAGGTCACCGAGGACAAGCTGATGCGGACCATCGCCGGGCACGCCCCGGACCGGGACGCGGTCGAGGAGGCGGCCACCGATGGCTGAAGCCGCCCTCAAGACCGTCCCGCTGGACCGGGCCCGCGTCCTGCAGTGGCTGCAGACCTACGGCGTCTACGCCGGTGTGGCGCTGCTGCTCGTCGTCAACATCGTCATCACCCCGCACTTCCTGTCCGCGGAGAACTTCCGCACCCAGGCCGTGCAGGTCGCCCCCGTCATCATCGTCGCGCTCGGCATGGCCCTGGTGATCGGCACCGAGGGCGTCGACCTCTCGGTCGGCGCGGTGATGGCCCTGGCGGCCTCGGTGACGGCCCTCTACCTCGGTTACGGCCTCGTGCCCGCGCTGCTCGTCGTCGCGGTGTTCGCCGCCGCCGTCGGGTTCGCCAACGGCGCGCTGGTGGCGTTCATCGGCGTGCAGCCGATCGTGGCGACACTGGCGCTGATGGTCGGCGGCCGGGGTCTCGCCCTGGTGCTGCTGCCGCAGCTGGAGGACCTGCGCAACCCCGCGCTGGCCTCCCTGGGCTCCGGCGACGTGCTGGGCATTCCGTATCTGATCCTGATCGCCGCGGTGCTGGCGGGGCTGGTGGCCTTCGTCGTCCGCCGCACCACCTTCGGACGGCAGCTCCTCGCCATCGGTGACAGCCGTCCCGCGGCGCAGCTCGCCGGACTGCCGGTGCGTCGCGTACTGATCGTGGTGTACGTCGTCTGCGCGCTGCTCGCCGCCGTGGCGGGCGTCCTCGCCACCGCACGTCTGCAGGCCAGCGACCCGACCTCGCTGGGCAACCTCATGGAGCTGTCCGCCATCACCGCCGTCGTGGTCGGCGGGACACCGCTGACCGGCGGCCGGGTGAACATCGCCGGGACCGTGGCGGGAGCCGTCCTCATCCAGCTGCTCACCGCCACCCTCATCAAGCACGATCTGCCGCCCTCCTGGACCCAGATCGCGCAGGCCATAGTGATCGTGTGCGCGGTCTACGCGGCACGGGGACGGGGGAAGCGATGACCGCCACGAAGACGGACGCCCCGGTGACCGCGACGAGCGACACGGGCGCGGCGCCGGCCGGCGAGCCCGTGGGTTCCGCCCGCTCCGAGCGGGTGAGCGCGCTGGTCCAGCAGCACGGCGCGCTGGCCGTGCTGGTGGTCGTCTCCCTCGTGGCGTCGTTCGGCTTCGACTTCTTCGCCACCGGGGACAACATCAGCAACATGGCGACGAGTTCGGCCTTCCTCGCGATCGTCGCCCTGGGCATGACCTTTGTGATCATCACCGGGGGCATCGACCTGTCGGTCGGTTCGCTGTTCGCGCTGGGCGGGGTCCTGGCGGCCTGGGGGTCACGGCACGGAACGCTGGTGGCCCTGCTGCTGCCGCTGGTGGTGTGCGGGGCGATCGGCGTCGTCAACGGTCTGCTGGTGGCCCGCTCCCGGCTGGCCCCGTTCATCGTCACGCTGGCCGCCATGCTGGGGGCGCGCGGTCTGATGCTGGCCCTCACCGACGAGGGGGCCAACACCTATCTGATCGGCAAGGGTTCCTTCCTCGCGGAACTGGGGCAGGGCACCACTCTCGGTCTCGGCAACCCCGTGTGGATCACCCTGGGACTCTTCGTCGCCGGGGCGGTCGTCCTGCGCCGCACCCGGTTCGGCCAGCATGTGTACGCAGTCGGCGGCAACGAGGACGCGGCGGCGCTGATGGGCGCGCCGGTGGCCCGCACCAAGATCCGCGTCTACACCCTGAGCGGGGTGCTGGCCGGGCTGGCCGGCGCGCTCAACGCGGCATGGCTCGCCTCGGGCGTCACCATCCTCGGCAACGGTATGGAACTGGAGGCCATCGCCGCCGTCGTCATCGGAGGCACCTTGCTCACCGGCGGACTCGGCTACGTCAGCGGTGCCCTGGTCGGTGTGCTGCTGCTCAAGGTGATCCAGAACGTGATCAACCAGATCGGTTCCCTCGACTCCTCCTACCAGCAGGTCGTCAGCGGCGCCTTCCTGGCCGTCGTGGTCGTCGCCCAGACCTGGCTGGGCCGCCGCCGGCAACTGATGTAGAGCTCCGGAATCCACGGCGAAGGGTGCGGACGCCGGCGGCGTCCGCACCCTTCGGGCCTGTCGTGGCGGTTACGGCTTCTCCGCCCCGTACAGCGCGCTCACCTCCTCAGCGGTGAGCGCCCGGTCGTAGGCGTGCACCTCGTCCACCGCTCCGTCCCAGAAGTCGACGTTCTGGCCGTTCCACTGGGCGCGGCCCACCGTGAAGGGTCCGGAGGCGACGTAGTTGGGCCCGCCCTTGACGGTCGCCGCCCGCTTGCCGTCGACGTAGAGCGTGATGTCGCCCGTCGTGTCGTCCCGCACACCGACCAGGTGGTACCAGCGACCGGTCTCGGGCGTGGTCTCCATGCGGGCCCGCCGGCCGTCCGGCGTGCTGAAGGCGAACGCCCCATGGCCGTACTGCAGATAGAAGGGGCTCGTTCGACGCTGCGCGTCCTGGCTGACGGCGGTGGCGTAGTTGCCCGGCAGCGAGTCCAGGGTCACCCACGCGGACACCGTGTAGCTGCCGGTGGTGTCGAGCACCGGGCCGTCGGTCTGGGCGTACCGGCCCTGGCCGTCGAACTGCAGTGCGCTGCCGCTGACTCCGTCGGTCCAGGTGGTCCCCTCGCTCAGCTTCAGCGGCTTGTGCTGGGGCCCGTCGTCCTTCGCGGTGGTGCCGGTGGCCTCGTCGAGGGCCCAGGAGCCGCCGCCCTTCAGCTGCTCCCGGTCACCCGCGGCGGCTCCGGCCGCGATGACCTTGCGGTTGATCTCGCGCACCCGGACCGGGTCGACCTTGATCTCCCGGCGGTCGTAGGTGTAGAGGCCGTTGAGTTCGTTCTCCAGGTCGGTGATCTGGGTGTACACCGATCCGGACAGTTCGGCGCCGGCCTGGTCGAGGTAGAACTTTTCGGTGTTCTCGACGTACTTGCGGGTCAGCGCCTCCTTGCTGTCGACGCCGCTGTAGATGACGGTCGGGGCGCCCGGCCACATGTGGCCCGGGGTGCGCAGGGTGAAGCCGCCGTGCTCGCCGTCCATGGCCGCGCGGTGGTCGGGGAAGGGCGGGTCCTCGTTGTTGTAATCGTGGTGGTCGATGATGTCGCCCTTGCCGGAATCACCCTTGGAGTTGCAGCAGTTGACACCGCTGTGGGCGTTGACGACACGGGAGGGGTCGGCTTCCTTGACCGCCTCGGCGAGACGGCCGGTCTCCTCGCGGTTCCACTCGCCCCAGCCCTCGTTGAAGACGATCCAGCCGATGACGGACGGCGCGTTGTGGTGCTGGCGCATCATGTCCCGGCCCTGGTCCACGAAGGCCTTCTGTCCGGTCTCGTTGGTGAGGTTGCCGGAGACGAAGTCCTGCCAGACCAGCAGGCCGAGCCGGTCCGCGTGGTAGAACCAGCGCGGCGACTCCACCTTGATGTGCTTGCGGACGGCGTTGAAGCCGAGCTTCTTGTGGGCCTCGAGGTCGAACGCCAGCGCCTTGTCGCTGGGCGCGGTGTAGAGGCCGTCTGGCCAGAAGCCCTGGTCGAGGGTGGCGAGGGAGAAGATCGGCTTGCCGTTGAGCACCAGCTTCCGGTACCCGCCGACCTCCTTGATGCCGACCTCACGCATACCGAAGTAGCTCTCGACCTCGTCGGTGGAGCGGCCGTCCCTCAGCTTGATGTCGAGGTCGTACAGGTAGGGGTCGTCCGGGGTCCACAGGTGCTGCCCGGCCACGCGCAGGCCGAGCTTGCTGTTGGCCGGTCCGCTGACCCTGCCGACGACCCGTCCGCGGGTGTCACGGGCGATGGCCTCGACCCGGGCTCCCTTGGAGGCGTTCTCGGACTCGACGGTGATGGCCAGGGTGCTGCTGTCGATGTCGGGCGTGGTGACTACGTTGTCAATGGCCGCTTCGGCGACCGGTTCCATCCAGACGGTCTGCCAGATGCCGGACGTCTGGGTGTAGAAGATGCCGCCGGGGTTCCTGGACTGCTTGCCCATCGGCTGGTTGGCGCCGCCGGTGTCGGTGACCGCGACCACGATCTCCTGCTGTCCCCGGTTCTTGAGCGCGTCGGTGATGTCGGCGCTGAAGGCGTTGTATCCGCCGGTGTGTTCGGCGACCTTCTTGCCGTTGACCCAGACGGTGGCCTGGTAGTCCACGGCGCCGAAGTTGAGCTTCAGCCGGTTGCTCCTGCCGACTTTCCAGCTCTGTGGGACGTCGACGAGCTTGCGGTAGAACATGTGGTCCTCGTGCCGTTCGAGCCCGGAGAGCTGCGACTCCACCGGGAACGGCACGGTGATCTTTTCTTCCAGGTCCTTGCCGAACACCGGCTGTTCACCGGCCTCGGCTCCGCTGAACTGCCACGGCCCGTTGAGGTTCTTCCACTTGTCGCGCACCTGTTGTGGGCGGGGGTACTCCGGCAGCGGGTTGTTCTTGTCGAGCTTGTCACCCCACGGGGTGGTGATCCGGTGGGTGGAGGTGTTCACCGCGTAGCGGACGATCCGGGGCACGGTTTCGTCGCCGGTCTTCAGGCCGCCCTCACCGTCGTAGGTGACCCGGACCTGCTGGTTCTTCTGGATCGGCTCGGAGAGTGTGACGAGCAGGGAGTTGCGGTCCCCCGGGGCGGGCGCCACCGACTTGATCGGCATGGCGGTCGTGTCGGCCTCGATCTTCAGGTGGTCCGCCACCTGTGCGAGGTCGCCGAGCCGGTCCTCGAACCGGGCGAGCAGCTTGCGTCCGTCCTCGGCGACGGTCAGCTCCACCGGGAAGACCTCGAAGCCGGCGGGCGGGGTGAAGGCGGTGGTCGGGACGAGCTGCTTGGGCATCGTCGGGGTCGACCAGCGCAGGAACATGTTCGATCCGCCGAAGTCCTGGAACATCTCCAGGCGGAAGTCGTGCTTCTCCCCGGCCTTCAGCGTGACCGGTGCGCTGGTCTGTTCCCGGTCCCAGTCCGGCTCCCAGTGGTCGATCACCGGCTCGCCGTCGATGAACAGCCGGAAGCCGTTGTCGCCGATGGCGTAGAAGGTGTAGTCACCGTCCTCGGGGGCTTCGATCTGCCCGGTCCAGCGGGCGGTCGTGTGCTCGGTGCGTCCGGTCAGCTCCTCGAAGGTGCTGGTCAGGCCGGAGAAGTTGATCTGCGGCTCCAGCAGGGTGCCGCCGAGTTCGGCGAAGTCCCGGGCACCCGGTGCCGACATGCTGAAGTACTCGCCCTTCAGGCCGTGCACCTGGACGTCGGCGTCGGCGGCGGTGAGGGTGGACGCCCCGGCCGTCGGCACCGCGGCCGTCGCGGCGGGCGCCAGGGCGCCGGTGGACAGGGCCAGGGCCGTCACGGTCAGCACGGCCCACCATTTCGACCTGGGGCGGGGGTGTTGTCTTGTCATCGGACCTTTCCTCGCGCAGAAGGCATGGGCCTGGACGGAGCCGACGCGGCCATCGGCTCGTCCAGCAGTATTCCAACGTTGGAAATCCGGTGTGCAGCGGAATGACAACACGCCTCCCGACGCCTGTCCAGGCTTCGCGCATAGCTGACGCAGCGTCAGAAATCGTAGCCGGGGCGCGGAATCAGTCCTCGCTGGTGAACGACCGGACAGTTGACGACTCCATTGACATGTCCGGAACCAATCGCGATCATGCCAAGACGTCTGCATCGATGTAAACCCCGGCGTGGAGGTGACGGAACCGATGACCAGGCTTCCGAAAGGGACGAAGAGGCCCGCTCGCCGTCCGGCCGCCCTCGTCGCCTATGTGCTGGCCGGCATCCTCGCCGCCGCGATGACCATGACGTCCGCGGAACCCGCCCGGGCGGACCCGACCGGCCTCCGCGCCGCCGACCCGAGCGTGATCCGGGTGGGCGGCACCTACATCTCGGTGCAGTCGGCCGGAGGCGGCATCGTCGTACGGCAGGCCCCCTCGACGTCCGCACTGGCCTCGGCCACGCCTCGGCTGGTCTGGTCCGACACCCGTGACCGCGGTGAGGTGTGGGCGCCGGAGATCGTGCGGGACGGAGGCCGGTACTACATCTACTTCACGGCCGGCCGCGGGGCCGCGCACCGGATGTACGTGATCAGCTCGGATCGCCCCGACAGCGGATACTCGGCCGAGACGCGACTCGCCCTGCCGGACGACAAATGGGCCATCGACGGAACCCTGTTCACCTTCGGCGGACAGCGCTGGTTCGTCTGGTCCGGCTGGGCCGGCGACACCAATGTCGAGCAGAACATCTACCTCGCCAGGATGAGCGACCCGACCACACCCACCGGCGCGCGGTACATCATCTCGCAGCCCCGGGAGAGCTGGGAGCGGGTGGTCGGCGACCCGTTCATCAACGAGGCCCCGGAACCGATCAGGGATCCCGCCGGGCAGCTGCACATCGTCTATTCCGCCAACGGCAGTTGGAGCGACCAGTACTGCCTGGCGGACCTGCGGCTGCGGGCCGGTGGGGACCCGACGTACGTGTGGGACTGGTACAAGTCCAACGGCTGCCTGTTCGGTTCCCACCGGGCGACCATGATGGCCGGCTGGGACCCGACGCTCCACGTCAACGGCCCCGGGCACCACAGCTTCGTCCTGCTGAACGGCGACATCGCCACAAGTCCGCCCGCGGGGCCGCGGTTTCCGCTGATGTTCCACGCCGTGCCGAAGGGCACGCCGTACACGTGGGAGAACCGCTACTGGTACACGGGCACCTTCTGCTGGTGGGGAGGCACCACCTACGGCCGCGCCAACGTGCCCGGCCCGGAGACGGACACCGGCTGGAGCCTGAAGTTCTTCGAATAGGTCAGGTCCCGTTCTCCGCGAACGGGCCACGTCCGGCCGCGAAGGCGTGGGCGGCGAAGCGTTCGCCCATGCGGCGGTGGGTGGCGGCGTCGGGGTGGAGCCGGTCGGGCAGGGGCAGTTCGGCGTGGTCCGTCTCGCCGTAGAGGTCGCGCCCGTCGAGGTGGTACAGGTTCGGGTCCTCCGCCGCGCGTTGCGCCACGATGCGCCGCAGCTCGTCGCGGACAACGGTGAGCGTCAGCTTGCCCTCGGCCCGTTCCGCCGGGTCGCCCGCCGCGGTGAACAGCAGCTGTCCCTCGCCGATGCGACTGAAGTCGAAGGCGGTGGGGCCGGGTGTGTCCTCGTGGATGGGGCACAGGATGGGCGAGACGACCAGCAGCGATGTGGTGGGGTGACCCTCGCGGAGAGTGTCCAGGAAGCCGTGGACGGCGGGGGTGAAGGCGCGCAGCCGCATCACGTCGGCGTTGACGAGGTTGATTCCGATCTTGACGCTGATCAGGTCGGCGGGGGTGTCGCGCATGGTGCGCGCGACGAACGGGTCGAGCAGCGCGCTGCCGCTCAGTCCCAGGTTGACCAGTTCCACGCCACCGCGTGCTGCGGCGACCGCCGGCCAGGTGGCGGTCGGGCTCGCGGCGTCGGAGCCGTGGCTGATGGAGCTGCCGTGGTGCAGCCAGGTCCTGCGGCCGGAGGCGGGGGCGGGCTCGACGGGTGCGTCGGTGCGCAGGGCGATCAGTTCGGTCGTCTCGTTGTGCGGCAGCCAGATCTCGACGGTCTTGTCGTCTCCGGACAGGCCGGCGAAGCGGAGGGTGGCGGCGGGGCCGGAGGCGTGGTCGACGCTCCCGGTGCTCATGTCGACGGTCAGGGTGTTGCCGCCGGCCGCGGTGGCCCGGCCGGCCGGGCGTCCCTCGACGAGCAGGTCGTACTGGCCGTCCGGGCGGGGCGGGGCGCCGACGTAGACACGCTTGGTCGGCAGCGTGTCCAGTTCGACAGTGGTCGCGCGGGTGCGGAAGACCAGGCGTACGCCGGAGGGCTGGGACTCCGCCATGGCGAGCTGTGGGTCGGTGTTCCGGGCGCGGGCCCAGGCGGGCAGCCGGTGCGGCAGGAGCCCCTGGGGGGTGGGCTCCAGGTCGAGCGCGCCGCGCACGAGATCGGCGGTGATGGGCGTGGTGATCGGGGCGTCCGGGGTGGAGGGCATGGTTGTGGTCCGTCTGCGTGGGCGGGTGGATTTCGTGGCCGGCCGTGGTCGTGCCGCGAGCGATGGGCGCGGGTCGGCTGATGCGAGTATGCATTTGCCTATAACACTTAGGCAAATGCCAAAGACGTATGATCGATTGTCAGTGGTGGGCGGAAGGATGTGACGCATGACAACACCTGCAGCACTGATCGTCGATGCCGCCGCGTACGCCCAGGCGGTCCAGGACGCCGTGCGTGCGGCGACCGCCTATTACGCGGGAGGCACCTCGCCGCTGGACGACGACGCGTACGACCGGCTGGTCCGGGGGATCGCCGACTGGGAGGCGGGCCATCCCGACGGGATACTCCCCGACTCCCCCACCGGCAAGGTCGCCGGCGGGGCGGTGGTGGGCGATGTGCCGCACACGGTGCCGATGCTGAGTCTCGACAACGTGTTCTCCACGGAGGAGTTCACCGCCTGGACCGCTTCGCTGGCCCGCAGGATCGGCCGTGACGCGGCGCGCTTCAGCGTGGGCCCGAAGCTGGACGGGCTGGCGATCGCGGCCCGCTACAGCGGCGGCCGGCTGTGTCGGTTGATCACCCGTGGGGACGGGACGGCCGGGGAGGACGTCTCGCACGCGATCGGCACCATCGAGGGGCTCCCGGAGCAGCTGGACGAGCCAGTCACCGTGGAGGTGCGCGGGGAAGTCCTCATGACGTCGGTCCAGTTCGAGCACGCCAATGAGGTGCGCACCGGTCACGGCGGGCAGCCGTTCGCCAACCCGCGCAACGCGGCCGCGGGTACCCTTCGGGCGAAGGAGCGCGTCTACACGGTGCCGATGACGTTTTTCGGCTACGGCCTGCTGCCGCTGCCCGAGACCGACTCCGCACTGGCTCGGCGGATGACCGAGATGGCGCACAGCGAGCTGATGGCACTGGCCGCGGACCTCGGCGTACACACCAGCGCCCGCACCCCGGTCCCCGACCTCGTCGCCGAGACCCCCGACGAGGTCCTGGTCCGGGTCAAGGAGATCGCCGCGCTCCGCGCCGAGCTGCCCTTCGGCATCGACGGGATCGTCGTCAAGGCCGACCTCGCCGCCGACCGGGAGGCCGCCGGGTCGGGCTCCCGCGCCCCGCGCTGGGCGATCGCCTACAAGCTGCCCGCGGTGGAGAAGATCACCCGGCTGCTGGACGTGGAGTGGAACGTCGGCCGCACCGGCATCATCGCGCCGCGCGCCGTCCTCGAACCGGTCGTCATCGACGGCTCCACCATCACCTACGCCACGCTCCACAACCCGGCCGACATCACCCGCCGCGACCTGCGCCTGGGCGACCATGTCATGGTGCACCGGGCGGGCGACGTCATCCCCCGGATCGAGGCCCCGGTCGCCCATCTGCGCACGGGCGAGGAGCAGCCGATCGCGTTCCCGGGGCAGTGTCCACGGTGCGGTTCGGACATCGAGACCCGTGAGGAACGCTGGCGGTGCGCCCAGGGCCGCAACTGCCACCTGGTCGCCTCCCTCGCCTACGCCGCGGGCCGCGACCAGCTCGACATCGAGGGACTCGGTGCCACCCGCGTCGTCCAGCTCGTCGACGCGGGCCTGGTCACCGACCTCGCCGACCTGTTCTTGCTCCGGCGCGAGCAGTTGCTCGCCCTGGAGCGCATGGGGGAGACCAGCACGGACAACCTGCTGGCCGCGATCGACAAGGCCAAGGGGCAGCCGCTGTCACGGGTGCTGTGCGCGCTGGGCGTCCGGGGCACCGGACGGTCCATGTCGCGGCGTATTGCCCGGTACTTCGCGACCATGGACCACATCCGCGCGGCCGACGCCGAGGCCATGCAGCGGGTCGACGGCATCGGGGCGGAGAAGGCCCCGTCGATCGTGGCGGAGCTGGCGGAGCTGGGTCCGCTCATCGACAAGCTCGCGGCCGCCGGCGTCACCATGACCGAGCCCGGTGCCACTCCCCCGGCCGCCGCCGATGCCGCTCCCGGCGGCGACGGCGAGGACACCGCGCCGGCGGCGGGCGGGCCGCTGGACGGGATGACCGTCGTGGTCACCGGCGCGATGACCGGGCCCCTGGAGAAGCTCTCCCGCAACGAGATGAACGAACTCATCGAACGGGCCGGCGGGCGCTCGTCCTCCAGCGTCTCCAAGAAGACCACGCTGGTGGTCGCGGGCGAGGGCGCCGGCTCCAAGCGCGCCAAGGCCGAGCAGCTCGGCGTCCGGCTCGCGACCCCGGACGAGTTCGCCGTCATGGTCGGCGGGCTCCTCGAATGAGCCGGCGCCGGCCGGCGCCCGGCCGTCAGGGCGTGGCGCAGGCCTCGGCGATGGACAGGCTGTTCTCGTAGAGGTGGTGCCGGGTGATCCGGCCGTCCTCCACGGTCAGGCGCAGGGCGAACGGTCCTTGGAAGGACCGTCCCGTCGCCCGTACCGTCCCGGACAGATGACCCATCAGAACCGCGTCCGTGCCGTCGACGAGAAAGGTGTCGACGCCGGCACGCGCGTCCTCGGGCACGGTGTGCTCCATCAGCTCCGTGAACTGGGCGGCGCATTCGGCGGCGGTGGAGCGCGGACGGATCCAGGGAACGCCCGGGTTCTCGGCGAGCAGCCAGTCGACCTCGTCGGCGAAGAGCGCGACCAGCCGCCCGGTGTCCCCGGCCGACCGGGCGGCGAGGAACTCCCGTACGACGGCCCGGGTGGCCTCGGCGTCGGACTGCGCGGTGGCGGCGGAATGGGCGGGCATGACGCTCTCCTCACGGCTGCGGCCGGGTCCCCGCCTGCGGGGTCCCGGTGGATGGGCTCGATCCTGCCGGGCGAGGAAGGAACGGGTCGATTACCTCGGGGGTCATGCCCGGGCCCGGGCCGGGCCGGACGGTGGCCGCCGGTGGGCAGCCCCGTCCGTGCCCCGTCCTTGCCCCGCCCGGGCACCGTGCGGAACGTCATGCCGGGCCCGCGGCACCCCCTGCCATGAACGCGTCCGCGTGCTCCTCGGCCCACTGGGCGAAACTGCGGGCCGGGCGGCCGGTGAGCTTCTCCACGGTGTCGACGACCGTGCGCCCGACCTCCGGAGTGTTGCCGTACACCTCGAGCAGGAAGCCGATCACCTCGTCCGAGTGCCCCGCCGCCCGCCACTGCGCCACGGCCTCCTCCTCGGTCAGCTCGACCAGGGAGACGGCTCGCCCCCGGGCTGCGGCGATCGCCGCCACCTTGTCCCCGACGGTCAGCACCTCGGGACCCGTGACCACGTACTCCTGACCGCCATGGCCCTCCTCGCTGAGGGCCACCGCGGCGACGGCGCCGATGTCGCCCTCGTGGACCATGGCGCTGAGCCGGGACACGAACGGCTCGCGGACCTCGTCCGCCGCGACGATGCCCTCGGCCCACTCCAGTGCGTTGGCCATGAATTCCACCGGCATGACCACGGTCCAGTCCACGCCGTCGTCGGCGCGCACGGCGTCCTCCAGCGGGGACGGGCCGCCTCCGTGCAGCACGGTGACCCGCCGTACACCGGCCGCCCGGGCCGCCTCCAGGATCCGCGGACCGGTCTCCAGCGGGGCGAAATAGGGCCCGCCGAAGGTGATCAGATGAAGACCGGTGACACCCTCCAGGGCCGGGATCAGGCTGTCGGGTTCGGTCAGATCGCCCCGCACCACCTCGACCTCCGCCGGCAGGCCGGCCCTCGCCGGATCCCGGGTGAGGGCGCGGACCGCATGGCCGCGGGCGAGCAGTTCGGCGACAACCTGACGGCCGACGGTTCCGGTGGCGCCGGTGACGAGGATCTTCTGTGTCTGTGTCATGGGACGACCGTATGAGGGCTTGCGGTCGGTTTCTGTCCGCAAGGGCGGCAGCCGGTGACGCCCGGTTGGGAGCCGCGTCGGATCCCATCCGTCACGCAGGCATCGGCGACGGCGTTTCGGCCACCCGGGGCCCCGCCCGGACCCCGGCCCGGCCAAGGACCACCGCGTCGCCCGCCCAGGCCACCATTCCCTTGCGCGGCGAAGGCTTCGTCCGAAACACCTGTGTTCGATATCGCTGCCGGTCTCGTTGAGTCTGCTGCCGTCGCCATCCACGCCGTAGGGAGAAGTGCCGTTGACTCGCTCGACCGACCGCGCCGTCCCCCCTCCGCCTCCGCCTCCTGCCGAGATGACGTACTCCGGGCACTACTCGGTGAACCCGCTCGGGCAGGTCGGTTTCCGGGCCCTGTGCTCCCAGCTCCCCTCCGTGCTGCGCCGGATCATGGCCATGGCCTGGGCCATCGACCGTAAGGCGGTGCTCCTGCTCCTCACCTGTCAGGTCGTCTCCGGCGTGTCCGCGGCGGTCCTGCTGGCGGCGACCGCCCGGGCGATGGGCCCCGTCCTCGGTACGGGAACGGTCGCCGGCCGCCTGCGCGAGGCCCTGCCCGCCCTCGCCGTTGTCGCGGTGGCGAGTGCCCTCGCCCGCGTGTCGGTGGCCGTGGCCGAGTACGCCGAGCGGCGCATCACGCCGCGCCTGACCACGGAGACCGACTCGGCGCTGGTCGAGTCGGTCTGCCGGGTCGAGGCAGCGGCGTACGCCGGGGACGGCTTCTCCGACCGTCAGGAGGCGGCGGAAATGGGTGTGACACGGACCCATGTCATGGTGATGGACGCGCAGCGCTTCATGGCCGCCCTGATCCGGATGGTCATGGCCGGTGGTGTCCTGTCCGTGCTCAACCCCCTGATGCTGCCGCTGCTCCTCCTGGCCGTGGCCCCTGCGGGCGTGGGTGCGGTACTCACCGCGCGCGTCGACTACGAGATCCATTACGCCAACGTCGCGGACCGCAACGTCCGCGGGATGACGCGCTGGTGGGCGACCACACCGAAGTACGGCGACGAGGTCCGCGCCAACGGGATGACGGACTACATCCTGTACTGGTACCGCGCCCTGTCGGAGCGGGTCGACCAGCGGTCCCTGGCCGCGGCTCCCCGCACCCTGCGCATCGCGCTGCTGTCGTCCCTCGCCGGCGGCGCGTTCCTGGCGGCCACCTGGGGGATGCTCGCGTGGCTCGCCGTCTCCGGGCGGATCGCACCCGCGATCGCCGCCACCGCCGTCGTCGCGGTGCAGACGACGCTGGCGGCGCTGTCCCAGGTCGTCATCAACGGTGCCGCGGTGTTCCACACCAGCCTGTACCTCAGCGACATGCAGGCATTCTTCGACGACGCCGCCCGGCGGGCGCCCAAGCGGGGCCCGAAGGCGGTCCACGCCCCGGTGGAGGAGATCCGGCTGGAGGAGGTCACCTACCAGTACCCCGGCAAGGAACGGCCCGCCGTCGACGGCGTCTCCCTCACCCTGCGGCGGGGGGAGATCCTCGCCGTGGTCGGCGTGAACGGGTCCGGCAAGAGCACGCTGACCCGCCTGATCACCGGCATCTACCTCGCGGACAAGGGCCGCGTCACCTGGAACGGCACCGACATCGCGCACGCCGATCCGGCCACGGTATGGGGCTGCACCGGCCTCGTTCCGCAGATCTTCGCCCAGTGGCCGCTGCGGGCGCGGGAGAACGTCACGCTGGGCCAGCCCAGAAGCCTGGACGACCGCGAGGTCTGGGAGGCAGTCGACGCGGTCGGGATGCGCGACGCCGTAGAGGATCTGCCCGCCGGCCTCGACACCCTGCTGGCCCGCGAGATCTTCGGCGGTGCCGAACTCTCCGGCGGTCAGTGGCAGCGCCTGGCCTGCTCCCGTGCCCTGTACCGGCGCCCGCCGCTGCTGATCCTGGACGAGCCCACCTCACAGATGGATCCGCGCGGTGAGCACGGCATGTTCGAGAGGATCAGGGCGATTTCCGGCGACCGCATCACCATCGTCGTCACCCACCGCCTGGAGAACACCAGGATCGCCGATCACATCGTCGTCATGGAGCATGGTCGCATCACCGAACGGGGGACCTACGACGACCTCACCCACGCCGGCGGCACCTTCGCCGACCTCCTGCGCCTGTCCCAGGACCGCTGAGTGACGTGTGTCCGCGCCCTCACCTCACCGGCTCGCCCAGGCCCAGCAGGTTGCCCTCGCTGTCACGGAACCACGCGCCCCGTTCGCCGCGGGCACCCTTGGTCGGGTAGTTGCCGTCGATCTCGGCGATGCCGTTCACGGTGTGGAGTCCCGGGAGGTCGACCTCCTCGAACACCACGCCGCGCCGTTTCAGCTCTGCCACGACGCCGTCGAGATCGTCGACCTCGAACGCCATCTGGGTGAAGGTCCCCGGGGACGCTCCGCTCGACGCGAAGAGGACGAACTCCCCGCCGCCGGAGCTGTACAGCAGCCCGCCGGGGCGCTCGTCGACGGGCTCCAGGCCGAGCCGCTCGGAGTAGAAGCGGCGCGCCCGGTCGAGGTCCTGAGCCGGAAGCCTGGTCGCCACGCGCGCCCCGGCCAGCGGCTTGTCGTCGTGTGCGTTCATCTCTCCACTGTGCTCAGACCGTGGAGGAGGGCGCGAGGTGAGTGGCGGGGACGGCGGCGGTTACCCGGCCCGGTGGGCCGAGGAAGGGAGCGAGCCGTGCGATTCCGAAGCCGTCAGGAGGCCGGACAGGAGCTGGCCGTCAGGATGCTGGAGTGGGCCAGCAGCGGTGATCTCACGAACGTGACCGTGCTGGCGCTGCCGCGCGGGGGCGTTCCGGTCGGGGTGGAGATCGCCCGCGCGATGGCCGTCCCTCTGGACGTCCTCGTCGTCGCCCGGATCGGTGTGCCGGATTCCCCCGAGGTCGGCATCGGGGCGATCGCCGGCGACGACCCGCCGGTGTTCGACCGCACGGCGCTGCGTCTCCTCGACCTGGCCGTGGACAAACTCGGCCCCGAGGTGGCCCGGGCACGCGTCGAAGTGCACCGGCGTGAGCTGGTGTACCGCGGGGGACGCCCCGAGCCGGACGTCCGCGGTCACAGCGTGGTCGTCGTGGACGACGGACTGGTCACGGGGCTCACGGCCCGCGCCGCCCTGCGGCACCTGCGGCGCGGCGACCCGCTGCGCCTGACCCTGGCGGTCCCGGTGTGCTCCGCGCGGACCGCCGCGGCGCTGCGGGACGAGGCCGACGACGTCGTCGCCCTGCACCAGCCCGAACAGGTGCACTCGGTGGCTGAGTGGTACTCCGACTTCCCCCCGATCTCCGACGAGGAAGTACGCGACGCCTTGCGGGAGCTCCACCCGGCCCGGTAGGCGGCCTTACCGGCATCAGGGCGTCACCGCCACCCCATTGGACGTATCCCGGTCGGCCGCCCTAGCGTGCGCCGCATGACGGAGCGACGTGCAATCCTCAGCGGCTCGACGTTCGAGGAGCAGATCGGTTATGCCCGCGCCGTGGTCCACGGGGACGCGGTGCATGTGTCCGGCACGACCGGGTTCGACTACACCGACATGACCATCTCGGAGGACGTGGTGGAGCAGGCCGAGCAGTGCCTGCGGAACGTCGGGGCCGCGCTGAAGGAGGCGGGGTGCACGTTCGCCGATGTGGTGCGGGTGCGTTATCTGCTGCCCGACCGGGCGGACTTCGAACCCTGCTGGCCGGTCCTGCGCCGCTGTTTCGGGGACGTCCGGCCGGCCGCCACCATGCTTGTGTGCGGTCTCGCCGATCCCCGTATGAAGATCGAGATCGAGGTCTACGCACAGCGATCGGCCCGGTGACGGCCGGCCCGGGACCCGGGCGTTCAGCTCTGGGCCGGGGTCAGTACCACGAAGTCCGCGTTGAAGGGGTCGAGGCAGACAGCCAGACGGCCCACGCCTTCCGCGTCCTCGGGTCCCATCTGGACCCTTCCGCCGTTCTCCCTGACCTTGGCCACCGCGGCGTCGCAGTCGGTGACATGGAAGACCGGGTGCCAGTACGGGCGGCCGCCCGCCAGGGCGAGGTCCTCCTTGCGGACTTCCATGAGCCCGCCCTGCATGCGCTCCTCGGGCAGCCCGGCCGGGGTGATCAGGGTGTAGGTGCCCTCCCCTCCCGGCATCTGCATGTCGCTGAACTGCCAGCCGAAGACCTGGCCGTAGAACTCCTTGGCGGCCGCCGCGTCGCTGGTGTAGAGCTCGACCCAGGACAGTGAGCCCGGCTCGTCCACGAGTTCGACCCCCTTGCTCTCCCCCGGCTGCCACACGGCGAACTGGCCGCCGAGCGGGTCGCTGTACTGTGCCATCCGGCCCCAGTTGTCGAGGTCCATGGGCGGCACCCGCACGGTGCCGCCGAGGCGCTCCACCGTCTGGGTGGTGGCGTCCGCGTCGGTGACGGTGTAGTAAATCATCCAGGCGGGGCGGGCGCCCTCCTCGGTGAGCTTGCCGAGCCCGGCGACCATCTTGCCGTCCTTGCGGAACATCCCGCCTTCCATGTCCTCCCCGTCCCCCATGGGCTCGTAGTCCCAGCCGAGGACCGCGCCGTAGAAGGCCGCGGCGGCCGGGACGTCGGGCGATCCGAGGTCGAGCATGCAGGGGGAGCCGGGGGCGAAGTCAGTGGTGATCACCGCGGTGTCCTTTCACAGATTCCCTTTGGCGCCAGCGTGCCACCGGGCACTGACACTCGCCCTCCGGCTTGTCCGTCCGGGTCGCTCGGTGCGGGGTTACCGCAGGTTCGCCCCCTCGCATGCGGTGAAGGGGAGCACGAGCCGGGAGGGGTGAACGGCTCGGTGCTCCAGCCAGGGATCTCCACCTGTCGGTGACCGTGAGAGGCGCCTGGCGGAAGCGGCCTCAAGGTGTCCCAGTCACCGGTTCGGCCTGCTCGCTCTCGTCGAACCGGAAGTGGTACGAGACGACGTGCTGGCGCAGGACGTCGTAGGTGTCGAGACCGATGTATCCGGGGGCGGACTCCCGGACCATGGCCGTCTGGCCGGGCGGGAGTTTGCGCAGTTCGGGCACCCAGAGTTCCACCACGAACCGCCCGCCGGGGCGCAGATGGCGGGCGGCGTTGCGGAAGCACTCGACCTGCTCGGCCTGGGTGAGCAGATTGGAGATCGTGTTGCACACAACGTAGACGAGGGTGAACTCGCCGGGGACGACCGTGCTCGCCATGTCGCCGATGACCACGGGGATCACCGACTCGTCGGCCTTGGTGCGCAGTTGCTCCACCATGGGCAGGGACAGTTCGATGCCGGTCACGGGCACTCCGCGGGCGGCGAGGGGAACGGCCACCCTGCCCGTGCCGATGGCGAACTCGAGTGCCGCTCCCCCTTCCGCCAGCCGGGCCAGCCGGTCCACGGCCGGCCCCAGAACGTCGGGCGCGAACATGCCGGTTCCGGGCGTGTCATGGCGTCGGGCGGCGTCCGCGTTCCAGAGGTCCTCCTGTCTCATTGCGCCAACGCTCGTCGTCGGCCCCGGCGTTGTCCAGCGAATTACCTCAGGGCTTGCGGGCGAGGCCGCCGTGCTCGCCGATGGGTTCCGGCGCGGGCGAGGTGGGCTCGGGACGCCAGAGCGGGACCGAGACGACACCCGGCTCCACGAGCTCCAAACCGTCGAAGTAGGCCGTGATCTGGTCGATGGTCCGCAGGTTGTAGGGGACGGCGCCGCTTTCGTTGTAGACGTCCTGCGCCTGCTCGAAGACGGGGTCGATGCCGCGTGAGCCGTCGTTGATGGAGAGGTAGCTGCCGGAGGGAAGCGCGGCCATCAGCCGGGTGACGATGGAGCGGGCCTGGTCGTAGTCCGCGATGTGGCCCAGGATGTTGCTCAGGATGAGAGCGGTGGGACGTTTGAAGTCCAGGGTCTCGCCCGCGGCCGCCAGGATGCGGTCCGGGTCCAGGACGTTGGCGTCGACGTATGCCGTGGCTCCCTCCGGGGTGGAGTAGAGCAGCGCCCGGGCGTGGGCCAGGACCAGGGGGTCGTTGTCGACGTAGACGATCCGGGAGTCGGGGGCGATCCGCTGGGCGACCTGGTGGGTGTTGTCGGCCGTGGGCAGTCCGGTGCCGATGTCCAGGAACTGGCGTATGCCCTGCTCGGCGGCGAGATAGGTGATGTTGCGGCGGAGGAAGGCTCGGCTGCTGCGGGCGATGGTGACGATGCCGGGGAAGACGGCGGTGTAGGCGTCGCCGGCCTGTTCGTCGACGGGGTAGTTGTCTTTCCCTCCCAGCCAGAAGTTCCATATGCGGGCCGAGTGCGGGACCGAGGTGTCGATGTTCTGTTGCGCTGAGTCGGGCGCCGCGGCGGGGTCGGTCATCAGTACCGTCCGTAGTTATTCGAGGGCTGTTTTGGCCAACGCATAATCTACGGTTTCACGGGGCCTCGGCGCAGGGTTCTTCGGTAGGGAGTCGGGGTTGCTGCAGTGGGTCCGGCCTGCGGGGTTCGGGGTCGGGGCCAACGGTTTTTTCGCCCCCGCCGCCCCTTCCCGTCCCGTCCCTGGGGGCTTCGCCCCCAGACCCCCGTTTTTGCGCAGTTCCCCGCGCCCCTAAGGGCGTGCAGTTCCCCGCGCTCCAAAGGGCGCGGGGAACATCGTCAGGCTAGTTCCAGCAGGAGGTCGCCGCCTTCTACCTGTTGGATTTTGTTGATTGCCAGCCTTTTGACGGTGCCTGACTTCGGGGCCGTGATCGTGGCTTCCATCTTCATCGCCTCGATGGTCGCCACCGTGGCGCCGGCCTCCACCTCGTCGCCCTCGGCGACCGCGAGGGTCACCACGCCGGCGAAGGGCGCCGCGACATGGTTGGGGTTGGCGCGGTCGGCCTTCTCGGTGACCGGGACGTCGGAGGCCGCCGCCCGGTCACGGACCTGGATGGGCCGCAACTGGCCGTTCAGCGTGGACATCACGGTGCGCATGCCCCGTTCGTCCGCGTCACCCACGGCCTGCAGTTCGATGAGCAGCCGCACGCCCGGGTGGAGGTCGACGCTGTACTCCTTGCCGGGACGCAGTCCGTAGAAGAAGTCCTTGCTGTCCAGGACGCTGGTGTCGCCGAAGGACTGGCGGTGCGTCTCGAACTCCCTCGTGGGGCCGGGGAAGAGAAGGCGGTTGAGGGTCGGCCGGGGGTCCTTCGCCAGGCCCGCCCGGTCGTCGGCGGTCAGCTCCTGGACCGGCTTGGGCTCGGCGCGGCCCCGCAGGGCCTTGCTGCGGAAGGGTTCCGGCCAGCCGCCGGGCGGGGTGCCCAGCTCCCCGTGCAGGAAGCCGATGACCGAGTCGGGGATGTCGAAGCGGTCGGGCTCCTCCTCGAAGTCCTCCGGGGAGACCCCCGCGCCGACCAGGTGCAGGGCGAGGTCGCCCACCACCTTCGACGAGGGGGTGACCTTCACCAGACGGCCCAGCATCCGGTCGGCGGCGGCGTACATCGCCTCGATGTCCTCGAAGCGGTCGCCGAGGCCGAGCGCGACGGCTTGGGTGCGCAGGTTGGAGAGCTGGCCGCCGGGAATCTCGTGGTGGTAGACGCGGCCGGTCGGTGAGGCCAGGCCGGCCTCGAAGGGTGCGTAGACCTTGCGGACGCTCTCCCAGTAGGGCTCCAGGTCGCCGACGGCCTGGAGGTCCAGGCCGGTGGGCCGCTCCGAGTGGTCGGTCGCCGCGACGAGTGCCGACAGGGACGGCTGCGAGGTGGTGCCCGCCATGGAGGCCACGGCGCCGTCGACCGCGTCCACGCCCGCCTGGATCGCGGCGAGGTAGGTGGCCAGCTGGCCGCCGGCGGTGTCGTGCGTGTGCAGATGCACCGGAAGGCCGAACTCCCGGCGCAGGGCCGACACGAGGGTCGCGGCCGCCGGTGCCCGGAGCAGGCCGGCCATGTCCTTGACGGCCAGCACATGGGCGCCCGCGTCGACGATCTGCTCGGCCAGACGCAGGTAGTAGTCCAGGGTGTAGAGCCGCTCGGACGGGTCGGACAGGTCGGCGGTGTAGCACAGGGCCACCTCGGCGACGGCCGTGCCGGTCTCGCGTACGGCGTCGATGGCGGGCCGCATCTGGGAGACGTCGTTCAGCGCGTCGAAGATGCGGAAGATGTCGATGCCGGTCGCCGCGGCCTCCTGGACGAAGGCGTCGGTCACCTCGGTGGGGTACGGGGTGTAGCCCACGGTGTTGCGGCCGCGCAGCAGCATCTGCAGGCAGATGTTCGGTACGGCTTCGCGCAGGGCGGCCAGGCGCTCCCAGGGGTCCTCGGCGAGGAAGCGCAGGGCGACGTCGTAGGTGGCGCCGCCCCAGCACTCCAGTGACAGCAGCTGGGGAAGGGTGTGCGCCACCACCGGGGCGACGGCGAGCAGGTCCTTGGTGCGGACCCGGGTGGCGAGCAGCGACTGGTGGGCGTCGCGGAACGTGGTGTCGGTGACCCCGAGGGTCGGCGAGGCGCGCAGTGCGCGGGCGAAGCCGTCGGGGCCGAGCTCGGCGAGCCGCTGCCGGGAGCCGGCCGGCGGATCACCGGCGGGCGGCGACGGCAGCTTGGTGAGCGGGTCGATGAGATCCGGCCGCTCGCCGTGCGGCTTGTTCACCGTGACGTCGGCGAGGTAGGTGAGCAGCTTGGTGCCCCGGTCGGCGGAGTGGCGCGCGGTGAGCAGCTGGGGACGCTGTTCGATGAAGGACGTGGTGATGTTTCCGGCCTGGAAGTCCGGATCGTCGAGCACCGCCTGCAGGAAGGGGATGTTCGTGGCGACCCCGCGGATGCGGAACTCGGCCACGGCGCGCCGCGCCCGGCCCACCGCGGTGGCGAAGTCCCGCCCCCGGCAGGTCAGTTTCACCAGCATGGAGTCGAAGTGGGCGCTGATCTCCGTACCGGCGTGGGTGGTGCCGCCGTCCAGGCGGATGCCCGAGCCGCCGGGCGAGCGGTACGCGCTGATCCGCCCGGTGTCGGGACGGAAGCCGTTGGCCGGGTCCTCGGTGGTGATGCGGCACTGCAGCGCGGCGCCTCGCAGGGTGACGGTCTCCTGGGAGAGACCGAGGTCGGCGAGTGTCTCGCCGGCGGCGATGCGCAGCTGTGCCTGGACGAGGTCGACGTCGGTGACCTCCTCGGTCACCGTGTGCTCGACCTGGATGCGCGGGTTCATCTCGATGAAGACGTGGTTGCCGTCCCGGTCGAGGAGGAACTCCACGGTGCCGGCGTTGCGGTAGCCGATGTGCCGGGCGAAGCGCACGGCGTCGGCGCAGATGCGGTCGCGCAGAGCCGGGTCGAGGTTGGGCGCGGGCGCGAGTTCGATCACCTTCTGGTGGCGGCGCTGCACCGAGCAGTCGCGCTCGTACAGGTGGATGACGTCGCCCTGGCCGTCGGCGAGGATCTGCACCTCGATGTGACGGGGTTCGACGACGGCCTTCTCCAGGAAGACCGTGGGGTCGCCGAACGCGGACGCCGCCTCCCTGGAGGCCGCCTCGATGGCCTCCCGCAGCTGGGCGGGGTCCTCGACGCGGCGCATGCCGCGCCCGCCGCCGCCCGCGACCGCCTTGACGAACACGGGGAAACCGATCCCGTCGGCTGCGCGGACCAGCTCGTCCGCGTCGGTCGAGGGCGTCGAGGAGCCCAGGACCGGAACGCCCGCCTCACGGGCGGCGGCCACGGCCCGCGCCTTGTTCCCGGTCAGCTCCAGGATCTCGGCGCTCGGCCCGACGAAGGTGATGCCCGCATCTTCGCACGCCTTGGCCAGTTCCGGATTCTCGGACAGGAAACCGTAGCCCGGGTAGACGGCGTCGGCGTCCGCCCGTCGCGCGGCGCGCACGATCTCCTCCACGGAGAGGTAGGCCCGCACCGGGTGCCCCGGTTCGCCGATCTCGTACGCCTCGTCCGCCTTCAGGCGGTGCAACGATTTGCGGTCCTCGTGGGGGAAGACGGCGACGGTTCGGGCGCCCAGTTCGTAGGCCGCGCGGAACGCCCGAATCGCGATCTCACCGCGATTGGCGACCAGCACCTTGCGGAACATTCTCGATCCCTTCAGCCTGCCGTTGACGAAGACCATCGTGTCGGTGGCAGGTCCGGTACGCCATGTGAGCCGGGCCACTCACGCCGGGCGGCCGGCGCATGTGAGGGGCCACAGAGGAACGTTTTCCCTCTGTGGCCCTCACCATGTCAGCGGCCCGCGCCGGGGCGCCGCACTACTCGGTGATCTTGAGCAGCTTGTTCGGGGTGCCGGAGCCGGGGTTGCTGATCTTGTCGGCGGTGGCCCCGCCGGTCAGTGCCGACGCCACGGCCGCCGGGTCGGCGTCCGGGTGACCGGCGAGATACACGGCGGCCGCGCCGGCCACGTGGGGGGGAGGCCATCGAGGTGCCGGATGTGTCCCGCGACGCGGCCGGCCGCTGTCCACCGGCGAGAAGATCGCCAACCCCAGGCAGGAGCGGCGTGACCGCGCCCGCCTGGCCCGCGCGCAGCGTGAGCTGTCGCGGAAGGCGAAGGGCTCGGCGAACCGCGAGAAGGCCCGGCGCCGCGTCGCCCGGGTCCACGCGCGGATCGCCGACCGG
>NZ_JBFAWL010000015.1:0-157661 GCF_040680275.1 Streptomyces sp. NPDC052079
CTCCCGTCCGGGACTGGACTGGACGATTCTGCGCCCGGGGTGGCTGACCGACGACCCCGGTAGCGGCCGCGTCACGCTCGCCGAGCACACCGGCCGCGGCCAGGTGCCGCGCGATGACGTGGCTGCGGTGCTCGCCGCTCTGCTCCACGAGCCCAGGACCGCCGGGCGCATCCTCGAACTGATCAGCGGATCCACCCCGGTCGACGAGGCGGTACGCGCCGTGGCCGGCGGCTGACGCCGCACTCCGCTGCCCGGTCGGCCGTCGACTGGGCACGCCAGTTCGGAAAGCCACGGTGCGCCGCGTCGATCGCGCGCCCTACGTCCTCCGCGCTCAGCGCCGGGAACTCACGAACCCTTTCACCGGTGTACGGGTTGACCGTGGTGATGGGGCTTGACTGGGCAGTGACATGGGCGTCCATGACGCCTCCCTGAAGTCGGGGCAGCTTGGGTTTCCGCGCCAGGACCCGCTCACACGTGCTGATTCGTCCCTTGCCACGGCCTGCCACGGCAAGCTGTGGCACTGGGGTCCTCGGTGGTTCGCGTCACATGCGCGGAGTTGCCGCCCGAGCTCTGCTGCATCGGCGCTCTCCTGGCGTGGCTCCCGGCGAGCTCTCGGCGCAGTCCGCCCGTCCCTCCTGACCGTTCTGCGGCGCATGCGAGACCGGCTGTCTGGGAGGCGCGGACCTGGGCACCCGGTGCGGTGCGCGTGACATGGATCCGCGGCAGGCGGGAGGCCCGAGATGTCTGCGGAATCGGCCGGAACGATTGCTCTGCCCGCCGGTGAGGAGATCGCGGCACTCGGGCAGGGCACCTGGTACCTGGGCGAGGACCCGGCCCGGCGTGAACAGGAGATCGCCGCGCTGCGGCTGGGCGTGGACCTGGGCATGACCGTCGTCGACACGGCGGAGATGTACGGCGACGGCGCAGCCGAGGAGCTCCTCGGGGAGGCCCTCCGGGGGCGGCGGGAGGAGGTCTTCCTCGTCAGCAAGGTGCTGCCCCGCCACGCCGACCGGAGGGGCACCGTCGCCGCCTGCGAGGGCAGCCTGCGGCGGCTCCGTACGGAACGGCTGGACCTCTACCTGCTGCACTGGCGGGGACGGTGGCCGCTCGAGGAGACGCTTGCGGGATTCACCGACCTGATGGAGGCGGGGAAGATCCGTTACTGGGGCGTGAGCAATCTCGACGTCCCCGACATGGCCGAGCTCATGGCCCTGCCCGGTGGCGACGCCGTGGCCGTCGACCAGGTGCTGTACAACCTCTCCCGGCGCGGCATCGAGTGGGATCTTCTCCCCTGGTGCCGTGAGGCCGGGGTGACGGTCATGGCCTACTCCCCGATCGAGCAGGGGCGGATCCTGAAGGTCGAGGCTTTGAGTGCCGTGGCCCGGGCGCTCGGAGCGACGCCGGCCCAAGTGGCACTCGCCTGGGTGCTGGAACAGGGGGTGGCCGCGATCCCGCGTTCCGGATCACCCGACCACGTGCGGGAGAACCGCGGCGCGCTGGACCTCCACCTCCCCACCGAGGCGCTCGACGCCCTCGACGAGGCGTTCCCGCCACCCAGCGGGCCCACGCCCCTGGAGATGCTCTGAGGGAGTTGACAGGATGACGCGCCCGCTCGTCGTCGGAATGGGAGGTTCGCTGCGCACTCCGTCGACCAGCCTCACCGCACTGCGCGTGGCGGTCGAGGGGGCGGCCGATGCGGGTGCCGACACCCGGGTGCTCGACCTCAAGCGGCTGCGTCTGCCGTTCTACACGTCCCAGCACGGGATCCCTCCGTCCGCCCGCCGGCTCGCGGACACCGTTCAGGCCGCCGACGCCCTGCTGTGGAGCAGCCCGACATACCACGGGTCGGTCAGCGGTGCGTTCAAGAACGCGGTGGACTGGCTCGCCCTTCTCGCCGACCACGACCCGCCCTACCTCAGCAACAAACCCGTCGGGATGCTGACGACCGCCGGCGGAGTGCAGGGCCTGCAGGCGATCAACGCGATGGAGTTCATCGTGCGGTCGCTGCGCGGCTGGGCCGTGCCGCTGGTGTTCGCGGTCCCGCGGTCCTCCCGGGTCTTCGACGGCGACGGACGCCTCACCGACCAGGCGGTCGCGGACCAGTTGTGCGGCCTCGGCGCGGAGGTGACCAGGGCGGCCCTGCAGTTCTGGGCGGAGGGCACGTGCGACTACGCGCAGGAGCGGCCGTCCGGTGCCATCCGGGACTGAGCCCGGCCCTGTCACGCAGGGGGCGCCGGTGTCGTGCTTCCTCAGGGCCCGGTCCGCTCCACCGGCCGCTGCTCGCCGCGCGCTTCAAAGCGTCCGGGCGGGAAGTGCGGCAGCACGTGTTCGGCCAGTTCGTCGATCACTTCGGCGACCGGACGGCGGCTGTGCTTGAAGTTGATCATCAGCTGGTCGATGCCGATGTCCTGCCAGGCCCGCATCATCGCCAGGAACGACACCCGGCCCACCGAGAAGCCCTGGTGGATGTGCCGGGGCAGGGCCAGCGGATCCTCGGCCAGATCCAGATAGGTGGCCTGCGCGTACGGCTTGAACCCACCGTCATCGCCCCGAGTCAGCTCCCGCCACCGCTTGATGTTCTCGGCCTGCTGCTGGAGCGGCGGGGTGTAGTACAGCCAGCCGTCCGTGTTGTCGGCGATCCACCGGACGTCCTGCCTGCCGCGTCCCGTCATCAGTACCGGGATCCGCCGGTACACCGGCTTGGGCAGCAGATCGGTGCCGCGCATGTGGCCGAGCTGCGACTCCACGTGCGGAAAACGGTGCTCGAGGACGACACGGAAGTACTCCAGCGACTGACGGAACCTCTCGGCCCGGCCGCCCGGATCCTGACCGAAGGCCGGGAACTCCACGGGCCGGTCACCGGTGGCCACCCCGAGCAGGAGCCGTCCGCCTGACAGCTGGTCCACCGAGGCGGCCGCCTTGGCGGTGTGCAACGGATGCCGTAGCGGCATGACGATGCTGGCGGTCCCCAGTGTGATCGAGGTGGTACGGGCACTGAGCTGCCCCAGGTACACCCACGGGTCGAAGACCTGCCCGGCGTCCCCGAAGCTCGGGTCCAGCAGCGGCACATCACGGACCCACACCGAGGCGAAACCGGCCCGCTCGGCCTGCTGGATCCGCTCGATGTGCCCCGCGAGGGACGGCACGGGCCCTTCGAAGCCCTCCAGGGGCGTGATGGCGCCAACGGTCATCCTGCCGCCGGGATACGCCCTAGCCATGGCCGCGTGCTCGGGGAACGGCCGTTGTGCCTCGCCTTGGACGTCCACGGGGACATCGGCTGACGGAACTGTCGGTTGTGTCATGCGATCCTCCGGCGAATCGGCCGTGTCCGGGTCCGCATCCGTGCGTTGCGCCGTGCTGGGGCGCGTCGTTCCAGGGCCCGTGACGCCCGCCGAGGGCATATCCGTGATGGCCCGGAAATTCCCGAATTCGCCTCGACGAGTGGTCACCGCTACTGCTGAACCACCTACTCCTATCTGACCCAAACGCACAATTTACCGACCCGTCAGGTGAATCCCGTCGCGGGGTTGGTCGCCTGAAGGGGTCGCCTTCTACAACGAGGAAATGGACCTCTATGTCGACGGAGAGATCCGGCACGTCGGATCGCAATTGCCGAGCGAGTTCCAGGACCTCGTGGAGCCGGTTCGCGGCTGACCGGGCGCCTCATCCGCCGACACCGGCACTGGCGGCACGAACCGCGACGAGGATGGTCCGGGGGTTGGCCGGCACCGGGACGCCCTGCACGGCCACGGTCGGTGTTCCACTCACACCCCGCTGGACGGCTGTCGCCGTCACATAGGAGCTCCAGTCCAGGTAGACGCCCTGCCGGACGCACGCGGCGAACGAACTGTCCGCCAGTCCCACCGCGCGGCCGAGCTGGACCAGTTCGTCGTCGGACAGGCCGGGCCCGCCCTCGGGGGGCTGGTTGGCGAACAGCGCGTACAGGTACTCCGTGAAGTGGCCGCCGTCGGACGCGCAGCCTGAGGCCGCCGAGGCACGGGAGGAGTACCGGGTGGTGGACAGGCCGTCGAGAAAACCCATCGGGTGGTAGACGAGACTGATCGCCTCGTCCGCCACCAGCTCGTCGAGGATCGGCCCGCTCCTCTCCTCGAACTGCTTGCAGAACGGGCACAGAAAGTCGATGAAAGCATCCACCTGTACCGGGCCGGCTCCGACGACAATGCCGTCCCCGTTCGGCGAGGCACTGGCCGGAACGCGCGAGGGCAAGCTGATGTGGGGCGTCTGAGTACTCATGCCGGGTCCTCTGTCGTAAAGTCGATGGAATTCGCGTCATAACACGCGACAGGAACGGCAAGCCGGCCATAGGTCAAAAGCCCGCCGCGTGCGCCGGGGCCTCTAATGCGGTTACCGGAAAGGCGCACATGCCGCGCCACCGGCCCCCGTGAGCACGGCCGGTTCCTTCCCCTCGATGATGGAGCCGACCTCGTCGGTCATGGCTCCTCCGACCCGGGGCGCCGACGAGAGCCTCGAAGTCCCGGGGCAACTGGGACATGACCTGGCGGAACCGACCTTGGACAGTTCGGACGCGAGGTCCTCCGCCTCGCCCCGGGTGAGCCGCTCGGCCAGTGTTGCCAGGGTGCTCGGGTGAGGGGCTCCGCCTTTTCCGGGGGGACAGAGGCGCGCCGGGTGATGGTGTCGATGAAGTTGTCGTAGTCCATGAGTGGTTCTTTTTCTGAAGCCTTGCAGCTGTCCGGGGGTGGGTCCTGAGACAGCCACCGAAGGGTGCGGTGTGCGTGGGAGGTGATGCGTGTCAGGGTGTGTGCGCCTCAGCAGAGGCCGAGTGGCATCGGACCTCTTCATCCTTCGGATGCGAGACGCACTCTGCCTGCTCCCAGCGGGAGGAAAAGCAGTGTGCCCGGTACACCTCCCAGCACAAGTGCAGTTCAGCCACGCCTCCAGTTCGATGGACCGTTGGGGGGAACGGCCTGTGCGGCTTTCACCCGCACCCAGGGATGGGCATGACCTCGGACGGTACGGCACGGCCGTCCGAAGGGCCCGCGCATTTCATGCTGCTCTGCCAGGGTAGGAGGAAGCGTTCTTTTTTGGTCTCGGGTGCGGAGGCGCTCAGCAGGGGGCTCTGCGAATCTCGACCGGGTAACAGCCGATGGCGGCGCGGACGTGAGCGAACGACGCCGTCCGGTTCCTGGCGTGTGTCGAAGCTCGAATTCCTCCGCGCCGGACAAGAAGCCGCAGACCGGCCACTGGGAGGACGTGGCCGCGGTGTTCGACCGGCTGCTGTAGCGGTCGCGCCCCGGTGCATGCCGCCGATCGCGACGACGGCTGGACCAAGGTCGCCCCCCACCGGGACGGCATCTCCGGCTGGACGCGCGCACATGTCCGTTCGGGACACCCCGACCGGGCCTCGCGGTCCACGGTCCAGGAGTGGGGATGCGGACCCTGCCGGGTGTCCTTGCCGCTCGCCCCGTACTACCAGCGACTCGTGAAGGGAGCCCTACCGTGACACAGGAACTCCAAGGAATGCGGGTGGGAATCCTGGCCACCGACGGCGTCGAACGCGTGGAACTCGACCAGCCGCGCGGTGCGTTGCAGGGCGCAGGGGCGAAGACCGAGATCCTCTCGCTCCATCCCGGCGAGATCCAGGCCCGCCAGTTCGACCTCAACCCGGCGGGAACCTTCCCCGTGGACCGCCTGGTCGCCGACGCCTCCGTCGACGACTACCAGGCCCTGCTCCTGCCCGGCGGCACCATGAACCCTGACCAGCTGCGCATGGACCGCCACGCGGTGCAGTTCGTCAGGGACTTCATGGCCAGTGGGAAACCGGTCGCATCGATCTGCCACGGCCCGTGGACCCTGGCGGAAGCCGACGCCGTGCGCGGCCGCCGCCTGACGTCCTGGCCCAGCATCCGCACCGACCTGCGCAACGCCGGCGCGGAGGTCGTCGCCGACCAGGAGGTGGTCGTCGACGGGCAGCTGATCACCAGCCGCGGCCCGGCCGACCTGCCCGCCTTCTGCGCCGCCGTCGTGGAGCAGTTCGCCCAGGCGCACCATCCCATGCCCGGCTGAATCAGCGGCCTGGTCGCCTCGACGAGAGCAGGCGGTGCACGGCGGTGGGCCCGCTGGGCCCACCCGCCCCCATCCCACGGGCCGGTCGGCCGTGGCGTCGCTCCGTGCGGCCGCCGGTCCGTACCCTATTGCGGCCGCGTCGACCGCCACCCCCAGGACGGGATCGCCGCAGTGCGCCGTGCCGGCGTGGAGAGGAGGAAGCGGTCCTGCGTCCCGGAGTGCCCAGCCTCGGCCGGTCCGCCGAGCACCCCTGCGGCTGCGGGCGGCGCAGGCGCTGCCGTCCTCCAGCGGACAGCCGACCCAGCGGTCCGGCCCGGGTCGCGGCAACGGCGCTCCGCCTCACCCTGGATAGTCCGCTCCTGGAAGGGGACGCGGCGGTACAGGACCGGCATACGGGTGAGCCCCGGAGGTCGACCGCCGTGTGCGGGTCGCCTCAAGACGCCCACCGCTGTGAAGCGCCACGCGGGGTCGTGTCGGCCCGTCAGTCCCCGTCGCGAGGCTGCCGACTGCCCACGGCAACAGCTCCACCGCCAGGGGGATGCTGAAAGGCCGGACCGAAGGGGGAGTTCCGCGCACCCCGGGGCCGCATCGCCAGTTCACGAGCGCCCCTCA
Organism: Streptomyces sp. NPDC052079; assembly: GCF_040680275.1. Lineage (NCBI taxonomy): Bacteria > Bacillati > Actinomycetota > Actinomycetes > Kitasatosporales > Streptomycetaceae > Streptomyces > Streptomyces sp. NPDC052079. The sequence continues at coordinate 6,658 of NZ_JBFAWL010000015.1, forward strand.
TAGCGCCCGTCGGATCAAGGTGTCGACGTGGTTCTGGGCGTCGACACGTACCAGGACCTGCAAGCGGCCGCGATCCTGAACGCGAGACAGCTCCAGGGACGGGTTGTCCCTCCTCATCGGGGACGGGCGGGGATGGTGATGTCGTATTGGGCGATTTTGCGGTAGATGGTCGCCCGGCTCATGCCGAGGGCGTCCGCAGCCTGCGCCACTGTGGTGGCCGGTTCGGTGAGACACCTGACGATCTCGTCCCGTTCCAGGGCCTGTATCCGGCTCAGCCGATGGGGCGTGCCGACGAAGACCTCGCCGGGGAGGTGTCGGAGGTCGACGACGTCGGTGCGGGAAGCGGCGTCGCGTACGATCCGCTGGAGCTGCCCGCTGTTCTCCGGCCAGTGATAGTTGGACAGCGCCTGGGCAGCCGCAGGGGAGAAGGTGACGGGACGGCCCCGGAACCCGCGGGCGAAGTGGTCCGCCAGGGGAAGTATGTCGTCGGGGCGGGAACGCAGGGTGGGGGCTTCCACCACGGCGCCGACCAGTGAGCGCAGGGCTTGGGGGATGCGTGCGTAGTTCTCGGCGGTGACGATGGCCGGGTGCAGGTACGGGTGCTGGTCCGCGGTGTTCCGGCGCGGTCTGCCGGAGAGCAGCTCGGCCAGGTCTTCGGCTGCCCACGCGGGCAGTGTGTGGACCCCTGTGGTGATGACGCAGGTGTCCGTCTTGGCCAGCTCCGGAGCCCAGATCCCCATCCACGGCGTGATGTCGTCGGCCAGCGGCGGACGGGCGCACAGGATGCGTTCCCGGGACCGGACCTGACGCCGGGCGAGGGCCGCAAGGGTCGACTTGCCCGTTCCCGGCTCTCCCACCACGGCGAGGAGCCGGCCCTCGGCCAGGGCGGTACGGGCTTCCGCGACCGCGTCCGTCCAGCGTGAGGAGAGGAGGAGGGACTCGCTCCCCGCCTGGGCTCGGTGCGCGAACACCTGAAACACCTCGCCGCGAGGAGCCGGACGTGGCTTCCTGCCGGTGGTGCGGGCGAGCATCAGGGCGGCCGTGTTCCCTGCCGCCGCCTGCGCCAGTGCCAGGAGCAGCTTCGAGGAGGAGTCCGACCACGTGGTGAGGTTGATGCTGCCCGCGAGTTCCCGGGTGAGGGGGTCGAGCACGGGCACCGCGGCGCAGGTGTACTGCCGCAGGCTGGTGCAGTAGTGCTCCTCGGCGCGTACCAACGAGGGTGCGCGGTCGGCGAGGGCGAGGCCCATCCCGTTGGTGCCGGCGTTGCTCTCGGAGAAGGAGAAGCCGGGGGCGAGGTTGACTCGGTCGAGGGACCGGCTGACCGAGGAGTCGCTGCACAACCGGAACAGCACCAAGCCGTCGCTGCTGGTGAGCATCATGCCGACCGGTTCGTTGGCCAGCGTGTCCTTGAGTCCCTGAAGCACCTCGTGGCCGCATTCGTAGAGCAGGCACTCGGTGTCCACCGTGCCCGTGAAGTCGGGCCGCAGGTCCTCCGGAGTCAGGCCGTACCGTCGGCTGCGCTGCCATGACGCCTGCAGGCGGGGCGTCAGCAGGGCTGTTTCTGCGGCCGTCGCCTCGTCCTCGTGGCGGGCGACGGGCGCCGGATTGCGGTTGTGGTCCACTGCGGCCTCCACACTGAGCCCGTGCGTCGATCTGCGATCAGGCTACGACGCGGGTGCCGGACAGCGTTCCCGGCCGACTGTCTCAAAGTGAGACGGTACGGGCCTGCCCCATCGCCGCGACACTGCCTAACGTCGCTCTCCGAAACACGGTCGTCACCGGGACGGAGACCGACATGTACGCCAAGGACGGCGAGAACTACTTCATCGTGGACGCGCACGTCGCACTGTGGGACGCGCGCCCCTCGAACCAGCTGAACATCCACGGCAAGCAGTTCATCGACTGCTTCTACGACTATCACCGCAACCTCAGCCCGGAAGCTGAGCTGTGGCCGTACGAGGACTTCCTCTACTACGGCGGCCGGCGCCTGATGAAGGACCTCTTCGACGACGGGCACGTCGACCATGCGATCTTCCAGCCCGCCCATCTCGGAGCGTTCTTCGAGAACGGCTTCGGCCAGGCCGAAGAAGCCTTCGCGCTGGCGCAGCAGCACCCCGACCGGCTGACCTACAACCACTGCTGGGACCCACGTCTCGAGCAGAAGGGGATCGAACAGCTCCGCCGGGACGCGGCACGGTTCGGGCTCAAGGGTGCCAAGCTGTACACCGCGGAATGGCACGGCGACTCACGCGGCTACAAACTCGACGACAAGTGGTCGTACCGGTACCTGGAGGCAGCCCAGGAACTGGGCATCAAGAACATCCACATCCACAAGGGTCCGACGATCCGGCCGCTCGACAGGGACGCGTTCGACGTCGCGGATGTCGACAAGGCCGCGAGCGACTTCCCGGAACTGAACTTCGTCGTCGAGCACTGCGGACTGCCCCGCCTCGAGGACTTCTGCTGGATCGCCACGCAGGAACCGAACGTGCACGCCGGTCTCGCGGTCGCCATGCCCTTCATCCACCGCCGTCCCCGGTACTTCGCACAGATCCTCGGCGAGCTCCTGTTCTGGCTCGACGAGAACCGCATCCAGTTCTCCAGCGACTACGCGCTGTGGACTCCCCGCTGGCTGATCGAGAGGTTCGTCGACTTCCAGATCCCCGAGGACATGCAGGGGGAGTACCCGCCGATCACCGTGGAACAGAAGAAGAAGATCCTCGGGCTGAACGCGGCGGCCCTGTACGACATCCCGGTCCCCGCCGAACAAGCCCTGGCACAGCCGGCGGGGGTGTGAGATGGCGGCGCATGCCCCGGCGCGCGAGAAGCGTGCCGCGACACTGGAGGAGCGTGCCCGGCAGGCGCTGGACAAGGTCCTCGATCCCGAGCTGGACGAACCGATCACGGACCTCGGTTTCGTACGGTCCATCGAGGCCGACGGCGATCACCGGCTGACCGTGCACCTGCGGCTGCCGACCTCGTTCTGCGCGCCGAACTTCGCCTACCTCATGGCGTCCGACGCGAAAGACGTCCTGACCGCCCTCCCCGGAGTCGGCGCGGTCACGGTGCTGCTCGACGACCATCACGACTCGGACCTGATCAACCGCGGACTGGCCGCGGACGCCGGCTACCGCGGGACCTTCGAAGCCGAGGCGGAGAAGGACCTCGAGGAACTGCGGCTGATCTTCCGCCGCAAAGCCCACGCCGCCGCCATGGAACGCGCGCTCACCGCGCTGCTGCGGCAGGACACCTCACTCACCGAGGAACGACTGCACGGCATCGTGCTCGGCGATCTCCCGAACACCGAAGCGACACGCGCACTGCTGCAACGCCGCGAGGCCCTGGGGCTCGGCACATCACCATCCGACCCCGCCATGGTCGACGACCATGGACTGCCCTACCCGGCGGGCGAGATCCCGTTGCGGCTGCGCTTCGCCAGGTCGGTCCGCCTGTCGATCGACGGCAACGCGCACTTCTGCCGTGCCCTTCTGCGTACCCGCTATCCGGACGCCGCCCCGGACCAGTCGCCCCGCCCGGAAGACAGCACTCTCATCACCCTCGAAAAGGAGCACACCCCGTGAAGGCAGTCCAGGTCGTCGGATACGACCGCAACCTCGAGCTGGCGGACGTACCGGCTCCCTCGGTCACCGGCCCGTACGACGTGATCGTGAAGATCGGCGGGGCCGGCGTCTGCCGCACCGATCTGCACATCCTCGAGGGCCAGTGGGCCGAGAAGTCGGGCGTCACGCTGCCGTACACGATCGGGCACGAGAACGCCGGCTGGGTGCACGCAGTGGGCAGTGCCGTCACCAACGTCGCCGAGGGCGACAAGGTCATCGTCCACCCGCTGATCACCTGCGGGCTGTGCCGGGCGTGTCGCTCGGGCGACGACGTGCACTGCGAGCAGAGCCTCTTCCCCGGCATAGACACCGCCGGCGGTTACGCCGAGTATCTCAAGACCTCCGCCCGCAGCGTCGTCCGTATCGACGACTCCCTGGAACCCGCTGACGTCGCGGCGCTGGCCGACGCCGGTCTCACCGCCTACCACGCCGTGGCCAAGGCGGCCCGCCGTCTCCGCCCGGGCGACCGGTGCGTGGTCATCGGCGCGGGCGGACTCGGACACATCGGCGTGCAGGTCCTCAAGGCACTGACCGCCGCCGAGATCGTAGTCGTCGACCGAAATCCCGACGCGTTGAAGCTGGCCCTCTCGATCGGAGCGGACCACGGCGTCATGAGCGGCGGCGATCAAGTCGAGGAGGTCCTCGCCCTCACCGGCGGGGGCGGAGCCGAAGCCGTGATCGACTTCGTCGGCGAGGGCGGCGCCACGCGCGACGGCGTGCGCATGCTGCGGCGGGCGGGCGACTACCACGTGGTCGGCTACGGCGAGAACATCGACGTACCCACCATCGACATCATCTCCGCCGAAATCAACTTCATCGGAAACCTCGTCGGGTCCTACAACGACCTGTGCGAACTGATGGTGCTCGCAGCCCGGGGCAAGGTACGGCTGCACACCACCCCATACCCCCTTGACCGCTTCCAGGACGCCCTGGACGACCTCGACGCCGGACGGGTACGAGGACGGGCCATTCTCGTGCCCTGAACGGATCGCCGACTGATAGGCCCTCAGGGAGACCTGCCTTGATCTTCATCACCGCCAAGTTCCACGTTCTGCCGGAATCCGCCGACACCTGGCCGGACACCACCCGCGAGTTCACCCATGCCACCCGCGGCGAGCCCGGATGCTTGTGGTTCGACTGGTCCCGCAGTACCGAGGACCCCACGGTCTACGTGCTGGTCGAAGCCTTCCGCGACGACGAGGCCGGCCTGGCCCACGTCACCTCCGACCACTTCACCAAGGCACGGAGCGCCCTGCCGCCCCACCTCATACGGACCCCGGAGATCGTCAACGTCACGGTCTCGCAGCAGGGTTGGTCACTGCTCGGGGAAATGGCCGTTCCGGTACGGGATTGAGAGGGAACTGCCTGCCTGGCAGGCAGTTCCCGGCAGCACCCCCACCCTGTCTCGCGGATCCGCAGGTTGTCGTTCCAGGCTCCACCCCCGCGACCCCAGGGCGAGGCAACGCGTCCGTGCTGACCTCGCCGGGGCGCCGCGAGCCCCTCTGGCGGGGTCTGTCCAATCAACTCGCCCGTGTTGTCCACGCTGCTCGTCTTGCTGCCGTCGTCCATGACGGATCTGTCAATCCCCTGGCTGCGTAGAGACGTTGGTTATGCGGCCCGGCCTTCCTGATCGGTCCGAGCTCGCGCTTCCTGGATGATCCGTTCGAACTCGGCGGGTGGCTTCCCGCCGGCCGCGCTGTGACGGCGTTTCGTGTTGCAGAAGTCCGCGACCCACGTGGCGGTCTTCAGCCAGGCCTCGGTGCGGGTGGCGAAGGTGTGCCGGTGGATGTACTCGACCTTGAGGACCGAGTGGAACGACTCCGCGGCGGCGTTGTCCAGCGTGGACCCGACGCGCCCCACGGAGTCGGCCTGGCGGTCGCCGCCGCGGTTGCGCCGGCGACACTGGACCTTCGGAGGAGGCGGGCTCTCTTGCTTACGTGAAGCAGGCGTTGAAGGTCGCTGACGAGGTCTACCGGGTGCACGAGCAGATCCACTCCGACATCACACCCAGCGAGGTTGAAGGACAGCAGGGCGGGGCCGTTTCGCGAGGGGCGAGGACGGTGGCTGTCCTACTCGGAGGGCATGAGGTCGCCGAAGCCATCCACGACCACGCGCTGAAGGTCCCCGCCTCAGCCTGGACTCCGGCCGTCGAGACCGATGGCGAGGCCCGTGAGGGGGCCTGGGGCGCCGAACTCACCGGCAGACTCCTGGACGGCTGGCCCAAGGGCATGAGACTGATCGTCCGCAAGGAACGGCCCCATCCCGGCGCCCAGTTGAGAATCACGGACGCGGACGGCATGCGGATCACATGCTTCGCGACCAACACCCCCGACCGGCCGATCGCCACCCTCGAGCTCCGTCCCCGGCTGCGGGCCAGGGCCGAGGACCGGATCCGGGCCGCCCGGGCCACCGGCCTGCGCAACCTGCCTCTCCAGACAACAGCGCAGAACAAGGTCTGGCTCGAGATCGTCCAGATCGCTCTCGATCTGCTGGCCTGGATGCCCATGCTCGCCCTCACCGGCAAGGCCCGCCTCTGGGAACCCCGCCGCCTTGATCAAGCCCGGTACGGCCGCATTCCCGAGCCCAGGGCCTGGGAATGCGGCCGTACCGTGTCCGGTGCCGGACGGCTCACGCGTTGTACTTGGCGAAGATGCGGGTGCCGCCCACCGCCGAGACGACCATCAGGCCCAGCACCACGGCCACGCCGACCACGACGTGGTGGGAGGTGTAGTCGCCGGTGAAGAAGTCCCGCATGGCGTCCACCGCGTAGCGCAGGGGGTTGGCGTCGCCGATGGCCTGGAGCCAGCCGGGGGCGTAGGTCAGGGGCAGGAGGATGCCGGACAGCAGCATCAGTGGCAGCGCGATGCCGTTGAGGACGGGGGCGAAGAGCCACTCCGACGTCAGCTTCATGGCCAGCGCGTAGGAGAGGAAGGCCAGACTGATGCCGACGAGCATCATCAGGGCGATGGCAGCCACGATGCCACCGAACGGCGCGCGCAGGCCGAAGAGCAGGGCGATGAGGACGATGACCACCGACTGGATGAACAGGGCCAGGACGTCCCAGAGGACCCTGCCGAGGAGCAGGCCGAGCCGGCTCGCCGGGGTCACCCGCAGCCTTTCCAGGTAGCCGGAACGGACGTCGGGGATGAGACCGAACCCGGCGTAGCCGGTGGCGAACAGGCCCAGCTGGACCAGCAGCCCGGGGATGTAGACCTGCCAGGCTGCCGGTCCGTCCTGCGGCAGCATCTTGACCAGCAGGGGGCCGAACAGGGCCATGTAGACGAACGGCTGGACGAGGCCGATGAGGAGACCCATCCTCTTCTGGGCCACGGCCGCGGCCTCGTCGCGGAAGATGATCGCCGCGTCGCGGATCGTGTGCATCCTTGGCTCCCCTCAGGCGTGGACGGCGTCCGCGCCACGCTGCGAACGCTGGTCGGTCATGGTCATGAAGACGTCGTCGAGCGTGGGCTTCAGCACCCGCAGGGACTCCACCCGGATGCGCGCGGACTCCAGCGTGCGCAGCAGGTCGACGAGGAGGCGCTCCGCGTCGCGGCAACTGATCGACAGGACCAGGCCGTTCACCGACACCTCGTGGACGTCGCGGTGGGCGGTGAGCAGCTCGGTGGCCCGTGCGGTGTCGCCGTCCACCTCGATCTCGATGGTGTCGTATGAGATGGCGGCCTTCAGGCTCCGCGGGCTGTCCTCGGCGATGATGCGGCCCTTGTCGATGATCAGGACACGGTCGCAGAGGCTGTCGGCCTCGTCGAGGTAGTGGGTGGTGAGGAACACGGTGGTACCGCGCTCGTCACGCAGGCGGCGTATGTGCTCCCAGACGTCGTTGCGGCTCTCGGGGTCGAGGTTGGCGGTGGGTTCGTCGAGGAAGAGCAGCTTCGGCTGGTGCATCAGGCCCAGCGCCATGTCGACGCGGCGGCGCTGGCCGCCGGAGAGGGTCTGAATGACCCGGCTCGCGAGCTCTTCGAGGCCGAGCTGGGTGATCGCCTCGTCGGCGCGGGCCTCGGCCTCGGGGCGGGACATGCCGTAGAGGCGGCCCTGGAGGACGAGGTCCCGGCGGACCGGAGAGCTGGGCTTGGCGCCGCCCGCCTGGGAGACGTAGCCGATGTGCGTGCGGACCTTCGCGGGCTCGTGCAGCAGATCGTGGCCGGCGATGACGGCCGTGCCCGAGCTCGGCGGGAGCAGCGTGGTCAGCACCCGCATGGTGGTGGTCTTGCCGGCGCCGTTGGGCCCCAGGAAGCCCACGATCTCGCCCGCCTGGACGGTGAAGTCGACTCCGGCCACCGCCTCGACCGGGCCCTGCTTGGTGGTGAACGTCTTGGCCAGCCCCTTGGCCTGAATCATGGGTAATGCCCTCCTCGGCGGATACGGTGCGGCCCGCTGGTCGTGCGTTGCGGGTGGTGCGCTCATGCCTGCTGCTTCTCCGTCCTGTCGTGCGTCGTCTTGTCTTCCGTCTCGTCCTGGTCGGTCCATACCTCGCGGCCCTCCTTGGTGGTGAGTTCGGGCCAGGTGAGGGTGCCGTCGTCGACCTCGGCGACGATCCGCCGGGCCCAGTCCCGCTCGGCTTCGGCCATGGTCAGGGCGTATTCGAGTTCGATCACGAACAGCCGCGGCGTGTGCTGGTCCAGCACCGCGGTCCGTGCCTGGCGTGCCTCCTCGATCTGCTCGTCCAGGCGGGCGATGCGTTCCCGCAGGGCCTGGACGGCGCGTTCGGGCCCGAGGGCGCCGAGGTAGCTCACCGCGGCGAGGAAGCTGGGGTACTCCTTCACCGGGGTGCGGACCAGTTCGTCGAGCCAGCTCATGAACTCCTTGCGGCCCAGGTCCGTGTGGGCATACACGGTGCGCTCCGGCCGGCGTCCGGCGCGTTCGGTGCTGTGCTCGGCGATCCAGCCGGCCCGCACCAGGGCGTCCACGACGTCGTAGAGCGAGCCGGTCCTGACCTTGAAGCTGGTGTCCTTGTTGCGCTCCCGCAGGGTCGCGGCCATCTCGTACGGATGCATCGGCTGCTCCAGCAGCAGCCCGAGGACCGCGAGCCCGAGCAGGTTGGACACCGGCCGTTTGCGCACCGCCATCTGCCTACCTCCTTTAGTCGGTTCCGACTATACGGCATCGACTGATGCCGTGGGAGCGCCCTGGCCCGGGAGCAGCCCGCGCAGATAGCCGGCGGTGGGGCCCGAGTCCGGGCGGAGGGTGTCCGGAGGGCCGCAGTGCAGCACGCTGCCGCCGGCCGCACCGCTGCCCGGACCCATGTCGATCAGCCAGTCCGCGGCGGCGGCCAGATGCAGGTCGTGCTCGGCGAGGACCACGGTGTTGCCCGCGTCGATCAGCATGTCGAACGCGTCGACCAGCACCTGCACGTCCGCCGGATGCAGACCGGTGACCGGCTCGTCCAGCACCACGAGTCCGGGCTGCCGCGCGCCCTTGGTGAGCGCGGCGGCGAGCTTCAGCCGCTGTGCCTCGCCGCCGGACAGCACGGTGGCGCTCTGCCCCAGCCGCATGTAGCCCAGCCCCGTCCGCCGCAGCGCCGTGAGCACCGGCCGCAGCGCGGGCGTGTCCAGCAGCTCGCTCGCCTCGTCGACGGTCAGGTCCAGCACCTCGTCGATAGCCAGCCCCTGATAGGTCACCGCCAGCACCTCGGGCCCGAACCGCCTGCCGTCGCACACGTCGCAGGTGACCCAGACGTCGGGCAGGAAGTTCATGTCGACCTGCCGTACGCCGTACCCGGTGCACGGTTCGCAGCGTCCGCCCGGCGAGTTGAAGGAGAACGAGCCCGCCGTCAGCCCGCGGCGGGCGGCGGCGTCGGTGCCCGCGAACAGATTGCGGATCAGGTTGAACGCCTTGGTGTACGTCGCCGGATTGGAGCGCGGTGTCCTGCCGATGGGCTCCTGGTCGACCACGGTCGCCCAGTGCAGCGGGCCCGTCCAGTCCACGTCGCCGACACCCGGCCCGCTCGTCCCGTCGAGCCGGGCCTGCACCGCCCCGGCCACGCCGTCCATGAGCAGCGTGCTCTTGCCGCTGCCGCTCACGCCGGTGAGACAGGTCAGCGCGCCCAGCGGGATGTCGATCCGGTCGGCCCGCACGGTCCGCACGTCGACGTCGGTCAGGCTGAGCATCCGGTCGGCGCGCACCGGGCGCCGGGCGCGCCGCACCCGTCCGCCAGGCATGGCCAGATAGCGGCCGGTCAGCGATTCGGGGACGGCGGCAATATCCCGCGGAGTGCCCTGGGCCACCAGCCGTCCGCCCCCGCGCCCGGCCCGCGGGCCGACGTCGATCACCCAGTCCGCCCGGGAGATCAGCTCGGGATCGTGCTCGATCATGAGGACGGTGTTCCCGGAGCCGCGCAGCTCCTCGATGAGTTCGCCCAGCCGCGCCTTGTCGGCCGGGTGCAGTCCGGCGGACGGCTCGTCCAGGACGAACGCCACCCCCGACAGATCGGTGCACAGCTGGGCCGCCACCCGGGCCCGCTGCAGTTCCCCGCCGGACAGCGTGGGAGCCGGGCGGGAGAGCTGGACGTGTCCGACCCCGAGCCGGACCAGCAGCCTGAGCCGCGCCCGGAGGGCGGGCAGGATCGCCTGCGCCGCCTCCCGCTGGGCCGACCCGAGCGTCGCGGGCAGGCCTTCGGCCCAGTCGAGCACGTCGTTGACCGGGCGGTCGAGGAGTTCGTGCAGGCGCCGACCGCCGAGCCGCACGGTACGGGCGACCACGCCCAGGCCCGTCCCCTCGCACGCGGCACAGGGCTCGTTACGGACGAACGGCTCGTACGTCGCCCGGACGGCGGGACTGGCCGCACCGCTGTACAGCCGCTCCGCCTCGGCGATCGCCCCCGGCCACGGGCGGCTGTCACGGACGCTGACCGCCGTGCCGCTCTTCTTCATGGTCGCCTCGTAGGCGATCTCCACGGCTTCCTCGCCGGTGCCGTGCAGCACCGCCCGCCGGAACTCCGCGGGCTGCTCGTGCCAGGGCAGGGCGAGATCCGCCGCGAAGCGGCGGGCCAGCGCCTGAACCGTCGCCCGCTCGGGAGCGCGCGCCATGGCAAACCACGGCGACGCCCCGTCCAGCAGCGGCCGGCCGGGCTCGGTGATCAGCAGGGCCTCTGCGGACCGGGCCCCGCCTCCGCTGCCGCGGCACTGCGCGCAGCACCCCTCCGGCATGCCCGGGTTGAACTGCGCCGGCTTCAGCACCGCGCCCAGCGTCGGGTCCCAGTCCCTGGCCAGCGGAGGCAGCCGGGCGAAGGCGAGACCGAGATAATCGTCGGCTCCGGTGACGGTGGCCAGCGTGGAGCGCGGGCTGCGCGCCGGAATCCGCTGGTCGACGGCGAGTGTGGGGGGCAGCCCCTCGATCCGGGTCACCTGCGGGCGGTCCCGCGGGGTGATGAACTGCCGTACGAACGGGCTGATCCCTTCCAGATACCGAAGCTGGGCCTCGGCGTGGATGGTGTCGATCAGCAGTGAGGTCTTGCCGCTGCCGCTCACTCCCGCGAACGCGACGACCCGGCCCTTGGGCACGGAGACCGTCAGATCGTCCAGGTTGTGCGTGCGGGCACCGACCACCTCGATGGCGTGCTCCCCGGATCCCATGGCACCCTCCTCGGTCTCTTATATTCGGTTCCGAATAGTGACTAGTCGGGAGCGAATATAAGACCTCGGCTATTAGGGTTTCAAGGCGCTCAGGGTGCGCCCTCGGCGGCCGGCGCGCCCCCGGTGGTCGGCAGGCTCTCGGCCGTCGGCGGGCCGAACCAGTGGGCCAGGCTCGCGCGTAGTTCGTCCGCCGTCGCATCCGGCGAACCGGCCCAGGCGACGTAGCCGTCCGGGCGGACCAGCAGTGCCTGCGCCGACGGCTCGACGGCCGCCTCGCCCGCGACCACGGAGACCCGGTCGGACCACGGGCGCGCCGCCTCCCGCAGATCGGCCCGCCCCGCGAGGTCGAGCAGCAACGGCCGTGCCGTACGCAGCAGTTCGGCCACCGGCATCGGCCCCTCGGGCGGGCCGGCCAGCACCAGGTGGCCGACGAAACGCCCCGCCCACGGATGCGGCCGCGCCGGGGCGGCGGGGGCGAACGTCCCGTACCGCACGTCCGTACCGGTGATCATGCCGGTGAAGTACCGGTTCACCTCGTCCGTGCCGAGCAACTCCTCGACGAAGCCGCGCAGCGGGGTGGTGTGCTGCTCGTCCGGGCGCATCAGGGCGAGCTGTGCCCGCGTGTTGAGCATGACCCGCTCGGCAATCGGATGCCGCTCGTCGTGGTAGGTGTCGAGCAGTTCCTCCGAACCCCACCCGCGGACCCGGGCCGCCAGCTTCCAGCCCAGGTTGAACGCGTCCTGCAGACCGGTGTTCAGTCCCTGGCCGCCGATCGGGAAGTGCACGTGCGCCGCGTCACCGGCCAGCAGCACCCGTCCGCTGCGGTAGCGCTCCGCCTGGCGGCTCGCGTCCCCGAACCGGGACAGCCACGACACCGGTTCGGTCAGCGTCAGGGGAGTGCCCCGCACCCGCGCGACGGCGGCGTTGAGATCCTCCAGGGTCACCGGTCCCCCGTCCGCCGCCGGCGGGTGCCCGTACTCGATGACGACCACCCGGCCCAGGCCGCCCTCCGGCGGGAACGCCAGCACCAGAATGCCGTCCGGGGTACGCTCCCAGCGGCGGGGCACATCGCGCTCGGGAGTGGTCACATAGCCGATCAGGGCGCGGACGGTGGCCTCGGTGCCGGGGAAGCCGATGCCGGCCAGCCGGCGCACCGCGCTGCGCCCGCCGTCACAGCCGACGACATAGCGGGCACGCACCCGGTACGGGCCGCTCGGCCCCGCCACCGTCACCTCAACCCCTTCCGCGTCCTGGCGTAACCCGGTCACCTCGTGACCGCGCCGGATCCCCGCGCCCGCCTCGCGCGCGTGCTCAGCGAGCAGGGCCTCGGTGCGCGACTGCGGCACCAGGGCCGTGTACGGGTGCCGGGTGTCCACCAGCCCGAAGTTCAGGCCCTGGGTGAAGATTCCAGCGAAGGGCAGCCCCTTGGCGACCTGCGTTCCCTCCATGAACCGGTCCAGCAGCCCGCGCAGGTCCAGCGTCTCCACCGTCCGGATGTGCAGGGCCCCCGCCCGGTCGTGACCGGCGGGCTCGACGAGCTTCTCGAGCACCAGGGCCTCCACCCCGCCGGCCCGCAGCTCACCGGCCAGCATCAGGCCGACCGGGCCTCCTCCCACGACCACGACGTCCGTCGTCAGTACGGCGTCGTCCGCGTTGGTGTTGTGCATCATGCGCCTTCCGTGATCGGTGCGCCCGCTACGGGCCACTGGGCGAGCAGTTCCTCGAAGCCACCGGCGACCTGGGCCGGGGACGGGCGGGTCAGCGCCAGGCCGCGCAGTTCCGCGGCGGCCCGCGCGTGCCGGTCGTCGCCGACCAGCTGCCCTGCCGCCGCCACGACGGCGCCCGGATCCGCCTCCGCCTCCCGCGCCTCCAGGTGCACCGCCGCGCCGGTCTCCGCCAGCCGCTGGGCGTTCAGAGCCCGTTCGAAGGTGTCGCTCACGACGAGCTGCGGCAGTCCGCGGACCACGGCACCCAGCGCGGTGTTGGACCCGCCGTGGTGCACGACCGCCGTGCACGAGGGCAGTACGGCGTGCAAGGGCGCGCCGGTCACCGCCCTTACGCTGTCGGGAAGTTGGCCCAGCCGGGCCAGGTCCTCGGCGCGCGCGACGAGCACCACCTCCACGCCGAGCCGCGGCAGCGCGCGCATCGCCCGCATCAGCGGATGGCCGCCCGGCATGCCGTCGGCGAACGTCCCCCAGGTGACACAGACCCGCGGTGCTCCGGGCGGATCCAGCAGCCACGCCGGGACCGTTCCCGGCCGGTCCACGGGGACGTAACGGACCGGGACGACGGCGCCGGGCCCCGGTCGCTGCAGCGGAGCGGGACAGGGGTCGATCAGGACCTCCCGCGCCGACGGCCACGCGCTGCCCGGCACCTCGGCCGTCACCAGCTCGCGCACCCGGTGCCGCAGCCAGGCACCGGGCGGCGTACCGAAGAGGTCAGGACCCCAGAGATGCCGCAGCGTGGGGATGTCCCGTGCGGCGGCGACCGTTTCCGCGGCGAAGGCCACCGGCTCGTGCACCACCGCGTGCGGCCGCCAGCGGTCGGCGAGCGCCGCCAGACCGTCGAGCATGGCGAGGGCCCGGTCGGCGAACATGCGGGGCAGCGCGTCCCGCTCCCGGTAGTACGGCTCGCCGGGCACGCCCCGCACGCTCTCGCGGTGCCGCCGGGCGAAGTCGCCGTCCGCACTCACCCGCACCACGGTCAGCCCGAGCGCCAGCGCACCCGGTGCCGTGTCGGCGTCACAGGCCACCCGCACGTCGTGCCCCGTGGACCGCAGGGCCCAGGCCAGCGGAACCATGGGAGCGAGGTGCGAGGCGGAGACGGACGTCACGAACAAGATGCGCATGAAAGCCCCTGATCCTGGACATCGGGAGACGCACCCGACGCTAGGCAGGAGGCCTAGAGGCCCGGCTGAGGCTGAACGGTGCCGGCCTCCTCCAGCGCCGCTCCAGGGCCGCGCGATCCGCTTCCAGGACCGTGCGGGACAGTGCGGCGCGGACAGTTGCGGGACGCCGCTGCTTCTGTGTCCGAACCGAAGGCAGGTCGCAATGAAGGCGATTGACTGACATGCGCGTACTGGTCTGTTCCACCCCCCTGCTCGGCCACTTCAACCCCCTGCTGCCGCTGTCCTGGGCGCTGCGCGCCGAGGGGCACGAGGTCCTGGTGGCCACGGACGAGGACTTCGCGCCGAAGGTCCTGGAGCGCGGGCTGCCCGTGGCACCGCTGTCGCCCGTGGCGCTGCGGGACGTGATGGCCCGGGACCGGGCCGGCCGCCCGGTGCCCCACACCGCCGAGGCGGACCGGGTCTGGCGCAGCGGCCACGGCTGGGGGCGGCTGGGCGCCCGGCACCTGGCGGAGACGGTCGCGCTCGCCCGGCGCTGGCGGCCGGACCTGATCGTCACCGACCCCGTGGAGTTCGCGGGGCCGCTGGCAGCCGCGCGCCTCGGCATCCCCCGGATCGAGCACGGCTGGGGCATTTGTCCCAACCACGAGTTCGCGCTGGCCGCCGAGGAGGAACTCGAACCCGAACTTCACGCGTACGGGCTCGCCGGGCTGCCCCGGCCGGCCCGCGTCCTCGACACCTGCTCGCCCAGCCTCCAGCACCCCGGCACGGCCGGCGACCGCATGCGCTACATCCCGGTGACCGGCCCCGCCGAGCTGCCCGGCTGGCTGGACGAGACCAGGAAGCTCCCGCTGGTGTGCCTGACCTTCGGCAGTGTGCTGCCGTCCCTGGCACCGGACCGGATGCGGGGCCTGATCAGCCGGCTGACACACACCCTGCCCGCGCTCGGCGTGGAGGTGGTGGTGGCCATCGACCCGGCCGGTGCACAAGGGCTGCCGCCCGCCCCGCCCGGTGTGCTGTCCGTGGGCTGGCAGCCGGTGGACCACCTGATGCCGCGCTGTGCCGTCCTGGTCCACTACGGGTCCTCCGGCATGACGATGGCCGCGACGACCGCGGGGGTGCCCCAGGTGGTGCTGACCGTGCCGATCGCCGACGCCCCGGACAACGCGCGGCGCATCGAGGCGGCCGGGCTGGGCATCGCCCTGCCCGCTCTCGACCTCGACGCCGACCGCGTCGAGGCGGCCTGCCGGGCGCTGCTCACCGACCCGTCCTGGCGGGCCCGCGCTGCCGAGGTCGCCGCGGAACAGGCCGACCGCCCCACGCCCGCCGAAGTCGCGACGGGGCTCACCGCCGCGTACGGCTGAGCCCGGTGCGGTAGGGGGAGTTCCGTCCGGGGCGGATGCGGTAGCCGGTGTTCGGTCCGGGGCCGCCCGCCGCCGTGCGACGGAAACGGGTGCGCCGCCGTCCCGGTGACCGGGACGGCGGCGCACCCGTGTGCGGGCCCGGTCCCGCGTCAGCCGGGCTTGCGGGCCATGAAGAGCCGGTCGTGCGTCATGGTGTCCAGCGGGATGACCTGCTCCACCGTGAAGCCGGCCTCCTCGGCCCAGGCCGTGATGTCGCGCACCCGGTACTCCGATCCGCCGTCGAGGATGACGGAGCACACCAGGCTCTGCAGATAGGCCCCCGCCTCGGAGCGGTCGTCGAGCATCGCGTCGTAGACCAGCAGTGCGCCGCCAGGGGGCAGGGCGCCGAACGCCTGGCCCAGCAGCCGCTTGCGGCTTTCCTCCGGGTGGTCGTGCAGGACGTGCCCGAAGAGGATCACGTCCGCGGCGGGCAGCGGGTCGGTGAAGAAGTCTCCGCCCACGAAGTCGACTCGGCCCGTGGTGCCGCGGGCTGCCATGTGCTCGTCGAACAGCGGCTCCACGCCGGGCACGTCGAAGACCGAGCCCTTCAGGTTCGGGTGGTCCAGCACCAGTTGCGCCGCGACGTTGCCGCGGGCCCCGCCGACGTCCACGAATGTCTTCCAGCGGCTCCAGTCCAGGGCCTTGCTAAGCTCCGCGACCACGAACTGGTTGAAGGTGTCCATGTGGTCGAGGAACCGGCGGGCCCGATCCAGGTCCGGCTGCTCCTCCACCACCGCGCCCGCGGTGATCTCCTTGCCCGAGGTGGCCTTGCCGTCGCGCAGGGCGTCGGCGAAGCGGTTCCACAGCTCGTAGTGGACCCGGCCGTGCTGCAGCACGGCGCCGCCGATGTAGTGCGGGCGGCCCGGGACCAGGAAGTGCTCCGCGCGGGGCGTGTTGGCGTACGTTCCGCCGTCGGCGGTCAGCAGGCCCAGCCCGACCAGTGCGTCCAGCCAGTCGCGCACGAGGTGGGAGTGCAGCCGGCCGTGCTCGCGGATCTCCGCCTCGGTGCACGGCCTCTCGGAGAGGTACTCGAAGAGGCCCACCTCAATGGCGGCGTGCAGCACCCGGGCCCGGGTGTAGGCGACATTTAGCTGGAGGATCTCGCGGGCGTCGGTCGGCGAGGGGGCGACGGCAGGGGTGTTCGTCATCGCGTGCCTTTCGATCGAAGGAGGGACGGTGAGGGATACGGGAGCCGAGAGTCGGAAGCGGGCGGCGGTTCAGAGCCGCTCGGCGAGCAGCAGGCGCAGCGGTACCCCGCCCACCTCGTGCAGCCGGGGCTCCCCGAAGCCGTTGGCCGTCAGCAGGTCCCGGTAGGTCTCCAGCGCGTGCGACTCGCCTTCGTGGGTCCAGGCCAGCATCAGCGCGGCGAACAGGTGGGGCACCGGGTCGGACGCCGGGTCACGGCCGTCCGCGGTGACCGCGACGATGCCGATCCGCCCGCCCGGCCGAGTCACCTCCGCCAGGCGTCGCAGCATCTCGCCCGCGCGCTCGGCGGAGAAGTGGTGCAGCACATTGGTGATGAGAGACAGGTCGTACGGGCCTCCCAGCGGCACATCGAACATGTCGCCGGGGGTCAGTTCGACCCGGTCGAGCACGCCCAGGCGCTCCGCGTGGCCCCGGGAGTGCTCCAGGACGCCCGGCCAGTCGACGGAGCGGACCCGGGCCTGCGGACAGCGCCGGGCCACCGTGTAGCCGTACAGCCCGTGTCCGCAGGCCACGTCCAGGACGTCCAGGCGCTCGCGGCCCGCCGCCCACGGCTCCAGGGTGTCGGCCAGCAGATCGGCGACCAGGGGGGTGTGCGGGGTGGGGGTGCGGGCCAGGTCCGCCCAGAACGGGTAGTCGGGGGTCTCGGCATTGGTGTCCAGCACTGTTCCGCCTCGCCGGACCGCGTCGGAGAGGCGGCCCAGGGCATCCCACTCGTAACGGCTGACCGCGTGCCGGAGGATGTCGCCGAACCACCCGGGGCTGGACCGGACCAGGACCCGGTCGACTCCAGGAGCCAGCCAGAAACGCTCGCCGTCCGTCTTCAGGAGGTCGATCGCGGCGAGCGCCCGCAGCAGGACCCGCGCGCCCCGAACCGGCACATCCAGCCGGGCGGCGATGGTCTCGGCGTCGGCCGGGCCGTCCGCCATTGTGTCGAAGACGGCGAGGTCCATCCCGGCGCACAGCACTCCGGCTCGGCGCACCGCCTGGGCCATGTTGAGCAGAGTGAACTCATCGATCGTGGAAACGGTGGTCTGGGTCACGGTCCCTCTTCCTCAGTGGTGGGCGTGGGAGGTGGCCAGCTCGGCGAGTCCGGCGGCCACCTGGGCGGGAGTGGGCTGGGAGAGCATCTCGGCGCGCAGCCGGTCCGCCGACGTGCGGATGTCCGGGTCCTCGAGGAGCCTGGTCACCGCGGCGCGGATGGCCTCCTCGGCGGCCTGCTCGCCGCGCAGATGGATGCCGGCGCCCGACTCGGCGAGCGCGGCGGAGATGTTGTCCTGGTCGGCCATGTGCGAGATGGCCAGCTGGCCGAGGCCGGCCCGGATCGCGTTGAGCACGGTGCCCGAGCCGCCCTGGTGGACGATGGTGTCGCAGTCGTCGAGCAGCAGGTGCAGGGGCGGCGAGTCGAGGACGCGGACGTTGTCGGGGAGTTCGCCGAGCTGCTCGTGGGTGACGGCGTCGGCGGCGACCACGATCTCGATGTCCAGGCCGTCGAGCGCCCGGACGACCCGCGGCAGCAGGAAGGCCCGCTCGCCCATGATCCGGGTGATCGACCTTCCCCAGGTGAGGCACACCCGCGGCGTGGACTTGTCCGTGCGGCGCAGCTCCGGTCCGGGGGCGCGGCCCGCACCGTTGTACGGCAGGTACTGCACCTGGAGCCGGGCGGGCGAGGCGGGCGGCTGTAGGCTCGGCGGGCAGGGGTCCACGGTGCGCAGTGCGGGATCGCCCTGGACGTCCAGTCCGCGGGCGCGGTACACGTCGTAGAAGCCCGGGAGTTCGGCGAGGATCCGCTCGCTGCCGGCCGAGCCGTAGAAGTCCCAGCCCCACAGGTGGCGGATCCCCGGCACGCCGAGTTCCTGCGCGGCGACGAGGCCCGGCGGGCACATGGTGTCGGCGAGCACCAGGTCCGGTTTCCAGGTCCGGGCGAGGTCCATGACCGGGTCGAGGTTGGCGAGGGCGGCCTGCTGCCAGGTGTCGAAGACCTGGCCGCCGTCGTCGGCCTGGGCAGGTTCCCCCGGCTTCTGACGGGCGTCCAGTTCCTGGGACAGCGTCTTGCGGCGGATGTCCACCATGTCGATGTCGCTGCCGACGGCGGCCATGGGCAGGCCGGACCGGGTGACCAGGTCCGCCATGGACGGCTGGGCCGCCACGAGGACTTCGTGGCCCGCCGCGCGGAACGCGGCGGCCAGCGGCTGGACGACGAAGTAGTGAGTGGGCCACGGGGACGTGGTCACCAGAACGCGCATGGTCTTGCTCCTCCTGTCGGGCGGGAGTCGTCCCCGCCGGGCGAGATTCGTCCCTTCCAGGCGTCCCTACCGGGCGAGATTCGCCAGCTCCGCCACCACGTCGGCCGGTGCGGGCTGGGTGCGGATGCCGTCGGCCAGCCGCCGTGCGGCGGCGCCGTGTGCGGGATCCGACAGGAGGCGGTCCATCTCGGCGCGCAGCAGGAGCACTCCCTCCCGGGCGGCGGGGACGTCCGTGGTCATCAGGTGCCGGGCGGCGCCCGACGCGGCCAGCCGGGTGCCGTTGACCGTGGGCTCGGGCCGGGTGGTGATCAGCAACTGCCGTACGCCCGCGGCCGCGGCGGTCATGCTGGTGCCGGCGCCACCGTGGTGGACCACGAGGTCGCAGGACGGCATCAGCAGGTGCAGCGGCAATCCGACTGCGACGCGCGCGTGGTCCGACAGCGGCGTGTGCTCCAGTGCCCGCGCGGTCTGCTCGGTCACCGCGACGACGACCTCGTCGGCCACCTCGGCGGCGGCTTCCACGCACTGGCGTACGAGTTCGACGACGGTGCCGCCGCGCAGGGCCATGGAGGTGGCACCCCACGTGACGCAGACCCGGCTGCCGGATGGCTCCCGGCGCAGCCAGTCCGGCAGCAGGCCCGGGCCGTTGTAGGGGACGTACCGCATCTGACGGCAGGTCGGCCCGGCCGGGTAGCGGATGCCGGGGGCACTGGGGTCGATCCAGGCACTGGGCTCGGTCCGCACCGTCGCCCCTGCCCGCTCGTACAGCCGGGCGTACTCCGGCAGCGGTTCGCAGCCCATACGGCGCAGCTCGATGCGCTGGAGTCCGGGAGTGCCCCACAGGTGGCTGACGTTGGGCACGCCCAGCGCGGCGGCGACCACCGGGCCGGCGAGGGTGACGGCGTCGTGCACCACCAGGTCGGGCCGCCAGTACCGGCCGAAGCTCAGCAGGTCGTCGAGCATGGCCGAGGCCATGACCGTCTGCATCCGTCCCAGGTTCTCGATCAGCGCGAACTGCTCGTCGTCGAGGAGTTCCGGGTGGCGGGGCCAGTCGTCGGGCCAGCGGCCCTGGACGTGCCAGGCCGCCCGGCTGCGGTCGTTGGACAGGGAGGCGAGGTCCACGTCCTGGCCGACCGGTATCCCGGGCAGGCCGGACGCGGTCACGATCGGCATCAGCGCGGGCGCACTCGCGACCCGCACCTCATGCCCGGCGGCCAGCGCCGCCGACTCCAGCGGGACCATCGGGAAGTGATGGGAGTGCCAGGGGAACGTGGTGAACAGAATGCGCATCCGTAGCGGACCTCTCCGGGAGCGTCGGAAGTAGGGGCGGACCTGTCAGGAGGGACGGGACGGCGGGGCGGTCAGGGAAAAATGAGAGGGGACGGGTCGGCGCGGCGTACGGCGGTCGGCGTACGGTCAGGCACTTGCGACTCGGTGCCCGTCCCCCGTGCCAGGCGTGCCGGCGAGCCGGACGGGCCGGGCCGACCCGTGGGCCGGGCGGGCGCGGATGCACCCGCCTCCGCCTCCGAACCGGAACGGACGGCAGCGCCCTCCGAAACGAACGGCATCGCACCCACCCCCCGGGGGGGCTACTCCTCGTCGTGTACGACGGAGTCGCCCAGGACCTCGTCGATCCTCGCCAGCAGGTCCGTCTCCAGGCGGACACCGGCCGACTTGGCGTTGGCCAGGACCTGTTCGGCGTTGGACGAGCCGATGACGGCCCCGCTGACGCCGGGATTCTGGAGCACCCACGCGAGGGCAAGCTGCGCCGTGGTCAGCCCGGCTTCCTCGGCGAGCGGGCGCAGCCGCTCGACTCGCCCGAGGACCTTGTCGTCATCCAGCCAGCGCCGCATCAACGGGGCCCGGCCACCCTTGGGTACCGTGGCCCGGGATCCGGCCGGCGGCGGGGAGTCCGGTGCGTACTTGCCCGTCAGCACGCCCTGTTCCAGGGTGAAGTAGCAGATCTGGCCGATGCCCAGGTCATGGCAGGCGGGGATCACCTCGGCCTCCGGTGCCCGCCACAGCATCGAGTAGCGGGGCATGTGACAGATCACCGGCACGCCGAGCCGCGCGCCGATCCCGGCCGCCTCGGCGATCCGCTCCACGGGCCATTCCGACATGCCGACATAGAGGATCTTGCCGGCCCGTACCAGGTCGGAGAAGGTCCACATCAGCTCCTCCAGCGGAGTCGCCGGGTCGTAGCGGTGCGCGGTGTAGACGTCGATGTGGTCGACGCGCAGACGGCGCAGCGAGCCGTCGACGGACTCCATGACGTGTTTCCTGGACAGCCCCCGACCGTTGGGCCCGAGCCCGGTCGGCATCCCCACCTTGGTGCACAGCACCAGCTCTTCGCGGGGCGTCCCGGCCAGTGCCCGGCCCAGCAGGTTCTCGGAGCGGAACATGCCGTAGACGTCCGCGGTGTCGAAGGTCGTCACCCCGGCGTCGAGAGCCGCTCTGATCGAGGAGAGCACCACCTCGTCGGGGGTGTCGTCCTGCGGGTACAGCAGGTTGCCGTACACGATCTCGCTCACTGAAAGGCCACTTCGGCCAAGGCTTCGGAAATCCACGGCGACCACGCTCGGCCGCCCGGATCGAAGGCGGCTCGAGCCCTGACGGAACCGCCGTCCGCCCGGGCCGGACCGACCGGGCCTCGAGCGCGCCTCCAGCCCGGGTGCCGACGGTGGCCCGCAGCGCGCTGCCGACGCCTGCGATGGGAGAGACATCCATGACTCAAGCGATCATGAGCAGAAAGCACCCAGCGGTCCCCCCGGACAGCCTCGACGCGCCGGATCTCAGGCGCATCGCCGAATCGGCGGCGGCCGACAGCGGACAGCTGTCCCTGGGTGATGTCCACAACTGGTTCGAGGAGCGCCGCAAGGCCATCCGGATGGATGTGAGGCGCATCTCCTTCGCCGAGCTCCAGCGCTGGGGCTTCCACCCGGTCACCGGGAATCTGGCGCACGACAGCGGCCGCTTCTTCACCATCGAAGGGCTGCGGGCGCGCTCAGAGGGTCCGGATCCCGTCTCCTGGTCCCAGCCGATCATGCACCAGCCGGAAGTGGGGTTCCTCGGCATCCTGGTCAAGGAGTTCGACGGTGTCCTGCACTGCCTGATGCAGGCGAAGGCCGAGCCCGGCAACGGCGAGGGGCTCCAGCTGTCGCCCACGGTGCAGGCCACCCGCAGCAACTACACGGGCGTGCACGAGGGCAGCGCCGTGCGGTACCTGGAGTACTTCACGGACCCCGGCAAGGGCCGGCCGCTGGTCGACGTGCTCCAGTCCGAGCATGGTTCCTGGTTCTTCCGCAAACGCAACCGCAATCTCGTCGTCGAGGCCGTCGGCGACGTGCCCGAGCACGAGGACTACCGCTGGCTGACCCTCGGTCAGGTCCGCCGGCTGCTCGGCGTCCCGGACCTGGTCAACATGGACACCCGGACGGTCCTGGCCTGCCTCCCCGTCGCCCCGCCGGACGGTGCCGGCGCAGGGGTGGCGGCCGACGGTTCCCGCGGGGCAGCCGCGGCCGCCCTGACCGCCTCCCTGTCCGCGCAGGCCCCCGCCGCGCACACCCTGCCCGAGCTGCTGCGCTGGTTCAACGGGCTCAGGGCGCGTAGCGAGGTCGCCGCGCAGCTCGTGCCGCTGACCGCCGTGGACGGCTGGGTGCGCGACGCGGACGAGATACGCCACACCAGTGGACGGCACTTCGCAATCGTCGCCGTGTCCGTGGAGGCCGGCAACCGCGAGGTCAAGGGATGGACCCAGCCGCTGCTCAGCCCGCGCGGCACCGGGGTGGTGGCGTTCCTGGCCAAGCGGATCGACGGCGTCCTCCACGTCCTGGCACGCGCCCACCCGGAACCGGGCTACGTCGATCTCATCGAGCTGGCCCCGACCGTCGAGTGCGTCCCCGACGACCATGCCCATCTACCACCCGAGCAGCGGCCCAGGTTCCTGGACCAGGTGCTCGCGGCCCGGCCGGAGCAGATCCTCTACGACGCCGTACAGTCCGAGGAGGGCGGCCGTTTCTACCGGGCGCTGAGCCGCTACCTGGTGGTCGAGACGGACGAGGACCCCGTTGTACCCGACGACTACCGCTGGATGACGGTGGCGCAGGTGGTCACCCTGCTCCAGCACAGCAACTACTGCAACATCCAGGCCCGCAGCCTCATCGCCTGTCTGCAGTCCGTGTGGTGAGCGCCGTGCCCGAGGACCGTGCCCCGCTCCGCCTGGGCCTGCTGGGCTGCGCCGGCTTCGCCCGGCGCCGCGCCCTGCCCTCGCTCGCCCGCCTCACGGAGATCACCCTCACCGCGGTCGCCAGCCGGGACCCCGCCAGGGCGAAGCTCTTCGCCGGTGAATTCGGCGGCGAACCGGTCGCCGGGTACGAGGAACTGCTCGCCAGGGACGACCTCGACGCGGTGTACATACCGCTGCCCGCCGCGCTGCACGCCCCCTGGGCCGGCCGGGCGCTCGAAGCCGGACTGCACGTCCTGGTGGAGAAACCGGCGGCGGTCACGGCCGCGGAGGCCGGCCGCCTGACCCGTGCGGCCCGTGAGCGCGGCCTGGTCGTGATGGAGAACTTCGGTTTCGTCCACCACACCCAGCAGCAGGCGGCCCGTTCACTGCTGGCCGAGGGCGCCATCGGGGAACTGCGGTCGCTGACGGCCGAGTTCGCCTTCCCTCCGCTGCCGGACACCGACATCCGCTACCAGCCGGACCTGGGCGGCGGTGCGCTGCTGGACGCGGGCGTGTACCCGATCCGGGCGGCCCGGCTGTTCCTGGGCGACGAGCTGGAGGTGACCGGCGCCTCGCTGCGCGAGGACCCCGGCCGCGGAGTGGACGTCGCCGGTGCGGCGCTGCTGACCGGCCCGACCGGGATCAGCGCCCACCTGGGCTTCGGCTTCGTCCACTCCTACCGCTGCGGCTACACCCTGTGGGGCTCGGCCGGACGGATCAGTCTGACCCGTGCCTACAGCGCCCCGGACGACTTCGCGCCGACGCTCACGCTGGAGCGCGACGGACGGGTGGAGGAGCGCCGGCTGGTGCCCGGCCAGCAGTTCACCACGCTCTTCCGGCGGTTCGCCGCCGCCGTCCGCGGCCGGGACGTCACCGGCCCGGCCCACGACCTCGCCCAGCAGGCGCGCCTGGTGGAGCGGATCGCCGCCACCGCGCGGCGCCTCCCTCTGTGACCCGAACCACGAAGAGAAAGGTCGACCACATGGACATCCCTGGCACCGCGCGGGCAGTGACCACCTGCCGGATGTGCGGAGCGCAGGACTGGCAGGAGGTCGTGGACTTCGGCTCCGTCCCCCTGGCGGACAGCTTCCTCGAACCCGCCGAGTCCTACGACGACGAACCGCGCTACCCGCTGGCCGTCATCTCCTGCCGCTCCTGCCGGCTGATGAGCCTGACACACGTCGTGGACCCCGAAGTCCTCTACCGCACGTACCCCTACACCACCTCCGACTCGGAGACCATCAAGAAGCACATGGGGCATGTCGTCGCGGTGTGTGTCGAGCGCTTCGGCATCCCCGAGGGCAGATTCGTCCTGGAGATCGGCAGCAACACCGGCTCCCAGCTGAAGGCGTTCCAGAACGCCGGGATGCGCACGCTCGGCATCGACCCGGCCCGCAACATCGCCGCGGTGGCCAACGAGCGGGGCATCGAGACGCTGCCGGAGTTCTTCTCGGTCGACACCGCCGCCCTGGTGAAGAAGACCCACGGCACTCCCCAGCTGATCCTCGGCCGGCATGTCTTCGCGCACATCGACGACGTGTCCGCGGTCGCCGAGGGCGTGCGCGATCTGCTGGGCCCGGACAGCCTGTTCGCCATCGAGGTGCCGTACCTGGTGGATATGCTGGAGCGCAACGAGTTCGACACCATCTACCACGAGCACCTGTCCTACATCGGCGTCGGCTCCCTGGTCGCCCTCTTCCAGCGGCACGGGCTGCGTGTGGTGGACGTCGAACGCCTCGCGGTGCACGGCGGATCCATCCTGGTGTTCGTCGGGCTGGACGAGGGCACCCGGTCGACGGCGCCCGTCGTGGAGGAGCTGATCGCGCTGGAGAAGGAGCGCGGCCTGTACGAGGACGCCACCTACGAGCGATTCGCCGGGCACGTCGCGGAGATCACCGCCGAACTCACCTCGATTGTCCGCTCACTGCGGGCCGAGGGCAAGCGGATCGCCGGGTACGGGGCGCCCGCGAAGGGCAACACCCTGCTGAACGTCTGCGGGCTCACCGTGGACGACCTGGAATTCTGCTGCGACACCACCGAGTTCAAGCAGGGCTTGGTGCTGCCCGGCACGCACATCCCGGTCCGCAGCCCCGAGTACGCGAAGACCCAGGACATCGACTACTACCTGCTGCTGGCCTGGAACTACGGCGAGGAGATCCTCGCCAAGGAGGGACCGTTCCTGGCGGACGGCGGACGGTTCATCCTGCCCAACCCGCGGCCGTCGATCGTCCCGCCCGGGGCGTGACCGTGGCACGAACGACGGAACGCGCCCTGAGCGTCGTCGTCACCGGCGGTGGTTCCGGCATCGGCCGGGCCACCGCCCGTGCGTACGCCGCCCAGGGCGCACACGTGCTGGTCGTGGGGCGGACCGCCGGGCATCTGGAGGAGACCGCCGAGGGGCAGCCTCGCATCCGGGCGTTCGTCGCCGACCTCGCCGATCGCGACGCTCCCGAGCGGATCGTGGCGGCGGCGCTGGACGCCACCGGCGGGATCGACGTCCTGGTCAACAACGCCGCCGTCCCGTGGCGGGCACGGCTCGGGAAGATCGATCGGGAGCGCGCCGAGCGGCAGGTCGCCACCAACCTGCTGGGCCCGTTGTTCCTGACCCAGAGCACGGTGCCGCACATGCCGGCCGGCGCGACGGTGGTGAACATCAGCTCCAACCCGCCGACGCGCGGCTGGCCGGCCAACTCGGTCTACGGCAGCACCAAGGTCGGCCTGGACTTCCTCACCCTCACCTGGGCCGTGGAGCTGGCGCCGCGCGGGATCAGGGTCGTCTCGGTGGCTCCGGGGCCGACGCTGACACCGGGCCTCGCCCGGGCCAGGTCCGGCCAGCCGCCCCAGCAGCGTGACGACTTCTCCCGCGTCCCGCTGGGCCGCCCCGCCCGGCCGGAGGAGATCGCCTGGTGGATCACCCAGGTGACCCGCCCGGAGGCCGGCTATCTGACCGGTGCGGTGCTGCGCGTCGACGGCGGCCTGAGCGTGGGCTGACCCGACGTGTACGACGGCACCGGGCCCGGGCGCGCGCCCGGGCCCGGTGCCGTACGTCCGCGGCCTCGCGGTCAGTCGTCCACCAGGGCCACCGCGCGGGCCCAGCCCGCCCCGGACCCGACCAGCTTCACCGGCAGGCAGGAGACGGTGTAGCCGAAGTCGCCGGGCAGGGCGTCGAGGTTGTTCAGGCGCTCGATCTGGCAGTACTCACGCCGGCGGCCGGCGAAGTGCGCGGGCCACAGGACGGAGCGGTCACCGGTCTCCCGGTAGCGGCGGATCATATCGCCGAAGGGCGCGTCGAGGCTGAAGGCATCGGTGCCGATGACCCTGACTCCCAGGTCGAGCAGGAAGTCGGTGGCCTCGCCGTCGAGTCCGGTGAAGTCGGTGAAGTACTTCTCGGTGCCCAGGTGCGCGGAGGCGCCGGTGTTCAGCAGGACGATGTCGTACGGCCGGGGGGCGCGGCCGATCCGGGCGATCTCCCGCTCCAGGACCTCGGTTCCCATGGCGCCCACCGGCTGGTCGCGCAGGTCGAGCCGGAGCGCCGGGCGGTGGAACCAGTCCAGCGGCATCTCGTGGATGTGGCGCGGCGTGCCGTACGCGGCCGTCGAGCCGTAGTGGGACGGGGCGTCCACATGGGTCCCGGTGTGGCTGGTGAGCGTGAACGTGTCCAGCGACAACAGTTCGCCCTCCGGCAGCACCGACGGGTCGAAGTCGATGCTGAAGTGGGCCTTCATCTCCTCGCTCATGTGCCGGGCCCCCTCGGCCGGCGTGAGGATCTCGTGGACGACGGGGTCGGGCTCCCAGGCCGTGGCGTCCACGGGCGAGGAGAGGTCGACGATGCGCATGGGTCATCCCTTCGGGCCGCCCGTGCGCTCGGCACGGGCGGTCGGGCCTGTGGTGAACAGATCGGTACGGACCTCCGCCACCGGATGCCCGTAGGCCACCCGGTGGGTGATCTTGCTACCGAGCGGGCTGTGCCGGATCAGCCGGGCGACACCCGAGCGCAGCCGGTCGGCCACCGGCCCGCCGGTCCCGAACATGCCTTTGGCCTGCATCTGCTGCATCCGCATGACGACGTCCACGGCGGGCATCCGGGCGTCGAGGTACGAGGCAAGACGCGCTTGGTGCACATACCCGTCCCGCAGCGCCGCCACCAGCACCGGATGGAGCACGGCCGCGTCCTGAAGGGCGAGGTTGATGCCCTGGGCGCCCAGCGGGCTGTGTGTGTGGGCGCTGTCGCCGATCAGCACGAGGCCGTCGCGCGTCCAGGCGTCGGCCTTCCCGGCGTAGACGTCGAGCAGGCTGAGGTCGGACAGTTCGCTCACGGAGTCCTCGATGAGGTCCGCGAACTGCGGCAGGGCCGTGGTCAGTTCGCGCCGGACCTCGTCGATGCCCCGGGCGGCGAGTTCCGGCCAGCTCCGGTGCGGCAGGGTCCAGCCGATCTGCAACCGGTCGGGGTGGGAGTCGTGCACCAGTACGGGGTTGCCCGCGGTGCGGTGGATGCGGACGTACCCGGTCTGCCGGCCGGGCGCGTGCACCTTGAACCACAGCACGTCGTGCCCGAACGCCTCCACCCGGCCCGCGCCGATCCCTGCCAGCGCACGGGTCTTGGAGAACCGGCCGTCGGCCCCCACGACGACCCGGGCGCGCAAGGTGCACCGGCTGCCCGGGCCGTGGGCGACGGCGCCGGTGATCCGGCCGTCATCCTCCACCAGGGCGCCGATCCGGTGGCCGTCGAGGAAGCGGAAGCCGGGCAGTGCCCGGCACCGCTCCAGGAGCGCGTCGAGTAGATGGCGCTGGGGCATCGCCAGCAGATGGTGGTACGGGGCGGGCAGCCGCCGGTAGTCGATGTCGAGCAGGACGCGGTCACGGTCGACGAGCTGGAAGCCGTTGAGTTCGCACGCCCCGGCGGCGCGCGCCGCGGCGAGGACGCCCAGGTCGTCGAGGATGCGCTGGCCTCCGGGCTGAAGGATCTCGCCGCGGAAGGCACGGTCGAACCGTGCCGACTTCTCCAGGAGGGTGACCCGCACTCCCGAGCGCAGCAGCATCAAGGCGAGGGCGAGCCCCGCGGGTCCGCCGCCGACGACGCAGACGTCGGTGTGCAGCTCCTCGTCGGAGGCGGGCGTGCCGGTGGATGTGCTGCCGGTGGTCTTGTCCATCGCTCAGCCCGCCACCAGACCCAGGCCGCCGTCGACCGTTACGACCTGGCCCTGCAGCCAGCCCGCCTCGTCCGTGCACAGCAGGCTGACGGCGTCGGCGACGTCCTCGGGGCGGGTGAGCCGGCCCCCGGGCGTGCGCTCGGTAATCGCCTTGGCGACCTCGGCCGGAACGGTCCCGTCCCCCTTGTCGACCTTGGCCGCGGCGACCGCGTTGACGGCGATGCCGCGTCCGGCCAGCTCCACCGCGAGATACCGCACGAGGGACTCCAGCGCGGCCTTGGCCACGCCCGCCCCGGCGTACCGGGGCACGACCCGGTGGGCACCGGTGCTGGAGGCGATGATCCTTCCCGAGCGTCCCGCCATCAGCCCGGCCAGCCGGGAGGCCCCGGTGAGCAGGGGACGCAGCGCCACGGCCAGGGAGCGGTCCACCTGTTCCGGTGTGGTGGCGAGGGTGGGCGCGGGCCGGAAGTAGGAGGTGTTGTGGACGAAGACGTCGAGGTGGCCGAAGCGCCGCCCGGCCTCGTCGCACAGCGCGTCGAAGTCGACGGTGACATCGGCCCGGACGGCGTCGGCCCGGCCCGGCAGGCCGGCCAGCGCCCCGACGGCCCGCGCGGCGTTCGCCTCGTCCTCGGCGTAGTCGAGCAGGACGTCGGCGCCGCAGGCGCAAAGTTTTCGGGCGATGGCGAAGCCCACGCCCCGGGTGGCGCCGGTCACCAGCGCGGTGCGGCCGGTCAGGGCCGTGGCTGTGGAGTGGTGCGTGGTCACGGTTCGGCTCC
This sequence comes from Streptomyces sp. NPDC052079, assembly GCF_040680275.1. Classification (NCBI taxonomy): domain Bacteria; kingdom Bacillati; phylum Actinomycetota; class Actinomycetes; order Kitasatosporales; family Streptomycetaceae; genus Streptomyces; species Streptomyces sp. NPDC052079. Next base: position 35,715 of record NZ_JBFAWL010000015.1, read on the forward strand.
CCAGTGGTCGACGGGCGGCTCAGGCCGCACGGGTGCCGTCGGCGAGCGCCTCGTTGACCAGGGCGAGGTACTGCCCCAGGGTCTCCGCCTCGAACACGGCCTCCTCGTCGAGGGCGACGCCGTGATCGCGCTCGATGCGCGCCGTGGTCTCCAGGACGGCGACCGAGTCGTAGCCGAGGTCGGCGAAGGAGACGTCGAGGGCGGCCGTGGACAGTCCGTCGTTCTCGCTCTCGCCCGCGCACTCGCGCAGCACGGCGGTGAGGTCTTCCAGGTGCATCTGCTGGGACATGGGGTGATCCCTCTCTGGGTCTCGATGGCTGTGGACGGCTGCCGGACGGTCGGTTGGGGGGCGGTCAGGGCACGGCCCGCACGACGGCCGCGGCGTTGAATCCGCCGCGGCCCCTGGCCAGCACGAGGGCGGCGCGCAGCGGCAGCGGCCGGGGGCGGCCGATGACCAGGTCGACGGGACAGTCGTCGGCGGGTTCGGTGACGTTCACTGTGGGCGGTACGACCTGGTCGCGCAGTGCCAGCAGGGCGGCCGCCAGGTCCAGGGAGGCGCCGCCGGCCGAGAGCCGCCCGGTCATGGTCTTCGGCGCGGTGACCGGCACTCCACGGGCGCCGAACACTCGGATCAGGGCATCGGCCTCGGCGCGGTCGGCGGCGCGCTCGCCTGCGGCGTCGGCGAACACGACGTCCACCTGGTCCGGGGTCATCCCGGCGTCGGCCAGGGCGAGTTCGGCCGCCCGTGCGAGCTGCGGGGTGCCGCCCCGCCCGGGCGGCGGGTCGAAGGTGGCCGCGTACCCGGCGAAGACACCGTGGACGCGGGCGCCGCGGGCGCGGGCCGCGGCGGCCCGCTCCAGCACCAGGAGGGCGCCTCCCTCACCGACTACCTCCCCGTCGGCGTCCGCCGAGAACGGCAGGTAGGCACGCGCCGGGTCGTCGCCGGTGGACAGCCGGCCGCCCGCCAGATGGGCGGTCCAGCCCCAGGGGCACAGTGCGGAGTCGACGCCTCCGGTGACCATCAGTTCGCTGCCCCGGCGCAGCAGGCGGCGGGCCTGGGCGACCGCGTCGAGCCCCCCGGCCTGCTCGGTGACCAGCACGCCGCCGGGGCCGCGCAGGTCGTGGCCGATCGAGATCTGCCCGGTGTTGACGGCGTAGAACCAGGCGAACGACTGGTACGCGCTGACGTACTGCCCGCCCTTGCTCCACAGAGCCTGCAGCTCCCGCTGCCCGAACTCGAACCCGCCCGCCGAGCTCGCGGTGCTGACCCCGGCCGCGTACCGGGGCAGCCGCTCCAGGTCGACGCCGGCGTCCTCGACGGCCTCCCGGGCCACGGCGAGCGAGAGCCGGGTCACCCGGTCGGTCTGGGGCAGCAGCCGGCCCGGAATGTGGTCGGTGTCCACGAAGTCGCGGATCTCGCCGGCGAGCCGTGCCGGATAGCGGCCGGGGTCGAAGCGGCTGAGCCTGCGGATCCCGCTCTCGCCCCTCAGCACGGCGTCCCACCAGGCCTTGACGGACAGCCCGTTGGGCGCGGCAACACCGATGCCGGTGATGACCGCCTGCGAGGTGTCGGCGCTCATACCGCCACCCGGCGTCCGGGTGCCGTCAGCACCATGGCGCTCTGGAAGCCGCCGAATCCGCTGCCCACGCTCAGGACGGTGTCGGTGCGCTGCTCACGGGCGGTGATCGGGGTGTAGTCGAGGTCGCAGGCCGGGTCCCGGTCGTGCAGATTGGCCGTCGGAGGCACCGTGTCGTGCTCGATGGCCAGCGCGCTGGCGGCCACCTCCAGGGAGCCGATGGCACCGAGCGAGTGCCCGATCATCGACTTGATGGAACTCACCGGGATCCGGTAGGCGTGGTCTTTGAGACTCCGCTTGAAGGCGGCGGTCTCGTGCCGGTCGTTCTGCTTCGTGCCGGAGCCGTGCGCGTTGACGTAGTCGACGGCCGTGGGGTCCAGGCGTGCCTCGTCGAGAGCGGTGCGGATCGCCTCCGCCATCTCGATGCCGTCGGGCCGCAGCCCCGTCATGTGGTACGCGTTGCAGCGGCTGGCGAACCCCGAGATCTCGGCGTAGACGTGGGCGTCGCGGCGGCGGGCGTGTTCGAGGCTCTCCAGGACGAGTACGGCACTGCCCTCCCCGAGCACGAAGCCGTTGCGGCTGCGGTCGAACGGCCGGGACGCGGTGGCCGGGTCGTCGTTGCGCGGCGAGGTGGCCTTGATGGCGTCGAAGCAGGCCACGGTGATCGGCGAGATCGGTGCCTCGGTCGCGCCGGCGACCATTACGTCCGCACTGCCCTCTCGGATCAGCGCGACGGCATGACCGAGGGAGTCGAGACCGGAGGTGCAGCCCGTGGAGATCAGCGCCACGGGGCCCTGCGCACCGGTGCTCCAGGCAACCTCGGCGGCCATGGAGCTGGGCACGAAGTAGTCGAAGAGGTGGTCGACGGCGCGGCTGTGGTCGACGTACCAGTTGGAGCCACCATCGCTCACGACGTTGTACTGGGTGTCCAGACCCGTCGTGCAGCCGACGGCGCTGCCGAGCGCCACGCCGGTGCGCGACGGGTCGATGCCGCCGTCCAGGCCGGCGTCGGCGACGGCCTCGCGGGCACTGACGAGGGCGAACTGGGTGGCGCGGTCCAGGCGTTCGGCCTCGGCGGGGCCGATGCCGTGCCGGGCCGCGTCGAAGTCCACCTCGGCAGCGATCCGGGAGCGGAACGCGGAGGCGTCGAAGAGACTGATTCTCCGGGTGGCCGTACGGCCCGCGGTGAGCTGCTCCCAGAACGCCTCGACGCCCACCGCTCCCGGGGCCACGACCCCGATGCCGGTGATGACGACGCGACGGCTCATCGGCCCTCACCGCCTACTGTCCCCGTGGTCATGGGTCCTCTCCTGCTGGTCGGGGCATGCCGTTGTGTGCTGTCTTGCAGGCTTCGCGAGCCCCCTCGAACCCGGCTCGAAGCGCACAGGAGTCCCGGTCGGGGCCGGGGAGGGGGCGTGCCGGGGCCGGGCGGTCAGCGCAGGTCGTCGCGGGTGACCTCGCGGGACCGCACGAGCAGCCGGCCGCCCTCGCGGACCAGCACGTCCGTGCAGGTGCAGACGCGGTGCACGCGGGACTCTCCGCCGCGCGACGAGGCGTACACGGTGGTGTACGAGTGGACCACCGCGGAGCCGTCCCGCTGCGGCCGGACGTCGAAGACGCCGGGCCAGTGGCGGTGCTGCTCACCGGCGGAGGCCAGGGACTCGGCGGTGCGCCGCACCGAGGCCGCCAAGGACTCCCGGCCCACCACCGGTGCCGGCAGGGTCGGCACCGAGAATGACGCGTCCTCGGTGAAGTCGGCCGCCCACTCGTCGGCGGCTCCCCCGTCGAGAAGCTGCATGTGGCGGGCATAGAACTGCTGGATCTCCGCGTACAGGGAGCCGAACCCGGCGGAGGAGTACGGCTGTGTCTCGGTCGGCGCGGTCACGGTGTCTCCGATTCATGAGGAAGGAACGACGGTGTTGCGTGCGGGCCATCGTGTGCGGCACCGGTCGAGCCGCGTTCGAGCCGCCCTACAGCCCGGCCGCCTTCCGCCACGGCATCCAGCCGGAATCCAATGCGCCTCAAGCGCCGCGGCCCAGCGTGGTTGCCCGCGCGCCACGCAAGGTGACGCGTCAACGGCGCAGGAGGACACACGCGATGCCGAACAGCCAGCAGTACTCCGTCCGGGACGAGATCCTCGTCGCCGCCCCGGCCGAGCGGGTCCGCTCACTGGTCGACGACGTCGTCGGCTGGACGCAGCTGCACGCACCCGCCGTCCACGCCCACGTCCTCCGGGACGCCGGCGACGAGCGGCTGATCCGGCACTGGGCCGTCACCGGCCGGGATTCGGTCCGCACCTGGACGGCACGCCACACCAGGTCCGCCGACGGCAGCCGGATCTCCTTCGCGCACGTGGCGCCCGAGGCGCCCTTCGCGTCCATCGAGGGCGCCTGGACCTTCCAGGAACGGGACGGCAAGACGCGGGTCGAGATGCGTCACGACTTCACCCTGTCCGAGGGCTCGGCCGGCCTGGCGGACGAGCTGACCGCCCGGCTGCGCGAAGGCAGCCGCGCGTATCTGAGCACCCTCGGCCACGCCGCCGAGAACCACGTGGAGCTCGACCGCCTGATCATCTCCTTCGCGGACTCCCTGTTCATCGCGGGTGACATCAAGGACGCCTACGACTACCTGTGGGAGGCGGACAAGTGGGAGGAGCGCATCCCCCACATCGTCAAGCTTGACCTGGAGGAGCCCGCGCCCGGAGTCCAGTTTTTCGACATGCTTACCTCCACCCCCGACGGCTCCTCGCACCGCACCCGCTCGGTCCGGGTCACCGTCGAGCCGGACATCATCGTGTACAAGCAGACGGAGCTGCCCGCCCTGCTCGACGGACACACAGGGCACTGGAAGTTCACTCGGACTCCCGAGGGCGTCATCGCCGAGGCCCGGCACACTGCGACCATCAAGCCGTCGGCCCTGCACATCCTCGGCGAGGGCACCACGGTCCAGGACGTGCGCAACTACCTGCGCCGGGTGCTCAGCGCCAACAGCGTCAGCAACCTGCGCCTGGCCAAGGCGTACGCCGAGGAGCGCGCCGGTGTCTGAGGCCCCGCCTGGGTCGGCGGTTCCGCTGGACGGACTGCTGCGCCGGGCCGCCGAGCGGCACCCGGAGCGGACCGCCGTCCGCGACGAGCGCGGAGCCGTGGACTACGCCGGACTCGACGCCCGCGCCGACCTCTTCGCCCGCGCCCTGCTGCGGCTGACCGGCGGCCGGCCGACGGCCGTCGGCGTGGCGAGCGTGCTGGACCCGGTGTTCGCGGCGGCCTTCCACGGCACCAGCCGCAGCGGCAACCGCGTCGTGCTGGTCAACCCGCTGGTGCGCGAGCCCGTCCTGGAGCACGTCTTCCGCACGGCCGGCATCGAGATCGCAATGGTCTCCGCCGAGACCGCGGCCCGCCTGGCGGCCGTCCGCGCCGCTCTCCCCGGCCTGCGGGAGGTCTACGTGGTCGACGCGGACCGAACCGGGCGGACACCTCAGGGGACTCGCCCCCTCGACGACCTCCTCACCGAGGACGGCACGACCGCGGCCGCGCTGCCCGACCCGGCCGGCGTCGACCTGGACTCCGTCGTCTGCCTGCAGTTCACCAGTGGCACCACCGGTCCACCGAAGGGCGTCCGGCTCACCCACCGCAACCTCGTGACCAACGCCGCCCAGGCGGCGCACGCGCTCGGCCTCGACGCCGGCAGCGTCTGCCTCAACCACCTGCCGCTCTACCACGTCATGCACCTCAACTCGGCCGTGTACGCGGGCGCCACCCAGGTGCTGTGCCACGATCCCGACCCGGTGGCCTCGGTCGCCGCGGCGACCGACGCCGGGGCCACCCACTACTTCGGGCTGCCGGTACGGCTGACCCGGCTGGCGGCGGACCCACGGCTGGCGTCGGTCGTCCCCGGGCCCGAGCTGAGGCTGGTGGCCTCCGGCGGCTCCCGGCTCGCCCCCGCCGTTGTGGCCCGCCTGCGCGAGCGGCTCGGCGTGCCGGTCATCCAGGGATACGGGCTCGCCGAACTCTCGCCGCTCAGCCACAACGACCGTCCGGAGCGGAGCAAGCCCGGCTCGGTCGGCCCGGCCGTCCCCGGTACCGAGTGCCGCATCGTGGACCTGGAGACCGGAGCTGCCCTCGGCCCCGGCCGGCCGGGCGAGGTCCTGCTGCGCGGACCGCAGCTGATGGCCGGGTACCTCGGCCTGCCGGACGCCCCGGACATCGATGCCGCGGGCTGGTTCCACACCGGCGACGTCGGCTACCGGGACGAGGACGGCTGGCTGTTCCTGGTCGACCGCATCAAGGACGTCTTCAAGGTCGACAACGAACTCGTGTCGCCGAGCGAGATCGAACAGGTCCTGCTGCAGGACCCGGACGTCGCCGACTGCGTGGTGGCCGACCTGCCCGACGAGTTCAGCGGCGCCGTCGTCTGGGCCGGCATCGTGCCCGCCGGTGACGGGCCGGCGGATCTGAACCCGATCGTGGCCCGGGCCAACGCCCTGCTCTCCGACCACCAGCGCATCCGCCGCGCCGAACGGCTCACGGCCGTACCCCGCTCCCCGAACGGCAAGACCGAACGACGCGCACTGCGCGAGCGGCTGCGCGCCTAGTCCTTCGGCAGTTTCCCTTCCCGATCCGACCAGGAGAACCATCGTGGTGACCTTCGTCAACAAGCTGACCGTCAACGGCGACATCGAGGAGTTCCTCAAGATCAAGCGGTCGCTGACCGAGTTCATGTCCGCCCAGCCCGGATACCGCAGCTCCACCACGCTGCGCCACGTCGGTCGGCCCAACGTGTTCATCGAGCTGGCCGAGTGGGACGACGCCGCCTCCCACCAGGCAGCCGTGCGCAGCAAGGAGTTCCAGGCGCGGGTCAAGGGCCTCGGTGCGCTGGCGAGCGTGGACCCGGGGCTCTACGAGGAGGCCGCCGAGGACGGGGCCGGCCGTGGCTGACCCGATTCAGGTGCTCGTGGCGGGGGCCGGCCCGGTCGGTCTCACCGCCGCCCATGAACTCGCCCGGCGCGGGCTGCGGGTGCGGCTGATCGACGCCGCGCCCGGGCCCGCGGCCACCAGCCGCGCCGTGGCCACCCACCCGCGGACCCTGGAGACGTACGACCAGATGGGCGTCATCGAGGAGATCCTCGAAAACGCCCAGCAGATCCGCGCGTTTACCATGTTCAGCCAGGGCCGCCGGCTGGTGCGGCTGGACGCCGACTACGCGACCATGCCGACGCGCTTCCCGTTCACGGCGATCGTCGAGCAGGTGGACACCGAGGCCGTGCTGCGCTCCGCGGTGGCCCGGCTCGGCGTGGACGTCGAGTGGGGGACGCGGCTGACCGGTTTCTCCCAGGACGCGGGGGGCGTGGACGTCACGCTCGAACACGCCGGCGGGAACACGGAGTCCACCCGGGTGCCCTGGCTGGTCGGCTGCGACGGCGGCCACAGCACCGTGCGCAAACTGCTCGGGCTGCCCCTGCTCGGCGAGTCCAACGAGACCTGGATGCTGGCCGACGCCCCCGTCGACGTGGACCTGCCGCGCGACAGCATCTACTGGGTCCACACCGGCTCCCAGGCCCTGATGATGGTGCCCTTCCGCCGCGGCGGCCGGTGGCGTCTGCTGGACACGACCACCGCCGAGCCCGGCACCGACGCCGCCGTGATCGCCGACCGCTTCACGCGCAAGCTCGGCCCCGGCCTCGGCCGGTCCGCCAAGGTGCGCACCCCCACCTGGACGTCGGTCTTCACCTTCCAGCAGCGGATGGTGCCGCGCATGGGCGAGGGCCGGGTCTTCGTCGCGGGTGACGCCGCCCATGTGCACAGCCCGGCCTCCGGGCAGGGCATGAACACGGGCATCCAGGAGGCATACAACCTGGCCTGGAAGTTGGCGCTGGTCGCCGGGGGACACGCGGAACGACAACTGCTCGACAGCTACAGCCTGGAGCGGGTGCCGATCGGCGAGCGGCTGCTCGGCTCGACCAAGAAGGCGACCTTCCTGGTGCAGCTGAAGAACGCCTTCGCCCCGATCGCCCTCCCCGTCGTCTTCGGCCTCATCCGCAACGTCCCGCCGCTGCGGAGGAAGGTGCAGCGCCAGGTCCTGGGCGGCATCTCCGGACTCCAGATCGGCTACCCGGACTCACCGCTGACCTGGCCCGCCGCCGGCGCCGGGCCGCGTCCGGGCACCCGCGCCTCGGTGGGATCGGGCGCCGCCCCGGCCGACCCCGGCTGCCGGGCCTGGGCGGAGGAACTGCGCGACACGCGGTGGACGCTGGCGGTGACGCCGGACGCGGTGGCCGGGGCGCCGACGGCGAACACCTGGTTGTCCGTGCGCACGCTCGGCGACGGCCGGCAGGGGCCCGGCCCGCTTGCCGATCCGAACGGCCGGCTGCGCGCCGCGCTGGGGCTCGCGTCCGGTGGCTGGCTCCTGGTCCGCCCGGACGGCTATGTCGCCGCGCGCGGCCGGGGACCCGGCGGCGGGAACCTGCGGCAGGCCCTGGCCGCCGCGGGTCTGCGCGACGAACAGCACGTTCTCCCTCACTCGTGAAGGATCGTCGAACACGCATGGACATGGGACTGACAGGCCGCAGGGTGCTCGTCACGGGCGGGTCCTCCGGGATCGGTGCGGCCATCGCGCGCGCCTACGCGGAGGAGGGGGCGCGGGTCGCCCTCACCTACCGCGGCGGCGGCGAGGCGGCCGAACGGTTCGCCCGTGAACTCGGCGCGGGCCGGGACGCGGCGATGGCGGTGCGGTACTCACTCGGGGAGCCGGACACCGTGGAGTCGGCCGTCGCCACGGTGACCGAACGCTGGGGCGGGGTGGACGTGCTCGTCGCGAACGCGGTGCGCTGGGCTCCCCGGCGGGCGCCCGGCACCCGATTCGAGGAGGTCGCGCCCGCGGACTGGCGGGGTTTCCTCGACGACAACCTGGCGCCGACCCTGCGTACCGTGCAGCTGGTGGTGGCCGGGATGCGGGCGCGGTCCTGGGGCAGGATCGTGCTCATCTCCTCGCATGTGGCCCTCGACGGCCACCGCGGGCAGGAGTTCTACGGCGCCGTCAAGTCGGCGCTGCACGGCTTCGCCCGCAGCTTGGCCTGGGACGTGGGCCGCGACGGTGTCCTGGTGAACGTCGTGTGCCCGGGGCTTACCACCACCGAGCGGGTGCTCACCGGGCTGCCCGACCAGATCCGCGAGCGCGAGCTCCGCTCGACCCCCACCGGCCGGCTCAGCAGCCCCGAGGACATCGCCGGCGCCGTGCTCTTTCTGGGCTCGGCGGCCAACGCCAACACCACGGGCCAGACCCTCACGGTCTCCGGCGGCCGCTGACCTGCCATCCCCTTGCCAAGGCCGGCAACACGACCACGGCCTGGGCGGCTCCGGCACGTCCGGACGCCCAGGCCGTGAACAGCCCCCGGCCGAGGCCGCGGCGTCCACAGAGCAACCGTGGGCCGGACGGGAGCCGGGCGCGGTTCACCGGGTCCCGTCCGGCCCGTGGGGCCGCGCTCTCGGGGCCGCCGCAGGCGGCATGCCGACGGGTGGTCAGCCGTAGCGGCCGCCGTCCCATGGTTCTCCCGGCGCCGGCTCCTGCGGTGGTCGGCCACGGTTCGCCGGCGCGCCGGTCGTGAAGCAGCCCACCTGACCGAGGGCCGCGAGGACCTGCGCCTCCTCGTAGTGCACGACGCCGGCGTGCAGCGCGCCAAGGCGGACCAGGCTCTCCCACAGGTCGCGCAGCACCCCGCTCATCAGGCGGCCACCGCCCCCGTGCGCCGCGCCAGCGGCTCCCACCAGGCGCGGTTGTGGCGGTACCAGGCGACGGTCTCGGCCAGCGCGTCCCCGAACTCCCGGGCAGGCCGGTACCCGAGCTCACGCCGGATCTTCGTACAGTCGACGGAGTAGCGTCGGTCGTGCCCCTTGCGGTCGGTGACGTACCGCACGCGGTCCCATCCGGCGCCACAGGCGTCCAGGAGCAGCTGCGTCAGCTCCTTGTTGGACAGCTCGGTGCCGCCGCCGATGTTGTACACCTCGCCGGCCCGGCCGCCCGTGCGGACCAGCTCGACCGCGCGGACGTGGTCGTCGACGTGCAGCCAGTCGCGTACGTTGGTGCCGTCCCCGTACAACGGCACCTCGTGTCCGTCGAGCAGACTGGTGACGAACAGCGGGATGACCTTCTCCGGGAACTGATGGGGCCCGTAGTTGTTCGAGCAACGCGTGACGCGCACGTCCAGACCGTGGGTGCGGTGGTAGGCCAGTGCCACGAGATCGCTGGACGCCTTTGCCGCGGAATAGGGCGAGTTGGGGCTGACCGGCGCCGTCTCCGGCCAGGACCCGGCGTCCATGGAGCCGTACACCTCGTCGGTGGAGATGTGCACGAACGTCTCGATCCCCTGCCTCAGCGCCGCGTCGAGGAGCGTCTGGGTACCGGTGACATTGGTGCGTACGAAGTCGGCGGCGCCCAGGATGGAGCGGTCGACGTGCGACTCGGCGGCAAAGTGCACCACTTGGTCGTGCGCTGCGACCAGGTCGTCGACCAGGGGTGCGTCGCAGATGTCGCCCCGGACGAACCGGAACCGGTCGCTGCCGCTCACCTCGGTGAGGTTGGTGAGGGTCCCGGCATACGTCAGCTTGTCGAGCACGGTGACCGTCACGTCAGGCACGCCGCGCGGACCGAGCAGGGTCCGGACGTAATGCGAGCCGATGAAGCCGGCCCCGCCCGTCACCAGGATGGATGTGGTGGTCATGAGGAGATCTGCACCTCGCTGTGGTCGCCGAGAACGAGCCGGTTGCCGGCCGGCTTGCACGGGGCGGGGGCCACGGTGACACTGCGGCCGATGAGCGACCCCCTCACCCGCTGGACGCCCCGCACTCGTGAGTCGCGCAGCACGATCGAGAACTCGATCTCGCTGTCCTCGATCCGGCAGTCCTCGGAGACGGACGTGTACGGCCCGATGTAGGAACCGCTGATCACCGTGCCCGCCCCGATCACCGCGGGACCGACGATCCGCGAATTGCTGACCCGGGCACCGGCCTCGATCCTGACGCGGCCGATCACCTCGCTCTCCGCGTCGACCGGACCCTCGGTGCACGGCTCGACGCCCTCCAGCACCGTCCGGTTGACCTCCAGCATGTCCATGACGTTGCCGGTGTCCTTCCAGTAGCCGTGGATCACGGTGGACCGCACGTGGTACCGGCTGTCGATGAGCCACTGGATGGCGTGGGTGATCTCCAGTTCCCCCCGCCACGACGGCTCGATGGCGCGCACGGCTTCGTGCACGAGCGGGGTGAACAGATAGACGCCGATCACCGCCATGTCGCTCTTGGGGTGCGTCGGCTTCTCCTCCAGGCGTACAACCCTGCCGTCCCCGTCCAGCTCGGCGATGCCGAAGGCCGTCGGATCGGGAACGGGGGTCAGCAGGATCTGCGCGTCGGGCCGGTCCGCACGGAACTCGTCCACCAGACCGGCGATGCCGCCGACCACGAAGTTGTCTCCCAAGTACATGACGAAGTCGTCGTCACCCAGGTAGTCGCGGGCGATCAGGACCGCGTGGGCGAGTCCCAGGGGTTTCTCCTGCGGCAGGTAGGTCACCTGGAGGCCGAACTTGGAACCGTCGCCCACCGCGTCCTCGATCTCGCGGGACGTCTCACCGACGACGATCCCGACGTCGGTGATCCCGGCCTGCGCGATGTCCTCCAGGACGTAGAAGAGAACGGGCTTGTTCGCCACCGGCACCAGCTGCTTGGGCGATGTGTGGGTGATGGGCCTCAGGCGCGTGCCCGAGCCACCGGACAGAACGAGTGCCTTCATGTCATGGACGCTAGGCCCGGCCCCTGGAAGCCCACTCGGGCGCCGGTCGACGGGCTCGTGGAGTCAGTAGCGGTAGTGGTCCAGCTTGTACGGGCCCTTGACCTACGGATTCCGAGGTGAACAGATGGCGGGACATGTCACTCCAGGCGGTGGTGGCTGGAAACCCGGGGTGCTGGGACCCCGGGTGCTGGGCGACCGGGCCGGGAAGGGCCCGGGTCAGGGAAGGAGCGTGCTGGGGAGCGGACAAGGAACGCTCGAATGCCGGTCAGTTCCCGGTGTTGGTCACTCGCCCTGCCGCGCGGGGCGTGCGCCTCGCCGGGCGGAGCGTGCGGCATGCCTGACCGAGGAGCCGGGGCAGTTCCGGGCCTCGGACGATGAAGTGGTCCCCGGAGACCGTGCGCAGCCGCGTGGGCCCCTCGCTCCAGCGGCTCCAGCCCTCCGCGACCGCGGGCGACGCCATCGGGTCGTCGTCCGCGGCGACGACGAGCAGCGGCGCGGTCAGCGGATCCGCCGATGAGGGTGTGCACGCCGCGGTACGCAGGGCGCGGGCGAGCGTCAGGTCGTCACGCAGCACCGGCCGTACGGCACGGTCCCAGATCCCGCCGGCTTCGGTGCCGGGCGTGCCGGGAGGTACGACGCCCATCAGATCCAGCGTGCGCAGGAGTTCGGTATCCGGCACGCCGAGGGCGTACGCCGGTGCGGGCGGCAGGTGAGGCGGCGGGCAGGCGCCGACCGCGAGCAGTGCAGGGCCGGGCCGGCCCGCCTCGTGCAGGGCGCGGGTGACGGTGTAGGCGACCAGGGCGCCGAGGCTGTGCCCGTACAGGACGAACGGGGCCGTCCGGGCGCCGCCGAACAGCCGCATCACATCGTCGAGCAGCGCCTCGCGGGTGGTGACCCGGGGTTCGTGGCGGCGTCGGTCGCGGCCGGGCAGCAGCACCGGGATGGGCACCACGCCGGGGCCGACGCGCGCCGCCCACCCGTGGAAGGCCGAGACGCCCGCCCCGGCATGCGCGAAACAGTAGAGACGTACCGGCTGTGCGGCGGCCACGGATCCTCCTCGCCTGCGCGGAACACGAGCGCGTACGAGGGTTGTCGACCGTCCTTGACAGCGCCTCGAGGGCGGCCCGAAGCACCAAGGGGAACGGCGCTACGCGGCACTCGGCCCGTGATGTCGGTCCGGCGCCCAGGGGACCCACCAGTTCTGGGCGGCGCCGTCCTCGCGCGACGACGCCGAGCTGAGGACCACCTGCTGAGTGCGCTGAACCTGCTCGGACGGCTCCAGGCCGAGATCGTCCATCAAATTCTTCCGGAGCCGGTGGAAAATACCGAGAGCCTCCGATCGGCGTCCGGCGAGGTGGAGCGCCCGCATGTATTGGTCGTGGATGTTCTCGTTGAGCGGCTGCTGGGCGGTCAGCGTGACCAAGTCGCCTATGGCGTCGTCGTACCTGCCCATTTGCAAGTCGGCTTCGATGCGGCATTCCAGTGCGATCTGGTGCTCCGCCTGTAACCCCCTCACCTTCGGTCCGAGAATGGAGCCGGTCGGCACGTCCACCAGAGCAGGCCCCTGCCAGAAGCTCAATGCCTTACGCAGCAACTGGGAGCCTCGACACGGGTCTCCCTGAGAAAGTGCAATTCTTCCCTCTGTCGAGAATTCGTTGAACTGGCGAAGGTCGAAGGGCGCCATGGGCAGGCGCAGAAGATAGCCGCCCTGCCGGGTCAGCAGAATATCCCGGACCACTGGGGACTCGTCTTTGAAAGCTTTCGATATGAGCTTTCGAAGATGCAGGATGTATGTTTGCAGGGTTGTTTTCGCACTGCGCGGCGGACGCTCCGCCCACAGTTCGTCCACAAAGCTCGATGCCGTCACCACCTGCCCTTCATTGAGCGCCATGAGTGCGAGAACCTGCATCTGCTTCGGCGCGGTAGGAGTGACGTCGACGCCGTTGACACTTAGCCGTAAGGGGCCGAGGACAGACATGGTCATTTCTGTCACACCTGCCGACTCCACGGACATATCAAGCACCTCCATCAATGTGAGACCATCTCTGACGATCGCGGTCCTTATTGACTGGGGTGCAGCCTTGGGTGACTCCCCATGGAGTCGCCCAAGGCTGCATCGAGCTTCCCCCGTCCGTCAATGACGCTACACCAGACTTCGAGGAAGATCCAGAAGTTCGAGATGTTATTGTTTTCAATCATTCCTCTAGGGGTACTCAAGTTGCCTTTGACAGTATGGATCACCCACCTCATTCATCGAATGCGCCACATCCAATAAGTCGAGATTCAATTGCGGCATCCTTCGTGGTGCGCGCACATAGTTTTACTAATCCTTTGCTGAATAGACGTTTGACGGGTTTCCGGAACATGCCGACGCCGGGAAACTCCAAGACCCGGCCGGATGACAAGCGGAAGGGTGGCCGTTCTGGATGACAGGCGCTCGTCGCGGTGGTGGCCTCGGTCGTGCCGGGCAGCAGGTGGAAGGCAGCGTGGACTTCGGTGGTGGCATGCCAGAGCCTGGTGTGGGCGGTGGCCAGATGACGTCCGGCGGCCGGGTGAGGAGCCCGGGTGTGGTCGGCCAGCCGGTCCAGAAGCTGGAGCAGAGCGGTGAGGTCTGCGTGCAGTACGTTGAGGTGCAGACGGTCCACGGGCCTGGGCGGGTCTGCGTCCGACGGAGCCAGGGCTCGTGCGTGGTGGCGGATGCCGGCGCTCGCGGCGCGGAGGTAGGGGTGCGCGCCGTCGGCACGCGGGGGAGAGGTCAAAGGTGGTGGTCCTTCCCGCCGGTAGGCAGGGCGGCGACGGGCCTCCCGTCGCGGATGATCGGGAGTGCAGTGGCCCAGGGCGCGCACGGACGCGGCTGGTTCACAGGGTGGTGCGGGCGAGCGGGATCGCGGAGAGGGCGAAGGTGTCCGGTTGCTGGTAGTTGAGCCTGCGGGGATCGACTCCGGATGTGACGGCGTGGGTCTCGATCTGTGCGCAGGCGGCGTCCAGGAGGGCGTCGGTCTCGGCGGTGACGGTGACCAGGCCGGTCAGGGCCACGTCCGCGTGCCCGGCGATGAGCTGACGTTCACAGGTCTTGACGTCGGCGTACTCGACGGAATCCTCTTCGGAATCGACCTGCCCGCGGCGTGCACGCCCGTTGGCGTCAGCGATGATCGCGGCCTTCTTGCGCTGGACGTCCCGCAGTGCGGACTCGAGCCCCTGCGGCACGTAGATAAGGGAGAGGCTGCGACGCACGCCCGCCGTGAACATCAGCCCGTGCAGGAACCCTGCCCCCAGCTCGGTCCTCGGCCAGTTTTCCACCCAGTACTTCGCGTGCCGCGCGCTGTCGGTGGCAAGGCGGTCGTACTCCTCGGAACTGCACGACGGGACCGGCGGCTGCAGGATCGGCCTCGGCGCGGCCGGTCGCGGACCACTGCTGGTGCGCAGCGAGCGCCTTCAGGTCGTAGGCGGTGCTCGCGAGAGTGGGCGAAGCCGTCCCTCTGCCACTTGACGGGGCATCAGAAAAGTCGGCAAGTGGTCAGCGTGAGTCCAGAAAAACCTGGGGAAAGCTGCCCGGACATGCGACTCGTTGTAGGGTGTCGACACAGCCCTTGACCTGCAAAGACAGGCAGGGAGCAGGCATACCGGGAGTTTCTTCATGTTTCGTACGGTATTCAAGTCCAAGACCTAGCGTTTGGTTGTTTTTGCAGGTCATAGGCTTGATGGCCCCGCTCGGGTCAGCAAACGGTCAGCATCGGGCGCGGGAGCGTCCCAGCTTGCTGACCAGGTGGCCGCTATGACGGGGGACCTGGACACAGGTGCCTGGCTCCAGCTTGGGAGGTTCGCTGCGTTACTCGACAGCACGTCCGCGGCGCGGGTCCTGAGTGAGTGGGCTGTCGGGGTCGAAGCGGCGTGCCTTATGGATGCCGCCTGCCCCCTCCGGCCGCTACCGCGACCTCGGTCGCCCCGGTGTCCTTTTCGTCCCCTGCGCCGGCGCCATGGGCCTCGGCTTCGCCGCCGTCGTCACTTCCGGCAGAGAGACCGAAGCCGCAGCCGGTCCCACCGGGGCGACCCTCCGCGTGACCTGCTGCGTCATGATCACCCGCGCCCGCGGGCGGGCTGGTCCGGGCCTGCGGGGCAGCCGGTTGCCGCGCCACCCGGGGCCTGCGCGGGTAGGCGATGATGCGCTAAGCGCGCCCTGGCTGAGACGTCCGAGGGAGGGGCGGGCGGTGCCCGACCCGTACATACGACAGGGAAGCCCTGTATCCGCCATGTCACCGCCTCCCAGCAGCGATACTGGATGCATGGACACGACGATCACCGCCCCCCGCGCCGAGGTGCTGCGGGACCGCTACCGTGGCCGCCTGCCCGAGCGCTTGCAGGAACTGGCCGGCCCCGTCGAGGGCGACGTGGACCTGCCGCTCCACATCGTCTGGTCCGGTCGGACGAGCTACAGCCTGGACCGTCCGAAGTCCCGCATGACGCTCTACCGGACCGTCCTCGCCGAAGGACTGCGTGAGGACCTGGTGGCCCTCCTGCACCACCGGCTGCTCATCGAGCAGTGGCCCGTGCTGCGGCGCTTGGTCAGTCCCTACATCCGCGAGGTCTGGGAGGACGCCTTCCCCGAGCTGCTCCACAATGCTCCGGCCGATACGACCGCCGCGTGAAGCTCACTCCGCTCCACGAGCGTCTCCTCGCCGACATCCTCGACCTCGGCTCTCCCTACCCTCTGGTCCTCACCGGCGGATACGCCGTGCAGGCCCACGGCCTGGTCGAACGCTTCAGCCGTGACCTCGACGTCGCCACCGAGAATCCCGCTCCGATGCGGGAGATCGTCGCCTCACTCA
The DNA here is from genome assembly GCF_040680275.1 of Streptomyces sp. NPDC052079. Lineage (NCBI taxonomy): Bacteria > Bacillati > Actinomycetota > Actinomycetes > Kitasatosporales > Streptomycetaceae > Streptomyces > Streptomyces sp. NPDC052079. Next base: position 51,895 of record NZ_JBFAWL010000015.1, read on the forward strand.
CAGCAGGTCTCAGCGCGCGCGGATGGCGGACCACGCACGTCCAGACCGATCCGCTCAGCGGCCGGTTCCTCGTCACCGATCCGGACACCGGCGAGGAGTGCGAGGTCGACGTCCTCAAGGAGGCGTTCTGGGCTCCGCCTGCCCAGACCCCCTACGGTCCCGTTCTTTCCCTCGACGACGTGATCGGTACCAAGGTCCGTGCCCTCGCCGACCGCGGCACCGTCCGCGACCTCATCGACGTCCAGGCTGCCTCCCGCCACCGCTCCACCGCCGACCTCGAATCCCTGGGCCGCCGTCGCGCCCACGACGAGTTCAGCCTCGAGGACCTCCGGGACCGGCTCGTCGGCGCGGACTGGTACGAGGATGAGGACTACACCGCGTACGGGCTCACCTCCCGGCAGATCGAAGAACTCAAGGCGTGGGCGCTGGAGTGGGCGGAGGATCTGGGGGCGCGGATCCATGACGAGAACGCCTGAGCTTGGTTTGATCTCGCTGGGCTTGCTGTTCTCTGGTAGGGACGGTTTTGGCGCGCTTGCCGGACGAGCCGCTATCGCCCGGACGTTGCGATACTCCCGGCGGACCGGGCGGGGGTGAGGCGGTGCGGTCCCGCGAAAGGTACTCAGGGCCAGTGGAGGGCTTTAGTGCGGTAGCGTCCGCGCGCAGACTGTCTGACCGGGCCGCAGGGGACAGGGGAGACGGTGGCACCGAGGCTGGGTGGCGAGACGGACAAGTTCGGCAACCGCTATGAGGGAGCCTGGACGATCAGACATGCCCTGTACGTACTGCTGGGCTCGGGTACGTCGCTCTGCGTTGAACCGGGTGGGCCGCTGGGCGACGGGGTCGAATTCGTCTACCAGCACGACCACGGAAAGGAGGTGCACCAGGTCAAGCGTCAGAATCGCAACGCGAACAGCTGGAATGTGACCTCCCTCCGTGCCAAAGGAGTGTGGGAGAGTCTGCGTTCGCATGTCGAAGCGGGTCGAACGTTCCACTTTGTCTCTGTGGTTCCCGCCCGTGCGATCGATGAACTCGCAGATCGCGCCCGCCGCTCCGACGATCTTGCCTCCTTCGAGGCCGAGTGGCTGACGGACGAACTCCGGGGATCCTTCGACGCCCTCGCCTCGGGGGGCATCTACGGCTCGAGCGCGACGGCTTGGAGGATGTTGAGAGGGATCCGGGTGGAGTGGCACGACGAACGGGACCTCGTGCACACCAACGCTGTCCTGGCTGAACAGGTCCTGGCCGGAGCACCGGGCCGCCTGGCGGCGCTCGCCCTTGGCCAAGTACTGCTCGACAACTTGGGAACCACACTTGACGCCGCGGCTCTCACCACTCGGCTAGCGCAGTACGGACTGCGGCGCGTCGTGCGGGCCGACGCTGTTGCTGTGTCCGACACCGTGAGAACGGTGACGCGACGTTGGGCGGCGGGCGTCGAACGTGCGCTGCTCCGGCCCACGATCCCCCGTGAGGAGGCAGTCTGCCTCGTGGCGGAGGTCATGGAGGGTGCCAGGCCGCTCGTCCTGCTGACCGGGACCGCGGGCGGCGGGAAGAGCGCCGTACTGCACCAGACCTTCACCGCCCTCGACGAGGCGGCCACTCCAGTGCTCGCCTTCCGTCTCGACCGTCTGGAACCCTTCGGCTCGACCCATGAGTTGGGACAGCGCGTCGGCCTGCCCATGTCCCCGGTCGGCGCTCTCGGCGCCGTGGCGGCCGGGCAGCCCTGTGTCCTCGTCGTGGACCAGCTTGACGCCGTCAGTATGGCGTCGGGACGTATCCCGGCAACATTCGACGCAGTGGCCGACCTGGTGGACGAGGCTGCGGCATATCCCGGCATGCGAGTGGTCCTGGCCTGCCGTTCGTTCGATGTCGAGGCCGACGCCCGCATCCGCAGGCTCACGGCCTTGGAGCATTGCACACGCATTACGGTTTCGGATCGCTCTCCGACGCCCAGGTCGACACCGCCGTCACAGGCATGGGCCTGAACGTCTTCCGACTGGCCCCGCAGCAACGGGCGTTGCTGCGCTCACCACTGCATCTCGTCCTCCTTGCCCAGGTCGTGGACCAGGAGAAGGCCCTTCTCTTCCACACCACCCGGCAGCTCTTCGACGCCTTCTGGGACACCAAACAGGCGGAGTGCGCCCAGCGTCCGTCCGTGCGTTTCCACGACGCGGTCTCGGCCGTCGTCGCCGTCATGAGCGCGCGCCAGCGGCTGTCCGTGCCGCACAGCGTGCTCGACACGGACAACTTCGCCGCCAGCCGGAAGGTACTGGAGTCGGAACACGTCTTTGTGCGCGATGGCCGTCAGCTGGCTTTTTTTCACGAGAGCTTCTTCGACTACGCCTTCGCCCGCGAATGGATCCGGCGCGAAGAGAGCTTGGTTGCTTTTCTCGCTGATGGGGAGCAGGAGTTGTTCCGTCGCGGACAGCTTCGGCAGGTGCTCGATCACCTGAGAGATCTCGACCCGGAACGGTTCGCCGAGGAGGCTGAGGCACTGCTGACCAGTCCGGCCATCCGCTACCACCTCAAGCACCTGACCCTGGCCGTGCTACGCAGCCTGGACGCTCCCACCGCCACCGAGTGGGGCGCCGTCGCTCGTGTGCTGGACACGCGCCCGCCCTTCCGCGACCGCCTCGTCGACATGCTCGGCACGCCTGCCTGGTTCCGTCGCGGGGATGACGAGGGGGTCTTCGAGAACTGGCTCGTCAGTGCCGATGCGAGAGAACAGGAGTGGGCGGTAAGGCTGTTGGTCACAGTCGCCGATACCTTACCCGATCGGGTAGCCCGTCTTCTGGCACCGCACGCCGCTGACCCCGGGTACGGTGCGTTGCTGATTCGCATTGTTCCCCATGCCCGCCTTGTCGGCAGCCGATCGCTCTTCGACCTCCTGCTCGACGGCGTGCGAGCGGGCCTCTTCACCGGCGTCGAACACATCCTTTGGGATCCGGCGGGCGACTTGGCGGATGAAGAACCCACTTGGGTGGTCGAGTTGCTGGGCACACTGTTGACGGAACGCCCGGACGCCCTCGCACTCGACGACCAAGGCAGGGTGGCGGTACTGCTGAACCGGGACTACACGGCGCTCAAGACGGTTACCGCCGCCGCTGCCGGCGCACCGGGGGAGTTCTGCGTCCGGGTGCTGCCGGTCCTACTGGCAGTCATGAGGCTGACCGCTTACCCGGTACGGACGGGGCGGCCCGTCCATGACCGCCACTTCTCGCACCGTCATCCCGGCGATGAACCCAGCGACTTGGGTGATGCCCTGCTGCAAGGAGCGGCGGAAGCTCTGCGGAGTACGGCAGGCCGGGACGCCGCGCGAGCGCGTCAGCTTGTGGAACAGTTGGTGAGTGAACCGTACGAAGCGGCGCAGTGGCTGCTCTACCAGGTGCTGGCCGCGGGGGGACCCGGCCTCGCCTCGTGGTCTGCCGAAATCCTTCTCCAAGGCAGACACCGTCTGCTGTCCGGCTACACGGGCAATGCTGTGTGGGGCGCCCGTGAGGTCCTTCGCACCATCGGCGGTGCCCTGCCTGACAACATTTTTGGGCGGCTGGAGCGGACCCTGCTCCATCTGCGTCTTCCTCCGGAGGAAAAACTCTCACCCTGGCACGAGTTCACCCTGTTGACGGCGCTTCCCGAAGAACGGCTCTCCGAGCGGGCGACGCGCCGGCTCGGGGAACTCCGTCGGTTCTACGGCGACCGACGAGAGCCGGATGAACCGGAGGGAGTGACGGGTGGGTTCGTCGGACCACCCATCCCGGCGAACGCGGCCCAGCACATGAGTGACGACCAATGGCTGAGGGCAATGAGGAAGCACAACCGGGACCGAGCCGACTGGAAGACCCATACCGGCGGGGCGCACGAACTGTCTCACGTGCTGCGGAGCATGACGGTGGCGGACCCTGGTCGATTCGCGCGGCTCGCCGTGCGGATCGACTCCGGGACGCACCCGGCCTACGGCGCATCGATGCTCCTAGGCTTTGGGGAGGCCGAGCCGTACGACGATCCGGAGGCCGTCTTCGCGGCGGTGCGCCACTTCGCGAACAGGGGCAGGCCGGAGCAGGACCGGTGGCTGGGGCACGCCCTGCGGAAGTACCTCGACCACGTGCCGCTCGATCTGGTGGAGGCGATCCTGAGCCGCGCTCTCGACTCGGGTGAGTCGAGAGACGCCGACGATCTGTCCGGCGCGGACGGGGATGATGCGACGCGTGACCTGCTCACTGCCGGGATCAACACCGTACGGGGGAGCGCGGCCGAGAGCCTGGGCGATCTGCTCGTCCACGACGCGGACGGATCTCGCGCCGCCTTGATCGTCCCCCACCTGGGTCGACTGGCGGCTGACCCCTCCCTTGACGTCCGGGCGTGCGTGGCCCGCGTGTTGCATGCCGTGATCCGTCACGACCGCCCGGCAGCGGCCGATGCCTTCGCGGTGCTCGCCCAGGCCCCCGACCACCTGCTGGCGTCACCGTACGATCGGCCGGACGTCCGTGGCGTCCAGCAACGGGGGCCAGGCAGCCGCCGAGCCGAGGCGGCCCCGGGGGTGCCAGGTGCCGGTCACCGTCACCCAGGTGTCGGTCTCCGGTGCCCCCGCGCCGCGGACCTCCGCCTTGACCGCCGTCGCATCGGCCGCGCAGCACGCCACGCGCAGCCGGGTCACGTACCAGGTGCCGTCGTCGTCGCGGGTGACGAAGCCGGTTGAGGCGCACCGTGCGGCCCCGCAGTGAGTAGCCGCTGTCGTACGCGGCCCGGGAACCGAACTCGGCCACGCTCAGTTCCACCGGGTCACCGGCGGGCAGCGCGGGGAACGTGCCGACGAACTTCTCGGCGCGCCTGGCTTCTTCCCGTGCCGCGCTGTAGGAACCCAGCGCCGGGGGAGGGAAGCAGAGCAGGGCGACGGCGGGCAGCGCGAGCAGCCAGGCGACACGTGGAGCGCCGGGGTGGGCGTGACGGTGGTCCCGCTGACCGTGCGCGTCGGAGTGGCCGCCCCCGTCCCGCGCCGCTCGCGCGGTCACGGCGCCCCGTACCAGACCGAGCAGCATCAACAGCGCACCGGAGACGATCAGGTACGGCCGCAGTCCGGCCTGTACGTAGCGGAGGTAGAGGTCGCTGAAGAGCGAGACGCGCAGCACCGCGGTGCCGACCGAGCAGCAACAGTGCCGCGGAACCGTACTTCCTCACAGCAGCCACCACCCCACCATGACACTGCCGGCCACCGCGACCACCCAGGTGACCGACGAGAACCGGAGGGCGAAGCCCCGACCGAACGTGCCCGCCTGGAGGGCGAAGAGCTTCAGATCGACCATGGGCCCGACCACCATGAACGCCAGCTGGGCCACCGGCCCGAACCCGCTCAGCGACGCCGCCACGAAGGCGTCCGCCTCGCTGCACACGCACAGCACCACGGCGAGCAGCGCCAGGAGCAGCACCGACACCCAGGCGGAAGCCGTGAAGACGTCCAGCCGCGAGCGCGGCACGGCGATGTTGAAGGTCGCCGCCGCGGCCGCACCCACCACCAGGAAGCCCCCGGCGTGCAGGAAGTCGTGCTGCACCCCGGACACGAAGGCGCCCGCGCGCGAGCCGGCGGCCTCGGCGGCGGGCCGTGCCGGAAGCCGCAGCCACTCCATGCGGCCGAAGCGCGCCCACAGCCAGCCCATGGTCACTGCGGTGGCCAGCGAGGCGGTGAACCGGCCCACCACCATCATCGGTTCGCCGGGGAAGGCGAGAGACGTGGCGACGAGCACCACGGGATTGACCGCGGGCGCGGACAACAGGAACGCCAGCGCCGCGGCCGGGGCCACCCCGCGTCCCATGAGACTGCCCGCCACCGGAACGGAAGCGCACTCGCACCCGGGCAGCACCACCCCGGCGGCACCCGCCACGGGTACCGAGAGAGCGGAACTGCGCGGCAGCGACCGGGCGAAGACCCGTTCGGGGACCAGCGTGCCGACGGCCGCGGAGACCAGCGCACCGAGCAGGAGGAACGGCACCCCCTGGACGACGACGGCGGTGAACACCGTCCATCAGGCCGCGACGGGAGGCGTGTAGAGGTCGAGGGCGAGCATCGGGCCGAGCACGCCGGCGACCGTGACGATGGTGAGGAGCGCGAACCCGCCGAGCAGGAGGTGCACCCCGGCCCGCACGGTGAGGCGTACGGCGTCGGCCAGCCCGCCCCGCCCTCCGGCGTACTTCTGATCGCTCACGTCACTCGCTCTACCGCTCGGCAACAACCGCGCAGTGGCGGCCCGCCCAGCTTAGTGAGGCCGCTGTGATCGGCACACGCCGAGCACCACGCGTCCGGTCCCGGGCTTCGTGCCGGCTGCCAGATGCGGGTCAGTGCCTGAGGGGTGAGTACCTGCTCGGGCGGGCCGTGTCCGACCAGCCGTCCGTCGCTGAGGAGCAGACAGGCGTCGGCCGAGCGGGCGGCCTCGAGGTCGTGCGTGGCCTGGACGACGGTCGTGCCGTCGGCCACCAGGCCGGTCAGCAGGTCCGTGATCCGCTCCCGGGCTTCGGGGTCGAGGCCGGTGGTCGGCTCGTCCAGGAGCAGGAGGTCGGACTGCTGGGCAAGGCCCTGGGCGATCAGGACCCGCTGGCGCTGGCCGCCCGACAACTCGCCGAGCTGGCGGGCGCCGAGGCCGGTGACGCCCAGCCGTTCCATGGCGGAGTCGACCACGGCCCGGTCCTGCCGGGGCGGCCGCCGCCACAGTCCACGCTCGCCCCAGCGGCCCATCTCCACGGTCTGCCGCGCCGTCAGGGGGAGCGCGTCGCCGACGGCGGCGCGCTGCGGGACGAAAGCCGGTGGCGAGCCCTCCGCGTACCTGAGCTCTCCGGATGTGGCAGCGATCACGCCGGCCAGGACGCCCAGCAACGTGGACTTGCCGCTTCCGTTCGGCCCTACGAGCGCGGTCATGGCCAAAGCCGGTATGTGCGCGCTGAGTTGGTGGAGCACAGGGCGGCCGGGGTAGCCGGCGTTCAGCTCGTGGAACCGGACGCGCTCGTTGCCCGGTTCGCCGTCCGGCGGGGCAGGGGGATTGTTATTGAACATGATTGTCATTGTATGGTCCAGTCATGGATTGGTTGACAGCCCCTTTCGAGGTGGCCTTTGTGCAGCGGGCCCTGTGGGCCGGGATCCTGGTGTCGGCGATATGCGCGCTCGCGGGTACGTGGGTGGTGCTGAGGGGGATGGCCTTCCTCGGCGACGCCATGTCCCACGGACTGCTGCCCGGCGTCGCGGTCGCCTCGCTGCTCGGCGGCAACCTGCTGGTGGGGGCGGTGGTGAGCGCGGCCGTCATGACGGCGGGCGTCACGGCGCTCGGACGTACTCCGAGACTGTCCCAGGACACCGGCATCGGTCTGCTGTTCGTCGGCATGCTGTCGCTCGGCGTCATCATCGTGTCCCGCTCGCAGTCCTTCGCGGTGGACCTCACCGGCTTTCTCTTCGGTGACGTCCTCGCCGTGCGGGAACGCGACCTGACGCTCCTCGGGACGGCCCTGCTGCTGGCGCTGGCCGTCTCGATGCTCGGTCACCGTGCCTTCCTGGCGCTGGCGTTCGACGAGCGCAAGGCCCGGACGCTCGGCCTGCGTCCCCGGCTCGCCCACGCCGTGCTGCTGGGACTGCTGGCGCTGGCCATCGTCGCCTCGTTCCACATCGTGGGCACGCTGCTCGTCCTCGGGCTGCTCATCGCTCCGCCCGCGGCGGCCCTGCCCTGGGCGCGCGGCGTGGGCGGCGTCATGGTCCTGTCCGCGGTCCTCGGCGCCGCCGCCACCTTCGGCGGCCTGCTGATGTCCTGGCACCTGAACACGGCGGCCGGAGCGACCGTCTCGGCCCTCGCGGTCGGCCTCTTCTTCCTGTCCCACCTGGCGTCCGGGCTCCGGCACCGCCGCCGTGCGCGCCGTGCCGGCCTCCCGGTCCCGGCGGTCACCTCGGCCCCGAGCGCCCCCATGTCCCGACCGAACGAAACCTGAGGCGATGTCCTTGTTGGTCCGAAGAAACGTCACATCGCTGGTGCCCGCGCTGGCGGCCGTGGTTCTCCTGGCCACCGGATGCGGTGGCCAGGAGGACGCCGGGTCCGGCTCTGAGAGCCCCGCTTCCTCCACCACCCCGCACGGCTACGTCGAAGGTGCCACCGAGGCGGCCGAGCAGCAGTCCCGGCTCCTGCTCGGCGACACCGCAAGCGGCGACACCCAGGTGCTCGACCTGATCACCGGCAAGGTGCACGACACCGCCCGCAGACCTGGTGTCACCGCCCTCACCACGGACGGCCGCTTCGGCTACATCCACGGTGCGGACGGCACCCAGGTCCTGGACAGCGGCGCGTGGACGGTCGACCACGGCGATCACGTGCACTACTACCGCGCGAAGATCCAGGAGGTCGGCGAGTTCCCGGGTGGCACCGGTACGCGCGTCCGCAGTGACGCGGGCGTCACCGTGGTCACGGCGGCGGACGGGAAGGCGAGTGTGTACCCCCGCGCGGAGCTGGAGAAGGGCTCCCTCGGCACCCCCTCCCGGCTCCCGGGCGTGTACACAGGCGCCGTCGTGCCGTACGCGGAGCACCTGATCACCCTCACCGGCGAGAGCGGCGGCCCCGCGAAGGTCGCCGTGCTCCACCGGTCCGGAAAGCGCGTCGCCACCCTGGAGCCCGCGTGCGAGGACCCGAAGGGCGACGCGGTCACCCGGAGAGGGCTCGTCCTCGGCTGCGCCGACGGCGCCCTGCTCGTCCACGAGGACGACGGCGCCTTCACCGCCGAGAAGATCCCCTACGGCGAGGACGTGCCGCAGGAGGAGCGTGCCACCGAGTTTCGGCACCGCCCCGGCAGCAGCACCCTCACGGCACCCGCGGGCAAGGACGCCGTCTGGGTCCTGGACGTCACCGAGGGCGCCTGGACTCGGGTGAAGACCGGCCCCGTGGTCGCCGCCAACACGGCCGGCGAAGGCTCGCCGCTGGTGGTCCTGGAGACCGACGGAGCCCTGCACGGCTACGTCATATCCGCCGGCAAGGAGACCACGGTCACCGTTCCCTTGCTGAAGGACATACCCGAAGCCGGGCCCGGGGGCACCGCGACTCCGGTGATCGAGGTGGACCGCAGCCGCGCCTACCTCAACGACCCCGAGGGCAAGCGCGTGTACGAGATCGACTACAACGACAGCCTCCGTGTGGCGCGCACCTTCGACCTGGACGTCCGTCCGTCCCTCATGGCGGAGACGGGCCGATGAGCGCGCGCGTGGGTGCGGCCCGGGTCCGTGCCCTGCTGGTGACCCTGGTCAGCTTCTTCGTTCTCGCCGGCACGGTGGCCGGCTGCGTGGGCGGTGGCGACGACCGGCCCCGGGTCGTGGTGACCACCAACATGCTCGGCGACATCACCCAGGAGATCGTCGGCAACGAGGCGGACGTCAGTGTCCTGATGAAGCCCAACGCCGACCCGCACTCCTTCGGCCTGTCGGCCGTGCAGGCCGCGGAGCTGGAGAACGCGGACCTGGTCGTCTACAACGGCCTGGGCCTGGAGGAGAACGTCCGCCGACACGTGGAGGCGGCCCGCGAGTCCGGTGTGGCCACCTTCGCGGCCGGAGAGGCGGCCGACCCCCTCACCTTCCACACCGGGCGGGAAGGCGGCCCCGAGGAGGAGGCCGGCACCCCCGACCCGCACTTCTGGACCGACCCCGACCGGGTGCGCAAGGCCGTCGGCCTGATCGCCGACCAGGTCGTCGAACACGTGGACGGCGTGCACGAGAAGGCCGTCCGCGACAACGCGGCACGCTACGACGGACAACTCGCCGACTTGACCGCCTGGATGGAGAAGTCCTTCGCGATCATCCCGCAGGACCGGCGCGCCCTGGTGACCAACCACCACGTCTTCGGCTACCTCGCCGACCGCTTCGGCCTCCGCGTGATCGGCGCCGTCATCCCCAGCGGCACCACCCTCGCCTCACCCAGCTCCTCCGACCTGCGCTCCCTCACCCAGGCCATGGAGAAGGCCGGTGTGCGCACCGTCTTCGCAGACTCCTCCCAGCCCACCCGGCTCGCCGAGGTCCTGCGCCAGGAAATGGGCGGGGACGTGGACGTCGTCTCGCTGTACTCCGAGTCGCTGACCGAGAAGGGCAAGGGCGCCGGCACCTACCTGGAAATGATGCGCGCCAACACCTCGGCCATGACCGACGGCCTCACCGGCGACTGAACGAGCTTCCCCGCGACCCGGCGAACCGAACACGCCGGCCGCTCCACCACACAACCCCGTGCCCTGTGAGGGGCCGGAGAGGACAGACACACCATGAACAGGTCGACACGCGCCAGAATGCTCACGGGCACGGCCCTCGCCCTGACGGCGGCCATGGCGCTGGCCGCCTGCGGCGGCAGCGACGATGCCTCGTCCGACGCCGAGCCGAAAAAGCAGACGAAGAGCGGTGCGGCCACCGCGGTCGAGAACCCGCTGGTCGCCTCCTACGACGGGGGCCTCTACGTCCTCGACGGCGAGACCCTGAAGCCGGCGAAGACCGTCGAGCTGCCCGGCTTCAACCGGGTCAACCCGGCTGGCGACGAGGACCACGTCATCGTCTCCACCGACAGCGGCTTCCGCGTGTTCGACGCCGTCCGGCAGGAGTTCACCGATGCCGAGTTCGAGGGGGCCAAGCCGGGTCACGTCGTGCGGCACGGCGGCAAGACGGTGCTCTTCACCGACGGCACGGGCGAGGTGAACGTCTTCGACCCCGCCGACCTGGCCGGCGGGAAGCAGCCGAAGACCCGCAGCTACACCTCCGCCGAGCCCCACCACGGTGTCGCCATCGAACTGGCAGGCGGCGAACTCGTCACCACGCTGGGCACCGAGGAGAAGCGCACCGGCGCCCTCGTCCTCGACAAGAACGACAAGGAGATCGCCCGCGCCGAGAACTGTCCGGGCGTGCACGGTGAGGCCGCCGCCCAGGGCGACGTGGTCGGACTCGGCTGCGAGGACGGCGTCCTGCTCTACAAGGACGGCGAGTTCACCAAGGTCGACGCCCCCGACGACTACGCCCGCACCGGCAACCAGGCCGGCAGCGACGCCTCCCCGATCCTCCTGGGCGACTACAAGACCGACCCGGAGGCGGAGCTGGAGCGGCCGACCCGCATATCGCTGATCGACACCCGCACGGCGAAGATGAAGCTGGTCGACCTCGGCACCAGCTACTCCTTCCGCTCCCTCGCCCGGGGCCCGCACGGTGAGGCCCTCGTACTCGGCACCAACGGCGTCCTGCACGTCATCGACCCGGAGACCGGCAAGGTCGAGAAGAAGATCGAAGCGGTCGGCGACTGGACCGAGCCCCTGGACTGGCAGCAGCCCAGGCCCACCCTCTTCGTCCGCGACCACACGGCGTACGTCTCCGAACCGGGCAAGCGCCAACTGCACGCCTTCGACCTGGAATCGGGCGATAAGCTGACGTCCGTGACGCTGCCGAAGGGCACCAACGAACTGTCCGGAACGGTGGACGGTCACTGACCGGACCGCTTGCAGCGCTCCCTGAGCAGCGCCCGCCGGCCCTGGGCCGGCGGGCGCTCTGTACTGCCCACCAGCGACCCGCGACCGCTCGGAAGGACCGGTGGGCTCCTCGCCGCCGGCCGGTGAGGCCACCAGACCTCCGGCGTTCCCTCTACGCATCCGTCGAGAGTCGGACGCCGTTCAAGCGCGCTGCTCCGCGGAGCCCGGGCCCGGAGCGATCCGGGTGAAGCCGCACCGGTCGCAGACACCGGTCAGTTCCACCGTGTGCTCGACCTCGGTGAAGCCCATGCCTTCGGCGACGCCCTCCGCCCAGCGTTCGACCACGCCGGCCTGCCGCTCACGAGGACCACTGGGACGACCACTGACTGCTCCAGGTGCAACCCCTCCGACGAAAAATGAAATGCACCCCTCCTTCAAGGGGTGCATTTCGTGTGCTTCCGTATTGTCTGAGGAAAGGCGCGTGCAGGACTAAGGGGTTGCCTCTCATCGAGTCGAGTAGGGGAGAAGCGCCATCTCCCTGGCGTTCTTGATCGACGCGGCGATCTGCCGCTGCTGCTGAGCCGTGACGCGCGTAACGCGGCGGCTGCGGATCTTTCCGCGGTCGGAGATGAACTTCCGCAGCAGGTCGGTGTCCTTGTAGTCGATGTAGGTGATCCCGGCCGCGTCCAGCGGGTTGGGACGGGACTTGACGGGCTTGCGGGCATTCTGGCGGGGGGCCATGGCACTCCTTCTGTGCTGAGGCGGACGGGGCCGGGATTACGCGACGGGGTCGAGGAGAGAGTTGAATGCGGCCGGGAGTTGCTTCCACGCTTCGGGCCCCGTGGCGTACTCGGCGTCGGTGAGCAGGCAGGACTCCAGCACCCGCTCAAGTCCGTCGCGGTCCAGGCCGGGTGAGGTGAAGACGAGGTGCTGGCAGCGGTCGCCGTGCTCGGGGTGCCAGTCCAGTGCGGCAGCCGCTCGGCGTACGGGCGGGACCAGTTCCCAGGCGGCGTCCGGCAGGGAGGCGAGCCACGGGCCGGCGCTCTCCACGCACAAGGCTCCGCCCGCGGCGTCCCAGGCGAGCAGGGTGTCGGGGCGGTCGGCGAGCCAGAACCGTCCGCGACTGCGAGCAGCAGCGCAGCAGAGGTCTTCCAGCGCCTGGTAGAGACGTTCGGGGTGGAACGGGCGGTGCCGGCGCCAGACGAATGTGGTGACGCCTGCCTTGTCGGCTTCCTGGGGGAGCAGGGCGCAGGCCGGGTGCTGGGCTGCTGCGGCGGCTTCGGCGTCGAAGCCGGCGAAGGCCAGCCGTGCGAGTTCCGGGGAGTCGGCGCTCACCTGGCGGGCGGTGGGGTGGAGTTGAGTGAGAAGCGCCCGGTCCTCGTCGTCGGCTTCCTCGCTCTCCACGACGGCGAGGACGGGCGCGTACTCCAGTTGCCTGGCCCAGGTGTCGCCGACCGTGCGCTGGTCGCCGGCCGCGGCCGCGAGGCCCGCCTCGGCCAGGTCGTCGCCGTTGCCCAGACAGGGGAGCACGAGAGCCGGGTCGACCGCCGTGATCACGTTGGTGAGCCGCACCGCGTCGCCGCCGTGGTGGACGACGACCTCGGCCATCCCCCTGGGTTCCACGGAGTCCCACAGCTCGACGACGGCGAGCCGGGTGAGGCCGGCGTGGGCGAGTCGCTCCAGCTCGGGGACCAGGTCCTCGCGCAGCGCACAGCACGCGCAGTCGTTGACCAGCGGGGCCTCTTCTCGGGACAGCCCGCCCGAAGCGTCGCGCACCTGGCGTAGGACGGCGCCGTCGGCCGCGGAGGACAGGTCGTGGTGAAGGGCGACGCTGCCGGGTACCAGGCGCAGGAGGTGCTCCACGACCTTGCGGCGTGCCTCGGAGTGGAGCCCGGCGACGATGACGACGGGCAGTCCGGTCTCGTCCCGCATCAGTTGGCTCCGTGTCGGCCGTACCGGCGTTCGAAGCGCTCGACTCGCCCGGCGGTGTCCAGGACCCGTGCGGTCCCCGTGTAAAAGGGGTGGCTGACGTTCGAGATCTCGACGTCGACCACCGGGTAGGTGTTGCCGTCCTCCCACTCGATCGTCTTGTCACTGGTCATGGTGGAGCGGGTGAGGAACGCGTAGTTCGCGGCACGGTCGCGGAAGACGACGGGACCGTACGCGGGGTGGATTCCGGGCTTCATGAGACGTCCTTCGGGATCAGAGGGCGGTGGCGGAGTGCGGGAGGTCAGCGTTCCTCGCGGAAGTCGACGTGGCGCCGGGCGACCGGGTCGTACTTGCGCAGGACCATGCGGTCGGGGTCGTTGCGGCGGTTCTTGCGGGTGACGTACGTGTGGCCGGTTCCCGCGGTGGAGCGGAGCTTGATGATCGGGCGTACCTCGTTGCGTGCCATGAGCGGTACTATATGGGAATGGTTTCCATTACCAAAAACTAGCCGTCTCAGATGAGAGGTAGGTACGACCTTGTCCGCCCACTGCCAACTGACCGGCGCCCAGCCGGGCTTCGGCAACACCATCTCCCACTCGCATCGGCGTACTTCGCGTCGCTTCGACCCCAACATCCAGCGCAAGCGTTACTGGCTGCCCAGCGAGGGGCGGCATGTCCGGCTGACGCTCAGCGCGAAGGCGATCAAGACCGTCGACAGCATCGGCATCGAGGCCGCGGTGGCCCGTATCCGCGCCCGAGGGGGGAAGGTCTGATGGCCAAGAAGAGCAAGATCGCGCAGAACGAGAAGCGCAAGGCGGTCGTCGAGCGGTACGCGGCCCGCCGGGCGGAGCTGAAGGAGATCATCCGCCGGCCGTCCTCCACCGACGCCGAACACCGGGCCGCAGTGGAAGAACTGAGGCGCCAACCCCGCAACGCGAGCGCCACCCGAGTACGCAACCGGGACAGCGTGGACGGGCGGCCGCGCGGTCACCTGCGGAAGTTCGGCCTGTCGCGCGTCCGCGTGCGGGAACAGGCCCACGCCGGCTTCCTGCCTGGGGTCACCAAGTCCTCCTGGTGATCCCTCCGCTCGCGCGACGGGCCCCGAGTCTGGCCGTGACTCGGCGGAGTCACGGCCGGACCGGGGGCGCTGAGCGTGCCTGCGGACGGCAGGGCAGGCACAGGAGGCTGAGCCGGTAGCCCTCGGCCTGGGGGAGCCGCTGCGCGGCGATGGCGGATGCGACGAACAGGTAAGGCCCGGTCGCGTGCGAGGCCACCTCCGCAGTCCACGCTCGGTCCGTCACCGAGGCCGCGATCATCGTCCGTCGGGTGCTGTCCGTGAAGAAGTTCCGGCGCGGGTCGATCACGCCGGGCAGGTCGAGTTCGAACCGACGAGCGCGACCTTCTCGACGCGTTCGTGGCGGGTGCTGAGCCCGGTGTCGATCTCGACCACGGTGGCGTCGGGGCGCGTGGACAGGAAGTCGATCACCCACCGGTCGAAGAGAAGGGCGCGCAGTAACGCACCGGTGAGGCTCGGGAGATCGACGAAGCGCCCGAAGTCGTAGTCGACCGAAGCGACGACATCTTCGGCCCGTGCGTCGCTCAGAAGCGCGTGATCCGTGCGGTTCTCAACGGCGCGGGCATACAGGGGTACAAGGAGCTTTCTCGCCGTCCCCAGGCGTGGCTTCTTCCTGTCGTCCATGAAGCGGCCTCTGTGGCACAGGTGTGCACCGGGTCGGACGGTGCCGTGGCTGCGACCACCGTCCGACCCGGAGTTTCAGTGCCCCGTCATGGTGGTGAGGGGGTCGTGCTCGTGTGCGCAGCTCTCGTCGAAGCCGTAGGTGTCCCAGGCGGGGAAGGGGTCGGAAGCGGGCAGGGCTTCGCCTTCCCGGATGAGGCAGTCGGTCAGGGCTGCCTGCAGCAGCTCCGGGTCCAGCTGGGTTCCGATGAAGACGAGTTCCTGGGCGTAGAGGCTGTCGGCGTCACGTGCGGAGGAGGGCTCGAAGCGGGCCACCGAGCCGGCCTGCGACCACAGTCCCGTCACATGGGGTCGACTGGCGAGGGTGAAGAAGCCCTTGGACCTGAGGACCTGCCCGTGGGCGCCGCTGTCCAGTGCCTCCGTCACGAACGTCCACAGCCGTCCCGGGTGGAAGGGCGTTGAGGAGCGGAAGACGGTCGATGAGATGCCGTACTCCTCCGTCTCGGGAACGTGGTCGCCGTTGAGTTCCCTGACCCAGCCCGGAGCCTGTTGTGCCCGCTCCAGGTCGAAACGGCTGGTGCCCAGTACCTCGCCTACCGGTATGCGGCCCCGCACGGCCGGTACCACCCGGGCGGCGGGGTTGAGCCGTGCCAGAGTGGCCCGGAGCCGGTCGGCGGCGCGGAGTCGACGAGGTCGACGCCGGGAGTGGTCCGTCGAGGAGGTTCAGGCAGCGGAGGGGTGGTGCGCGATCAGTGCCCGCGCGAGCGCCCGCCGGCCGGTTGGACCGGAGGTGCAGTTCCATGGCGGGCCAGGGCCCATCGTCGGCGGTCGTCGGCTCCATTCCCGTCCTGCTCCATAAGAAGCTCGCCCTCACCTGTGAGCCGGGATCGAATTGCCTCCGAGCTGGGCAAATGCCGCCGACCCCAGACATGCCTGATGATACGTCAGATAAGTCAGCATGGACTCAGTATCAGTCCCGTACGGTTCCTCGCGTGCGCCTGGTCGGTGGCTTCGCGGCAGCCTGGCCGCGCAGAAATGCGCAGGCGGGAAGCCTGATCACAGCAACGCACGATTTTCCTGAAGGTCTTCGAGCCGAAGGCATGCCGATGTACAGTGAGGGACGCCCCTGACCTGCAGAAAGTTGGCGGGGAGCCGTCTTCTAGGAGTCTAAAGTGCTGCGAACTTTGATCAAGTCCAAGATCTACTATCTGGACATTTGCGCAGGTCAGAGGCATGATGGGGCCGCTCAGGTCAGCAAATGGTCAGCATCGGACGCGGGAGCGTCCTGACTTGCTGACCTGACGGCCGCCGTGGCGGGGCCTGAGCGCGAATGTCCGGCTCTCGTTTGGAGGTTGCGTCTCTTGGCTCGTCAGCTCGCCCGGGGGATGGGGTCGTTCTTCAAGGACTGCGGCTGTGCCCGGCCGTCCCGGTGTCCGCATCCGTACACGATCCGCTTCCGGAACGGGATGGGAAAGCAGTCCGAGGAGAGCGGCTTCGGCACGCAGGACGATGCGATCGAGCGCCTGACGCAGATCTACACGGAGAAAAAGCGTACGGCGCCATCTGTGGCAGAGGCGCGTCGCGAGCTGGGGCAGAAGACGGTGACGGAATACGCGAAGGAGTGGCGGTCCCGGCAGCGAAAGATGACCGAGTACTCCACGGGCGAGCACGTTGACAGCTCCCTCAACGTGCACATCTTTCCGCGCATGGGTTTCCGGAAGCTGAATACCGTCACGCCGCTCGTGGTGGAGCGTTTCCTGGAAACATTGGAGGCGGACGGTGTCGGCCGAGGGAACCAGGTCAACATATTTCGCATCCTGAAGACGATTCTGCGGGACGCCTTTGACAAGGGGGCGATGGCGGACGACCCGGTGAAGGGGGTACAGGAGCCGGAGTACGTTCGGGAGAAGGTGGTCATTCCGTCCCTGGAGTATGTGAAGCAGGCGCTGGCGGTCGCGGGTGACGATCTCGCGATGGAGATCGTCATGATGGCGGGGTGCGGGCTGCGCAATGGTGAGGCCCGGGCGGTAAACATCAACAACGTGGTGGCCGACGATGTGTACCGGGTGCACGAGCAGATCCACTCCAACACGCACCGGCCGGCCAAGCTCAAGCACCGCAAGGTAGGGGAGTTCCGGGAGGTGCCGCTGCCACGCTCGGTGCGGGAGGCAATCGAACGATACGAGGAGAAGCACGGCACTACGCGGGAAGGGTATCTGCTGCGAGGGCCGAGCGGATACTACACAGAACCGATGGAACGCCGGCGCGTTCACGCGCTCTTCGACAAACTGCCGGAGATGGACAGGATGGGGATGTATGGCTTCCGGCACTACTTCGCGTCCAACGCACTCGGCAACGGCATACCGATCACGGACGTGGCGGAGTGGATGGGGCACAAGTCGATCGAGGAGACCTACCGCACCTACCGGCACCTGATGCCGGGCAGTATCACCAAGGCCGCGCGCATCCTTGACGCCGGTCTCTGGGAAACGGCGTGACAGTCGCTGGCGCAGTGGGCCCCATCCGGTTGTTCTGGAACTGGATCGGACGGTCGCAGGAGGGGTCGTGCAGGCTCGCCGGGACTGGATGGTAGAGGAGGCAAGGACGCAGTCCCAGCGTGCTGACTTGCTGGACATTGCTCCGGGGCGCGGTGTGGAGTCGGGTGAAGTTATTAATCATATCCCGCGGGAAGGAAGTAGAAAATCCGGATATTCTGAGAGCTCGGCCGAGCCTGTGCGTGTCAGGGCTGTGCAATCAATGGGTGGGCCTATTCGTGCCAGCGCCGTCGGTGATGGCGGATGAACCGGACGTCTATCCGATGCCAGCGGTGCACGTTTAGCTGGCCCAAATGCGTCCCGGTCACAGTGTCGATGATTCGCAGGTCATCGGTCAGGGCGCGCGCCCCGAAGTCGAAGAGAACGTGACAGTTCGGGCACAGACAGAGAAGGTTCTCCACCGTGTCGGGACCGCCGTCGCCCCGGGCTCGGATGTGTGCTCCCTCGCTGTACCGGTTGAGGGGCGCGGGCAGTACAAGTACCTCTCCGCACATCTGGCATCGGTCTTCATACCACTGTTTGAGTAGCTTGGTGGAGCTGACGTTGCGTCGGGAAGCCGGGAGAATCGGGTCTTCGGAACCGGAGGCGGAGCGATACGGCGACGCGCCGTCCGGGTAAAACGGCGGCGCGGTGCCCTCAGGACCCGTGACCCCGAACACTGCACCACTCAGGCGCGTGACAACAGGCAGGACTTTCTCCAGGCGCACCGCGTTCAGCTGCAACGTGTCAAGGATAGAACGGCGGACAAGCGACCATGCGGCGTCGATGTGCCTGCCATGGATCGCCGTGCACTCGGTCGCAGCAAGAGTGCCGGCAATGCGTGACACATGATCGTCCGTCCGCACGAAGAAACCGGCCTCGTGCTCGGGGAGCACAGCGAACCAGACGTTTTCTGCTTCTCGGATCGCGTCCCACTTCGCTCCCGCACGGGGCGTACAGGTCAAGACGAACTTGGTCTGAAAGGCCCAGGTGTAGGCATCCGCGAGCAGTTGTTGCCAGTCCTTCTCCGGTGCGCCGGAGGCGTCGGGGACCGCCTCGAGGGTTGCTCGGCGACTGAAGTGCAGAGTCCTGGAGTAGGTCGCGGCATCGGTGGAGCGAAAGGTCTTCCACTCATCAAGTGACACCTCCCAGAGCACGCCGACGTGCGGTGGGGCTGGTGCGCCATAGAGTCGGTTGCGCCGCTTGCCGCGTGAAGGAAGCCGGTCCTGGCCATCCCACGCTCTGCGCAGGTGCGCTTCGAGCGAGAGGGAGATGGTGGGCCTGCCGCGACTTTGGCGGAAGGGACTGCCGGTCAGCAGAAGAGTGGAGACGGCCTTGCCCATTCTTCCGGCCCTCCGAGTGGTGTGTCCGGCGGAGCCGAATAGCTGCACGTCAGATACGTCGTGATGTGTCAGCAGTGGGGCTGGCGCTTGCAGGGCAGGGCGCAAGACGTCTTGTAGCGGGGGCAGGCCATGTCCGTTGGACTCGACGAAGGTGGTCCATACGGACAAGGGTGCACTGGGCCACATGCTGAGTGAGACGGCCGGAGCGATGGCTGCGGACCACCAGCTCACCGCGGCGGCGTACACGCCTGATGGATCCGTCCCCGCTGGCCGGGCCAATTGCTGGGCCACGTGGCCCAGCGGCCCGCTGTAGATGATGCCTTCGTCCATCGCAGCCCCCGGTTCACTCCTGCGTAAGGGTCCGCCCAATGGCAGTGGGGCTGCGCTACAGGGGCCGGAGTCCGGAATGTGTAACTGGTCTGGCTGGTGCGCATTCACGGGTGGATGGTGCCTGACTCGAACCAGGCGTGAAGGGTGGGCTCAGCTCCGTCCGGGAGATCGTCGATGAATACCACGGCCAGGCCGCGCTGGGCTCGGGAGCAGCAGACGTAGAACAGGTTGCGTGACCGTTCGGTACGGTCGGGTTTGTCGGTGCCGGCGAGCATTTTGCCGATGCTGAACCTGTTCCAGGCGCGGTCGTCGACCACTACGACGACGTTTTCGAATTCGTCACCCTTGACACCGTGCTGGGTAGAGAACGGGGTGAGTTCATCGATGAAGTGGGTGACGCTGATGACTTCACGGTAGGACACGGTGCGGAGGTTATTGGAGAAGTCCGCCCGTCGCTGGTCGCGCTCGTCCAGGTTCGTTGTGGATCTCCGGCGCTCCAGGTCCTTGAGCTTTCCCGGCAGGGCGAGGAGATGGCCGTCGGCCATCAGATCGAGCACCTCGCCGATGGTGCCGGTGCTGCGTACGGCGTCGAGCGCACGGATCGCGTCACTGATGGCGCGTTTGTGTGCGTGACGGGTGATCTGTGTCCGTCCCTCGTCCAGCAGGTTGGTCAGCTCGGCGAAGTCATTGTTGTGAAACGCCGCGCTGACGGCCTCGATGCGGGTGAGGTACTGGATGTACGGCTCGTTGCGGGCCATGAGGTCGTCGGGACCGTAGCGGCCCAGCTTTCGGTACTGCTCCAAGAGGTTGGCGTACTCCAGGGTGCCGGCTATCCCCCGGTGGGTGAGCAGCAGGTACTTACAGTTCTCCCGTGTCCAACCGTTCCGCGCGAGTGTTGCTTCGGCGGCGGTGAGTCGCTCATAGCCAGCCGGGATGCTGCTGTTGAGGAACAGGTGGATCTCGCCGGTCTGCTGCTTGCCGACGGCGTCCTGGGGGAGCTCGGGACGCATCCGGTTGAGCACCTCGACGACGGGAGGCGAGCAGCGGTAGTTCTCGTGCTTGGTGATCTCAGTGAGAAGGCCGGGCCGTTTTACCGCTCCGACTCCGGACTCGTAGATCCTCTGCATGGAGTCGCCGAAGAGACCGACCACGCATTTCTCGCGGCCCGCGCCTGCCAGGTGGTCCAGCAGCAGCTGGATCGTCTTGGGCGAGGTGTCCTGGTACTCGTCGACGAAGATGACCGGGTACTTGCTGGTGATGATGCGTATGAGCTTGGGGTGGGCCGTGACGAGACGGAGCGACAGCGCGATGACGTCGTCGTGGGAGATGCGCCCCTCGTGCAGCCTGCGCCCACGGTCGGAATACTCGATGACGGGAGGATCAGTAACGTCATCAAGGTCTTCCGGTTTGGACAGGTCCTTGTTGTAGTCGAGAATCTGCTGCCAGAGTTCACGCTGGTACGGCTGGATGACACTCCACAGGAATTCGTGGATGGTACCGACATCGACGAGCGGATCTGCGGCGATGCGTTCGTGGATCTTCTTCTTTGCGACGTTGGTATAGGTGATGCAGGCGATCCTCCGACCGTGTGCCTCCAGGTCTGCACGGCGGTGGGTCAAGAGGTGCCGCAGGGCGCGCACCAATGTGGTCGTCTTGCCGGCGCCGGCCCCTGCTTCGACGAGGAAGCTGCGCCGGGCCTCCAGTTCGGTGGCGACGGCTTCGAGGGTGTCTAGGCGAGCCACTGCAGTCCTTCGGCGATGTAGCGGGGAACGGCCCAGTCCTCCAAGAGCATGACGTCGAAGGCGAAGTCCGTCTTGTGGTCACTGAGTCGCTGTGCGATGTCGTAGGCCTTGGCTTCGATCTCGTCGGCAGTGGGGTCTGCCCCGACCTCCTTGACGAAGGCCACCTTCAGGGCGAGCTGGCGGAAGTCCCGCGCGAGGGGTTCTGCGTTAGCGATGATGAAGGCATCCTCGAAGCTCCGCGCGCAGGCTCCCGAATCTGTCTCCGGGATCTGGTAGGCGACGCGGACATGGCCCTGCTCCTTGTCGGCCGGGTCGGTGGCGAGCAGCTCGGCGATGCTGGACTTGGCGGGCAGCCAATGCTTGAGCGTCGAGTTCGAGGTGACCGTCTGACCCTGGCCGGGTGGGCAGGCTTTGCGGTGCTTGGGGCACACGGAGTCGATGTCGGTGATGACGAGCGTCTTGACGTTCAGGAAGGCGATCAGATCTCGGAAGCGGACGGCGTAGGCGTCGCCAACCTCGATGACCGATACGTACTGGTGCAGAAGCCCCTTGGCGCAGCGCCGGACCATTTCCGGCAGGATCAGCCGTTCCGCGGTGCCCTCGATCAGGATCACCTTGTCGGCGAAGAACATGTCACACCGGTGCAAGACCATGTACTGGCGCAGGAAGCGCAGGGTCTCGTCACCCTGCGGGGTGGCCTTCACGTTGGCCTCGAAGGTCGAGAGGTCCTTGACCGTGAGCTGCGGCTCGGAACGGTCGAAGTAGCGCACTGTGTGGAAGCCGCTGCTGGCGACGATGTGGGAGGAGTGCGTGGTGATGATCACCTGCACCTTCCAGCCCGTCTTACGGTCGATGAAGTCCTGGATGTTCTTGATGAACGTCTCCTGCATCTGGGGATGCAGATGGGCTTCGGGCTCCTCGATGAACAGCACCTGCAGCGCCGGTTTGGGTGTGGTGCGCTCGTAGGTCTGGTGAAAGCTGATGACCTGCAGGATCGTGAAGATCAGCTTGCTGTAGCCCAGCCCGTTGTGACCTTCGGGAAGATGGAAGTCGTCGTCCCCGGACGGGTATTGGATGCGGGTACTGCCGCGCAGGATGCCAGAAGCCTCGATGAGGGAGACGATGCGGGGCTTCTGGACCGGGGTGATGGTGCCCACCCCGAAGGTACGCAGGTCCTCGAAGATCGGGTCGAACAGCGTGGCGTAGTTGTCGTCGAGCTGCTGAGAGGCGGAGGCCAAAGCGGTCTCGATCTGCTCGATGCTCTGGTGACGGTCCTCCTGCCCGCTGTTGACCTTGTAGTAGGCCTCGAACGTCTTCGACAATGTGCGGGCCTTGTCGCCCGGCGTGTCATCCATCTTGGTCTGCGCGTAGACGAACTTGACCGACAGGATGGATTCGGCGGCGCCACGCTTGATCTCCTTGCGGACGTTCTCGTGCAAGGGGCTGACCGCGCGATAGGCCGCGGCGAAGTAGTCCGAGAAGTTCTTGCGCAGCCACTTGATGCGATCGAACTGCTCCCGCTGGCTAGCCGACCAGAAGTCCTTGAGGAAGTCGTGCGGGCGGGCCACCTCCAGCGCCGCTTCGATCTTGACCTCGAAGCACGTGTCGTCCAGGTCGAGGATCACGCCCGTGAGCGGCGCGAGGTCGTCGTCCTCCGTGTACTGGATGGTGAGGACCAACTGGATGGCCGGGACGAGATCGTAGGCCTTGGCCAGCAGGTCCTCGCTCGTCGCGGAGTCGCCACGGCCGGCATGCGACTGAGCCTCGCCGAAGATCTGTCGCGCCTGTTCGATGTCGGCGATACGGCAAGTGGAGAAGTCCTCCAGGACGAACCTCGTGTCTTCCTCACCGAAGAACTTTTCGAAGAGATTGACGAACGACGTCTTGCCACTGTTGTTGCGCCCGACGATGAGGGTGGCCTTCGGATCAATCCGGACGTCCACTCTCTCGAGGGCGCGAAAGTTGATCACTTCGGCATGCGTCAGCTGCATCTCACTCCCGATCTTGTCCCCACCCCAGCTCCCGGGAGGGCACCCGTGTGCCTGCCGAGAGTCAGAGCAGTATCTGATACGGAAGGGGTAGAGATGCCTACTTGACTCAAAGTGGTCAGAGGTGTGACGGGTTACGTCTGTTTGAGTCGTTGCTGATCAGTCTCTGTCTGTGATCCCGCGCGAGGAGCGTGGTGATGAAATGGCATGTGCAGGATTGCCAACCCAGCTCGGTCGTGCTCGTGCGGATGCGACAGGGGGTCGGCCCGTCGAATGAGTTCAGGCGCTGCAGTACACGGTGAACGTGCCCCGGGTGAGGGCGTGGACGTAGGTTTCGGCGCCGGCCAGCAGCCGTAGGTGTTCCTCGGTGCATGCAGATGCGGACAGTCCGGGCTGGGCGAGTACGGTGTGGAGGCGCGGCCGCAACTGCGGGGCGAGTTCTCGGATGCGGTAGAGCTCTTCGATGCTGCCCGCTTCGAAGGGTGAGACTCCGGTGCGTGCCCGGAAACTTCTGGCGCGTCGGTCTAGATGGTTTAGGAGCGGGCCCAGGTGGTCCTGCCGCCACTTTGCACCGCGGACGGCTTGGCCGCACAGTTCGTACAAGTCGGCCACCCGGCCACCGGGGGCTGGCTCGGAGGAGTACTTGCAGTGGACCAGGGTGACGACGAGTTCGTCGCCGTCGATCTTCATTCCGACCAGGTCGGCTGCTTCGCGGGCGCGGTCGTCGTCGATGAGGATGTTGAACTCCTGCGACTGCTGCAGGTGGGCGGAGATGTAGGCCTGGATGGAATCAGGTTCGCGTGTGGCGGTCTGCGACTCCTTCTGGATGTTCACCCCGGCCCAGTTGAGGATGGTCAGTCGTCTGCGGTCGAAGGGGGCGAGGTCCTTGCGTGGAGCGAGCAGCCGGTCCTCGGCGGTGATCATCTTGTCGCCTGCCAGGAACAGAGTGGGCTTGTGCCGATTGATCCATTCCTCAAGCGAATACTCGTGGATTCCCGAGCGGACACGCCCGTCCAGCTCGTCGGGAGTGTAGGTCAGTCCGTTGTCGGTGAAGTCGGCGCTGTAGGCGATCTGCCAGGCGGGAGTGGTCAGGCGGATTCGGAAGGGGCCGGTGGGGGAGTGGTTCGCCACTTCCAGGGCGACGTCGACGGCGGGGTAGGCGGTGCCGGCGTGGGAGATCTGGGGGCCGGGCCCGTTGCCGGTGAACAGCGGCCAGGGCCATTCGGCAGCGATGAGTACGCTCTCGGGGCGTTCGGTGAGGTCCTGGGGGAAGATGAACCCTTCCATGACGCTGGCCAGGTCGATACTGGTGTCGGTGAGCTTGGCCCCCTGCTCGTCACACCAGTCGGTCCAGGCCTTGAGGTTGGGGGCGGTCTGCATCGACCAGAACCGTCCTGACAAGGCGGCGCTGATGGTGGTCTTCTCCCCGTTGCGGAATCCGGAGGCGGCGATGTGGGTCTGGCTCTTGCCCTGACGGTCGGCGGTGGTCAGCGCCTCGTAGACGTCGCTTCCCACGTGCATGGAGAACCGGTTGAAGTGGTCCCGTGAATCCAGCAGGCCCACGTTGGTGGGGATCAGGCGCTCCATGTGGCCCAGCACCCTGAAGGTCGGCATGCCGGTGACTGGCCGGGATGCCACGCCCAAGACGGCCTGGGCGAGTTCCTGGTAGTCACCGGTGTTGTTCGAGCCGTGGATGTAGAGCAGGCCTCGGGCACGGCTGAAGTACATGACGATCAGCTCGTAGGTGACCTGCTCCAGGGCCTGCGGGGCTCCCCAGCGGACTTCGCTGCGGGTCTCCACCACGAACCAGGCAACAGTGGACGTGGTGTTGACCGCGATGGTGCTGTCCAGGACCCGTCCTCCGCTGTAGACCTCCAATGCCCGTTCGGGAGTCCAGGTGTGGTCGGGAGCATGGTGAGCGATGGCGCTCATCTTGGGTTCCAGAACTGCGACTGACACCTCTTCCGGGGCATCGGTGAAGGACGCCTCGAAGTCGCTGATCTCCTCCACGCTCGCCGTGGCCCGTTCGGTGATGTCATGCAGGATAGTGTCCCAGTCGGCGTCCTCGCGCAGCAGTTCACGCAGTGGTGACAGCGCTACCGACGGATCACGGGCCACGAACACCGAGGCCGTTCCGATCGTCGAGCCTGCGGAAGTGGCACGGGTGAATCGCCCGATGAACTGGATCATCGGGCTGAGGCTCTTCTTCACATCATGTAGTGCGGCGATCTTCAGGGCTGGCAGATCGAAGCCTTCACCGAGCATGTCGACGCAGACCACGATCCGGCACGACCGATCTGTCAGAGCGGCAAGCGCCGTACGCCGTGCTCTGGCCGACACCTTCTCGTGCAGAACGGTCGGATTCATGTCCGGCGCGAGCGCCTGATAGAGCTCGCCGAGTTCTTTGGCCCGTGCGATGCTTCTCGCCCGAACCATCGCGATGTGATCGAGCCCTGCCGCCTGGTCCTGGCGCAGCTGTCCCACCGCCAGCTGCGCGAGTTCTCGGTCAGTGCCCTCCAGGCTGAGCACGGCCCGGTAGTTGATCGGGGTGAAGTACCCGTCCCGTTGGGCCTCCCGCAGCGGGAACCGAAAGATTGTCCGCCCGGGCACAGGACGCCCGTCCTCTCTGAACGGAGTGGCGGTGAACAGCAGGACACGCCGGTCGGCGAAGGTATCGACAATGCGCGACCAGCTGGGTGCCGGCGCGTGATGGGCCTCGTCGACCACCAGGTGAGTGAACGCGGCCAGCAGGGTGTCGAGAGATTCCGACTCACAGGCCTGAAGGGCGTGTGGGGTGGTGACTACCACGTTGCAGGCGGAGGCGAATGCCGCAGCATCGGCTGCGTCGTGGAAGCCGTGCTGGAGTTTGCCCACTACGGGCCGCATCACGCCCGGGGTGACGATCTGGTGTGTGTGCAGGATGCCTAGCGACTCGAACTTCGCAGCAATTTGATCACGCAGCGCCGAGGTTGGAACCAGCACCAGCAGACGCTCGGGTCGGGCGGCCACGAGCAGCGCGAGCATCGTCTCTGTTTTGCCTGTTCCGGTGGGCATCACCACGATTCCCGGAGCGGTTACTCCGGAGGCCCAGTAGCCGATCACCGAGTGCAGGGCACCGATCTGGGGACGTCGTAGCGCGTGCGGTTCGGTGTGGTCGCGGAACCCGATGCCGTCAACGAACGAGGCAAGCACTGTCTGCGGCGGGCGAAGTACCGTGTCGCCGACCCATCCCACACGCCCGCTCGTTCTGACGGTGGGTATGACAGCCGTCAGCTGCTCTGGCTCTCCGCCTCCGGCGCGGATCGCCGGCCATCTGCCCTGTTCGCTCGTTACCTGTAGTCCGGTGGCTGCCTCCAGCACATTCAAGGTGCCTGACGGCACCAGTAGTTGGCGCACCGTATTGCGGCCGAAGACGATTTGTTGGGCCCACACATTGCTGGTCACGACGTGCACACGTGCTCCTGTTCCTTACCCGTTGGGACTGGTAGCTCAGTCGCCCCAGCGCCCAATCCGACTACCGCGCCCCTCACAGAACGCCAGTAGGGATTCAACCGATATACACCCATGAGTTGACTACCGCACCCCAAATGCCGGGTGACCTGCTCCAGGGCTCAGTGAGATTGGGCCCTGGCCGGACGCCGCGGAGACGTCGCCGCTTCCGCGCGGACGAGGGAAGTTGCCGTCCTCTGCATGTAGAAACGCTGTACCGCGTTGCGATTAGAACGCTCGGCCGACCATCCTTGAGGAAGCAGCGATGCCTTCGCCGCTCGGCCGGAAGGTGGGGTCTCCGAGGGCGTTGATGGCGGTCGGCGGGATCAGGAGCCCCCGCCGACCGTCGTGCTCCGGGTTGTGCGCCCGAATGTCAGTGGTCACCCGTATCGTCGGCATCAGTACGTTCAGGGGCCTTTGGGGGGACAGTGACCGACGGACAGCGGCGAACGAAGCGGCCCACGGGTCCCGGCTCGGCCAGGCACAAGCAGGTCGTGGCGACGGCGGTCATGGAGGCCGAGGGGTGTCTGGACGACCTGAAGCGCGGACGACGCGCCGCTCTGGAGATCAAGAAAGTCACCGAACGGATGCTCTCGCCGGAGTACAAGGGGCGCGTGCTCGTCGAACTGCTCCAGAACGCGCATGACGCGCACCCCGATCGCGACGGCGTCGGCCGCGTCGAGATCGTGCTCGACGAGGACGAGGGCGAACACGGTGTCCTGTACGTTGCGAATGGCGGCAGGCCCCTCGGCCCCAAGAACTTCGAGGCTCTGTGCAGCATCGGTTTGTCGAGCAAGCGCCCTGACGAGGGCATCGGCCACAAAGGCGTCGGTTTCAAGAGTGTCTTGCAACTCACCGCCGCGCCGGAGCTGTACAGCGTCGCACGGACAACGTCCAAGACCTTCGACGGGTTCTGCTTCCGCTTCGCCCGGGACGAGGACTTCGATCGACTGGCGCGCCAGGTCGCGCCCGACCGTCCGGAGGCAGCCGGTCAGCTACGTGCGAACCTCTCGTCGTTGAAGGTTCCGGTGCCGGTGGACGACATCCCGGCCGCGGTGGTGCCCTTCTGCCGCCGTGGTCTGGTGACCGTGGTCCGGCTCCCGCTGCGAAACGCCGACGCGCGCCAGGAAGCGGTACGCCAGCTGCGCGAACTGACCGACGACGGGGTGCCGTTCGAGCTCTTCCTGGACCGCCTCGGCAAGGTGTCTGTGACGCACCGGGTGGGCAGCCGGGGGCGCTCGAACGTCTACACACGTAAGGTGGAGCCGCTCCTCACCTCGCGTGGCCTGAAGATCCAGCAGGTCACCCTGCGTCGTCGCACCCGCCTGATCATGGTGACGGCCGCGGTGGACCGTGACCGCGCGCACGAGGCCATCGCCGCCGATGTCGAATGCGGACCGCTGACGGAAGACTGGCGGGCCCTGGGCGACTCGGCCGTGGTCAGCGTGGCGGTGCCGGCGGGCGAACCGCTGAATCGCGGCAGGCTCTACACGTTCCTGCCTATGGGCGCACAACCGACCTGCCCGGTCCGCGGATTCCTCAACGCTCCGTTCCACACGGACGTGAGCCGACGCACCATGGCCGAGGCCACGCACTGGAACGACCTGCTGCTCGACACCGCGGCCGAGGCCTGCGCGCGGGCGGCGGTCCTGGTCGACGAGGGCCGCGTCGCGATGCCCGCGGGTGCCCTGGTCGACCTAATGTGCTGGGACCACGATCAGATGCGGCGCCTAGAGCTGGCCTTCACGGCACAGGACCGTGAGTTCGACGATGTCCCGTTCATGCCGGTACTGCATCCCCCTGGAGCCCGCACCTCTTTCCGGCAAGGCTATTTGTGGCACGGCCCCGACCGGGCCCGCGTGTTCACACCGCAGGCCGTCGCCGCCGCCGGGTTTCAGCACGTGCTCGACCCGCGGCTGCATCCCCTGCGCGCCGACCGGCTGGTCGCGCTGGGCGCGGCCCGTAGGCTGGGGCTCGTTCCTGACGCCTCCGTGCTCGCCGGCTGGGCGGAGAGCGTAGCCTCGGCCCTCGCCGAGAACGAGTTCGACGCAGGCAGGTGGGCGGACTATTACCACGATCTCTCGACCTGCTTCTCTCGTACCGGCGAGGAGCTAAAGGACAGGAAGATCGTCCTCACGGTCGACGGGACGCGAGCTCCGGCCGGCGATCCCGGGCTGTTCTTCCGCCGCTCGGACGGCCCGTCGGCCACACCGCCCGCCCTACCACCCGGCCTCGCGAAGAGCATCTCCTTCGTCCACACGGAGATCGCCTGGACGGGACGGAAGACCAGCCGGCGCTCCCGCGGCCGTACCTGGCTGGAGGAACAGAGGCTGGTACGGGACTACAGCCCGCAAGCCCTCCTGGACGTGCTGGGCGAGGCCATGCGCAAAGTCCAGGACGACGACGAGGCCCTGCGCGAGCACCTCCTGTTCGCCTGCGCCCTGTGGGAGTCCTCCCCGGACCGGCACGGCAAGCGGCCCGTGATCAAGGGGCTGTTGGTGCCGGGCCGCAAGGGCTGGGTGACCGCGACGGAGGCCATGTTCGGAGAGGGCTGGTCGGGCGGGCCCGGCGGGATCGACCGGACACTGGCCCGCTTCCTCGACTGCACCGAGGCTGTCTCCCGTGACTTGGTCGCCGCCGCCGACCGGGTCGTCCGCCCCGCCCAGGACATCTGTGCCGGCACCCGCACCGACGCACAGACCCTGCGGCGCTTCCTCGAACAGCAGGGAGTTCGCCACGGCCTGCTACCGACCTACGTGCCAACGTTCCAAGCGGTGAAGGGGCAGCATCTCAACCGCCCCTCCGCCTTTCCCGGACTGTGGGCCCTGAAGCTGGATCCGGACGCGCGGGCCCAATGGCAGTCGACGGCCCAGCGCTGGCCCAAGCGCCGCGACGATCTCTTCCAGACCGTCGAGTACCGCCCGACCCGCAGGAAGGTGGCCATGCTCCCCGGCCAGCGGGAGTACGCCGCGTTCGAGGAGGGGAGCCGCCGACTCTACGCCGAACTGATCGTCCACGGCCTGGACAACTGGGCCCCTGAGGCATTCGAGTTCCGCTTCGCGGGCGGCTCGGATCAGAAGGGCACACCGTGGCCCACCCCGCTGGCGGCCTTCCTGAGCCGAGCGCCGTGGATTCCCCAGACGGGCGACGACGAAGACACCCCCGCTTTCACCACGGCCGGCCAGGCGTGGTGGTGGGCCTCGGCGGAGGCGCCGCCCACCTTCCTCACCGTAGCCTCCGCCGCGCTGCCCAGACGGCAGTCGGACCGCGTGCTCAAACGCCTGGAATTGCTCGGCGTACGCCGCTGGGACGATCCCGGGACCGCCGCGGACCGGCTCCGCCACCTGCCCGCCCTGCTCCGCCGTATGCCCCGGCTACGGCAGGGACGCCTCGGGCATCTGCTGCGGCGGGCCTACGAACAGGCTTGGGCGGACCTCCTTCCTCTGGGTGGGTTCGGCAGCGGGTGGCGTTCCGGGATCCTCCCCGAACTCCTTGTGAGCCGGGCCGGGACACTGGATGTCCTGGCAGCCGAGTCCGAGCCGGAGCCGGTCTACGTGGCCGACATCCGCGGCACCCAGCAGCGGAGGCTGCTCGACCAGGCACCCTTGCCCGTCCTTCCGGTCGACGACCGGGCTCTGGGCCAGCGCATTCACGAGCACCTGGAGGTGCAGGGCCGTTTCGTGATCCGACCGACGAGCGAGGCGGAACTCGACGTCCGGGTCGACCAGCTGCCGATCGCCGACGCACCCCGAGTACCGCTGTTTGCCCTGGCTGGGCCCTGGCTGGAGACCCTCATGGTCGCGCTGGTCGAGTTCGACGAGGAGCGGTCCTCCCGAGCCACGGTGCCTGCCGCGCGCCGCGTCAGGCAACGGCTTCGATCCTGTGGCGTCGTCGTGGCGCGGACCGCAGTCACCCATATCGCCGGGCACACCCTCGACGCTTCTGACGATGACCGCTCCCTCCTGCATAACGATCCGGACGAACCCTGCCTCGTCGTGGTGTGTGCGCGGCAGCGCTCCGACTGGCATGTGCTGGAGGTCGCCGCTACCGCCCTGAGTACCCTGATCGGCGCTCCGTACCTGAGCACGGAGGTACAGCTAGCGTTCATCGCACTGAACCGGCTGGGCCGGACCGTCGCGGACGTCACCGAAGCGGACATCGCCTCTGTGCTCGCCATCCCGCAACAGCGCCTGGAGGCGGTGCTCGCTGACCGCGCCTCGATTCGCTCCGGCAGCGCCCGACTCGTCCCCCTGCTCGCCTGCGTCGACCTCGCCCTCGCCGAGGAACTGCAACGCGGACAGGAGACCCTGCACGATCGCGGCGAACTCCACGACTGGCTGGTCGCCCGGCTCGATGTCGACCGCGCCGACCACTTGCTGGGGCTCGTGGAGGAGAGCGACTGGCAGCGGATGCTGTCCGCGCTTGGAGTGCCCCTGGCCGAGGCCAACCGCGCTTGGCAGACACTGGGTCTGCCGACCGTCGACAACGTGGAGACCCACCAACGGCAGTTCCAAGCCTGGTTGCAGCAGAACCGGGCCCGCATGGCCGACCGCGTCCGTGACGCCTACGTGGCCCCGCACAAGGCGGGAGCCCCCCTCACGGAGTACGTCCGGCTGCGCTCGCTCCCCGGACTAAAGCCGGACCCCCAGTGGGGACTCGAACACTGGGACCTTCCTGTTAACCTCCTCGACGCCCACGCCGAGGAATGGATGGTCACGCACCTGCCCCCGCCACCGGCCCGTCAGCACCCCCCGCGCCCGGTGGCCGAGATCCACGAGGACTGCGTCGATACCATCCACGCGCGCCTTCCCCGCCTGCGTGTCCGCATGCAAGCCTGGCTGAACCGCCAGGGTCGCGAGGCCCCCTCCCTGCCGTCGGCCACCGAGGTCGCGTCGGCGATGGACGCCGAAGGTCTGCTCGACTTCGAGCCGATCAGCACCCGCACGCTCATCGCCTGGCTCCAGACCCACGGTCACTGGCCCGCGGGCATGCCCGCCACGGACCGGGCGGCCGACCTCGGCCTGCACGAACCCGCGCCCCTCCCGCCGAGCCCGCCCGTCGGTAGTACCCCGCTCCCTGCCGCGCCGTCGGGCCCTTCACTTCCCCTGAACGGCCGTGCCCTCCCGATCGGCCCCGACCACCTGCGCGATCTCGCCCAACAGGTCGCCGCCGACCTCACCCCCGACCAACTCGCCGCCTCCCCACAGCCCGGGACACCGTCAGCACCCACCCTCCCGAGACAACGAACCCCCTCCGCGGCCGCCGGTCGCGGCGGGGGATACCGGGCCGTCCCCCGGGACCCCCAGAGGGACAGAGCTGTCGGACTCGCCGGGGAGGTGGCCGTGGCCGCCTGGCTGGAGCGGCAATACGGCGTCCCCCGCGAAGAATCCTGGAAGTCCGGGCTACGCCAATACGTCTTCGCCGACGGCTCGGGCGACGACAGCCTCGGCTACGATTTCCTCATTCACGACAGGGACCGGACCCTCCTGTACGAAGTGAAGGCCTCAACCGGGGACCGGGGCGAGTTCGAACTTGGCGAGTCCGAAGTCGAAAGGGCAAGTCACCTCCGCCCGGACGAGACGTACACCATCGTCTACGTTTCCCACGTCCTCGATAGCACCCACCGACGCATCACCCCTCTCCCTAACCCATTCGGCGCCCCCGGCCTTGCCGGCTACCGCCTCGTCGGCACGGCCATGCGCCTGCGATTCGAACTGCCGCCGGGACGACCGGAACCATCCCCGTAGGCGACCGGCATCGGCCAGGTAGAGGGGGACGGCCTCCGTCTCCGGGCGGGACGGTTCGGGCTTGGCTGTGGTGACGTCGAAGACGGAACGCGCTGCGATGGCGGCGCGTTCGGTGTCGGTCAGGGGCGCCGGGCCGGGGCACATCTCGGCCGCGTGGACCTTCTCGAAGGCCACCAGTGCCTCCGCGGGTGAGTCGAAGGTGTCGGCGACCTGACGCAGATGATCCTCGCCGTGCAGGTAGACGGACTTGCCGCCCCGGTGGAGGTATGTGCCGACCGCGACGGTGGTGTGGCCGTCGTGGGCGTGGGCGTGAATCAGGAGGTGGCCGTTGCGGATGCCGTCGTGGATCTTCTGCGCCTGGTTGGAGACTTCGCGGATTTCGCTGCGGGTGCACCAGGGCATCGGGTAGTTCGGCCAGGTCCATTCCTCGTCGATGGCCTCCTGGAGGCGCGGGGTGATCTCGACGGTGATGCCTTCGGTGGTCAGGTGCTGGGCGGCGTCGGCGGCCCAGTAGGGCTCTTCGTGATCGATGCGAGCCAGGACCAGGACGCCTGTGGCGGCGGCACTCCAGCCGGCAGCCTCCAGAGCCATGGAGGCGACGTGGGCCTGGGTGCCGGTCAGGACGGCCTGCACGGCGCTCGGGCGAGTGGGGTGGGTGTCGAGGCGGACATGAGCGTCGATGGCGGGAGTCACGTGGGGGTCTCATGTTCTACCGGTGGCCGGGCCTTCGGGTCCGGCCACCGGCGTACTCGAGAGTTATCGGGTTGCTCGTGTGGATCGGGCGGCGTGTGCGGCCGTGGTGGTCGGCGGGCCGGCGCGGATGGCAGGCGCCGGTCGCCGCTGCTGTGGCGGGGTGGTTCCGGTGGCGTTCTGCCAGCGGGTGCGGACAGCGGCGATGTCAGCGAGGGCGCGGCGGGCGCCGACGACGAGCTGGAAGGGGGTGTTCGCCGGGTCGCCGGCGTACGCCTCGATGCGTCGTCCGGTGTGCTCGGCCGTGGCCAGGAAGGAGCGCTGCAGGGCACGTTCGGCCCAGTGCCCGACGGATCCGGCCGGTTCGGCCAGCATGCGCAGGACCGCGCCTGGTTCACTGCCGCCGTCCAGCAGGCCGCGCTGCTGGGCTTCCCACAGGACGGTGACGGGGTCGACGGGCTCGTTGCGGCGGGCGAGGGTGGTCAGGCACTGCCACAGGTCGGCGTGCAGCGGCAGGGTGAGGTCGTCGGGGACCAGCCACCGCACGGCGTCGATGTCGTCAGGGCGGGCGGTGGCGGTGGCGAGCAGCAGTTGCTCCTCCTCGACGCCTCGGTGTGGTCAGGGGCGAGAACGGGTGGCGGCGCTGGGGTGCGGGGGAGGACGCCGGAGCGCGGGGGAAAGCGGTTCGCGACGTCGTCCACGACCGCGGCGAGTGCGTCGGCCTCGGCGAGCACCGTCTGAACGGGGAGCGGGAGGCTGGCGTCGTGGACGGTGTGGATGAGGCGTTCGGCGGCCGTCAGCAGGCGGCGGCGGGCGTGCTCGGCCTCGACCATGCGGGCGTAGGCGGGGGCGTGGCTGGGCCAGGGGCAGACCTGGACGAGGGTGTGCAGGTAGGTGGCGGTCAGACCGCGCGCCTGCTCCCGACCCGCGGTGAGCACGCGGTCGAGCCACTTGGTGTTCTTCGCGTGCTCGGCGGGGTCGGGCTGCGGCAGGGTGCTGATCGCGGCGTACAGGGCGGTGTGCGCGGCGGTGGAGAAGGAGTCGGCGGTGATGCCGTTCACGTCGTTCAGGCGGTGCGGGTTGAGGAGGAGGGCCCCCAGGAGGGCCTGCTCGACGTGGAACACCGGCTGGGGCGGTGGGACGGCGTCGAGGTCGTTTTCATCGGGTTCGGGGGTGTGGGGCATCAGGTGGCGAGGGTGAAGTCGTCGGGGTCGAGGGGGAGGCCGAGGTGCGGGGCGAGGAGGTGGCCGGCGAGTAGCGGGGGCACGGCGTTGCCGATCTGGGAGAACTGCTGGCCCTTGTTCCCGGCCCAGGGGTAGTTGGCGGGGAAGGTCTGCAGGAGGCCGGCCTCGCGGGCGGTGATCCGGATCGGCTCGGGAACGGCCGGCGCATCGGTTTCTTCGGCTGGCGGTGTGGAGGGTTCGGCGACCCAGGTGCACTCGTTGGCGCGGTGCCCGAAGAACAGCGTGCCCGCCGGCTCCTGGATGGACCGGACGGTGGCGTTGGCCTGGTTGTTGCTGCGCAGGGACCAGGACCAGCGGTGGGCTTCGGCGGTGCACGTGGGCGCCGGAGCGTCGGCCGTACGGTTGTCTCGGGTGCCGTGCCGGGCCGCCCATCCGGCGCCTTCGCGGCGGGACTGCAGGACCACTCCGTCCGGCCGGGGCATCCAGGTGCCGCGCTCCCTGGCGTCGGACAGCGTCTTGCGGGAGCCCGACGGGAACGGTTCGGGGCCGCCTCCGGGCCCACCTCCTGCGCAGACGGTGGGGACGGGCCGGTCGGTCGCGCCCCATCCCAGAGCTTCGGCCATGCTGACCCAGCGGGCACGGCCCGGACCGAACAGCGATTCCGGCTCGGCGAGCTGGGCGTGCGTGGGCGTGGGCGGCTGCGCCGTCCGGACGCGGGAGGCCAGGAGGATCGCTCGCTTCCTGGTCTGTGGGACGCCGAAGTCGGCGGCGTTGAGGATCCCGCACCAGACGGAGAACCCCCACCCTCGCAGGACGGCCGCGTACTGCTTCCACAAGGGCAGCACGTCCGGTACTTCCTCCATGGCTACCCAGTCGGGCTCACCGACCGTGTTCAGCGCGTACAGGTAGCGCATCGGCTCGGCAGCGAGCAGGGAGCGCTCGTCACGACAGGCGGAGAGGAGGCGTTCGCGGGTGTCGCGCCCGGCGGCCAGGTCTTCGACTGCTGCGTGCACCAGTGGCTGGTCGACCAGGCCGAGGCGTTTGCCGGCCATGCTCCACGCCTGACACGGCGGCGAAGCGATCACACCGCGGGTGCGGCCGAGGAACGGCCAGGTCGGATACCTCGCCACGTCGCACCGGATGGTCAACTGATCTGCCGCTGCGCGGGTCTTGCACGCCCACGGGTCCCATTCCAGCCCGACGTCGCGCACGCCCAGGACGTGCAGTGCCGTGCTCCAGCCGCCCGGCCCCGCGAAGAGGTCGAGTATCACGTGGCCAGCCCGAAGTCGTCCTGCGTCAGCGCGTCGGCGTCGCCGCGGCACGCCCAGGGCGAGCAGCCGTCCTTGACCCCCTTCTCCAGGACGTCGGCCTCGTCCGCGCTGATCTGCAGGGCGGCCCGCTCGGCGGCGGTGACGTGGTCGATCGGCGCTTGGCTCAGTGGGACGCGGGAGCGGTGCAGGAACGCCTCACCGAGCAGGCGGCTGCCCAAGGCGTTGGCACGGGCATTGCCCTGCCGGATGGCCGCGTCGAATTCGACGACGTCCGTCCACTCGGACGGGGAGGTGTCCCTGATATGCCGCCACTGCGCATTCCCGTGGAACGGGCACCCCAGGCAACTCGACTTCGGTGTATCTGCGAGACCGAGTGAGGTCAGGTAACGCACGCAGTCGGTCCTGCTCCAGGACATGTCCAGAAGAGGATGCCGGTTGCGCATGTACTTGACGTCCGCATCCTTCGCGCGGTGGAATTCATCCGTGGAGATTCCTACCCACTGCTCGACGAAAACGCTCTTCGGGATGCGGGCCGGATAGGGGTAGCCGAGTAGTTCGCGAACCTTCTGCTTGATCGGCTTAACCTTATATTCCCCGGTACACTGCCGTCGGGTCATTCCAGGTCGCCCGTCCTGATTGAGGATGTGGAGCGGCATGGATGCGAACCGGTGATCCGGGTTCAGCGCGTCGTCGCGGATATTTCCGGCCGACACGCGGAGTACGGGTATCCCGGCGGGCGCGGCTATCTCTTCTTCCAGGCGGTCAAGGTGTGCATAAACCGCTTCGGGTTCCCATCCGGTGTCGGCGAAAATCGCGTAGTCTACCCTGGGTAGAATGCCCTCAGCTGACAGGGCGAGGAGTGTGCTGGACTGGATTCCCGCGCCGAGGGAGAGAGCGCGGAATCGGGGCTGATCTGAAATGGTCTGTCCTGGGTGTAAGGGGAAAGGGAGGGCGCGCTCGCATCGCGGCTGTCGCGTCAGTGGCGGGGGGATTCCGGCCGGTCGTGGGATACGGCGTCGCAGAGGGTGAGAATGCGGTCCAGGAGGTCGGCGGCCGACTCGATGAACTGCTGCGGTGCAGGCCCGATCAGGACGACCCGTCATGATGTGGCGTCGGTCTGGCGGCGTTGGTTCTCCACGGCGCGGGCCAGGGCAGCGGTCAGTTCGGCGCCGGCCGTGCGATCTGGTCGAGCTGATGGCGCTCGGCGCGGGCCGGATGCAGTCCGGCGGGAACGAACACGCCGAGCACGCATCGGGGTTGGGCGAGGAGGGTTGGAGGGAGTCGATGGTGGCCAGGAGGGGCCTTACTCGGGGGCGGGCTGTTGCGGCAGGCCAGCGGTGGCGGGTGGCCGGTGAAGGCGGGGAAGCCACGTCGAACAGGAGGCCCTCGGGCGGTGTCGTCATACGCGGCGCCGGGCAGCGGGCGCTGGCGGCGCGGAGGGCGCTTTCTGCGGG
Source organism: Streptomyces sp. NPDC052079 (assembly GCF_040680275.1). Classification (NCBI taxonomy): domain Bacteria; kingdom Bacillati; phylum Actinomycetota; class Actinomycetes; order Kitasatosporales; family Streptomycetaceae; genus Streptomyces; species Streptomyces sp. NPDC052079. The sequence goes on from NZ_JBFAWL010000015.1 coordinate 88,731, forward strand.
TTGGGCCTTGTGCCTCGGAGATGAGCTGCCGGTCCTCAGCGCGCGTCGAGAATGAGGTGAGGCGGCGGGAGAGCCCTCGCGCCACGGCGTGAGGTGGTGGCCGCTCGCTGCATCTCCACACCGGCACGGCGGAGTTGATCACGGCTGGTCGCGGGGGTGGAGTCGGCGTCCTCGTACAGCAGGATCTCGGTGCGGTGATGGATGGCGAGGTTGCACAGTGTGGCGGCGAGTGAGATCTAGGAGCAGGCGCCGGCGAGGTGCGCCGGGTTGTCGGCCCCGTCTTTCATCGCGGGGTACTGGCTGACCGACAGGTCGTGAACCTGCCGAGTGCACTGCATCGCCAGCTCGTGCACCCGCAGGCTGAGGGGTGCGATCTCTGGACGGGCTTGGCGATCTCGCCCTCCCGGATGCGTGCCGTCTCCGCGGACAGTTCCACCAGGGCGGGGGCCACCTCGCCGAGAAGGCGAGTGTGTTGGGTCAAGTCGACGGTGTGCAGGACAACTCCGGGAGGATGCGGGCGGTACGGGGCAAGGTGAAGATGGTTGGTCTGTTGATGTGCAGGAACGGAGCCGGTCAGAGGGCTTCCCACAGCAGGCGGGTGACGTGGTCGTTGCCGTGGCCGGCTCGTGGGCGGGACGGGGTGTGCCATCCGGCGCCGCGCAGTGATGCGCCGCTCTCGCCGTCCTGCGTGTAGGTGACCAATCGCCAGTAGCCGAGGGCTTTCGCCGCCCGCCATGCGGCGCCGTGGAGCAGTGAGTTGGCGTTGCGGGCGCCGTCGGTGGCGGTCCGGGTGACTTCGAGGGTGGCGCCGTCGTCCAGGTGACGGGCCACCGGTCTACCGACGATGGCCACGGCGCGCAGCGTGCCGGTCTCGTCAGCGGCGCCGACGGCGAAAATTCTGTCCTGCGGGCGGCGGGCAGCGTCGGTGCCAGGTGCGTACGAAGTCTTTCGCCTCGCGGGAGCGGACCGGCACCAGGTGCAGCGCGGCGTTGCTCATGCGGCTGTCCCGAAGTCGGACTGTGTCGGCGCGTGCTTCGCGATGGCACGAGCCGTGATTGCCTTCGACGCGCGGGCGGACGCCGCGGATAACTCCTCCGCTCCCGGCTCCCGGTACCACGGCCGCAGGTCAAGCATCGCGGCCCGCATGCCGGTGGCGAAGCACAGCGCGGTGCCCTTGGGCAGGGCGCGGATCGCGTCGGCGGGCAGGATCCGCTCCTGGCGCATACTGACCGAGGTCGACTTCCCGGACTCCGAGTGCGAGGTGGACGTGGTCTCCACATCGTGGTCGCCGATCAAGCGGCTGAGCTTGTCCGCGAAGTCGGGGTCGTCGATGCCGGATCCGATGACCTTGACGGTCGAGGCGGACCACATGGCGTCCATGCCCGCGTCTCCCCAGACTTTCTGGCCCTGGCGGTAGGACTGCAGGATGGTGATCGGGATGATCCCGCGGCTGCCGAGGTGGGAGTACAGGTCCGGCAGGTCGCTGATCTTGCACACGTTGGCGGCCTCGTCGAGGATCGCCAGCATGGGCGGGTCCAGGCGTCCGCCGGCGCGTTCGGCCTGGGCGGTCGCCGCGCGCATCACGGAGTCCGCGCACGCGGCGATCAGCGCCGAGGCTCCGCCTCCGCCGTCCTTGCTCAGCAGGAACAGCGTGTCGGTGGAGGTGACGAACTCCGACGGGCGGAACTCGGGAACGTCCTTCTGCGGGGTGACCCAGGCGGCGATCTCGCTGTTCAGCAGTGCGGCAGCGTACTGGCGGGCCGTTTCGTAGATGCCGTCCCTCGTTTCCGGGGGGCCCTCGACGGTGCCCTTGAGCTGAGCGGCGACAGCGGCGAAGTCGTGGTCGCGGAGGATGTCCAGCGGCGTGCGGTCGGCGGGGAAGGCGAGCCACTGCATGATGTCGGTGATGGGCCGCTCGTCGAGCGCTGCTGCCAGCAGCAGTTGGGAGAGGATGTTGCTGCCGGCCTTCGACCAGAAGTCGCCTTGCTGGGAGGCGTCCACCGAGGCAGCGAGGAAGTGTCCGGCGAGCCGGTTCGCCCCGTCCAGGGTTTTCGCGCTGGCGAGGGGGTTCCACCACATCTCGCGTGCGGCGTGCGCGATCTGCTGTGGGTCCATCGACCACACCTGCCCGACGCGTGAGCGGGCCTCGTGTGTGGCGGTGAACGCGTCGCCTGCGGCCTTGTTCGAGGTCAACAGGACGGGGCCGGGCGCGGCGAGCATCGAGGGGATGGCGAGCGAGGTGGTCTTGCCCGAACGGGGCGCCATGATGGCGACGGCCACATCTTCGTAGCCCATGCGCACCTCGTGCCGGGTGTTCTGCAGGTTGCCCAGGAGGATGCCGGTGTCGCGGGCTTCGATGTGCTTGGCGTCTTTCAGGCTCGGGCGCAGCGAGCGGGCCTTGTCGGTGATCGCTTTGGCCATCAAGGGCTCGATGTCCCGGGCCTTGGCCATGCCGGTGATCTTCTTCCGGCCGCCGCCGCGGTTCTTGTGCCGGACCCACAGGGCGACCGCCGTCCCCCCGAAAGTCAGAAGAAACAGAACGGGAACGATGCGTGCCCCGATGAGCAGGGCTTTCTCCCCGACGTCGGGCCAGACCTGCTCGGGGTGAAGCAAGGCGTTGGTCGGCTGGTAGGGGACCCAGCTGCCCTCGGTGAGGTAGGCGGTGACGTTGCCGCACAGCCAGGCCAGGTGGGACAGGGGGACAATGACACAGAGCACGCCGAGCAGGAGACGTAGGACGAGGTCGTATCCATCGGTGTTGCTGCTGGAAGAGGAAGGGGGCAAGGGCTAGGTGCTTCCAGGTGGAGACGGAGGGATCAGCACAGGCGGTGGCGCTCGGCCTGCGGCCGTTGCGGAGGATGCGTACTCGTCGCCGGCGGGCCGGATCGGCGTGCGGCGAGGGAGCGGATGCGTTCTTCCAGGGCACCGGCGACCTGTGTGGCGGGTACTTTCCGCTGCGAGAGGGTGATGAGGTCCGGGTTGCGAGTCGGGAAGCTGGAGGGGCCTGCGGTGCGCGGTACCGGTCGGGGGTCGGTGAGCGCGGCGGTGAACGCGGTGATCAGGTGCGGCGGGGTGTGCTCGCTGAAGTGGGCTTGCCACAGGAGAGCCCGGAAGTCGCGGAGGGCAGTGTCGACCCACCAGGCCCCGGTTGTCTCGTCGGCCTCGACGCGGACGGTGCCGTCGGGTGAGGCGAGCCGGTGGTTGCTGTAGGACGGAGACCAGCCCGCTTTCAGAAGCGGCTCCTGCGGATCCCAGTTGTCTGCTTGACCGGCAGCGGGATCGGTCAGCGCATCGGTGAACGCAGCGATCATTTCGACGGGGGTGCGGGCATCGAAGCAGGCGAACCAGGCGGGCCGGTTCGGCGCGGGGGCGTGCTGCAGAGTCCACCACCGTCCGTCGGGGTCGGGCTCCAGCCGCAGGAGGGCCTTCTGGTCAGGGCTGGAAAGCAGGACGCGGGGCATCAGGGGGTCGTGACCGTAGCTCCAGCCGCAGGTGCGGTGGAGCGGGACGGTGATCCAGGCTGGATCGCCGCCGCCGGCCAGGTGGCGCGGGGCGATGTAGTCGATGTCGACGTTGGAGGGGCCGTCGGACATGGTCACCGTCCCCTCGCGCCGTGTCCACTGCGCCGGGGCGTCAGGGCGGGAGGCTGCGGGCGCTTCGGCCGGGACGGTGCTCGGCGTACGGCGGCCTGGATGTCGAGGATGACGCGGCCGTGGCAGGCCCAGTCGTCCAGATAGCTCCAGCACTCTGCGTGGTGCTCGTCCAGCGTGTCGACGTACGCTTCGCTGCCCGGCCCGGCGTCCTCGGGGAGCTGGGCCCGGGTCTGGCGCCAGTGCGCGTCCAGGGTGTCGAGGTGGTTCAGTGCCTCCTCCAGGATGGTCAGTTGCCCGGGCCAGCTGTCCCGCGTGAGGTGTGCGGGCAGGTGCTGGAGCTGGAGCCGGGCGGTGGCCAGCAACTGGCGGGCGCCGGAGCGGACGCTGGCGAACGCGGCAGCGGTGTCTGCGTCACGGACGGCGGCCCGGCGGCCGTAGGCGTCCTGGTCGAAGGGCCAGCCGTCCAGATCCGTGTTGAACTCGGTGAAGGCGTCCCAGGACGCCAGGATCCGTTCGCTGTGGCGCAGGTAGCGGTTGAGGCGCCGCAGTGAGGTGCGGCGGCCGTGGTTCGTGGTGCGGGAGATCGGGGAAGTCCTTCCGGTTCAGCGGCGGGAGGCCAGCTGGACGGCGGTGGTGGGCGCCTGGGGTGTCGCGGGGGGCGCGGTCTGCTGACGGCGCACGGCGCGTGCCTGTGCTCGGATCGTCTTCACCCGGGCGGTGTGGGCGTCGACTACCTGCTGCGGGCGCAGCGGGCTCGGCTCCCGGACGGTGCTGTAGTGGGCGGTGCGGTCGAACATGCCGCGCTGCAGCGGGCTCTGGTCGGTCAGCGCGCCCAGGAAGGCACTGGCGAGGTGATCAGGGACGTGCTCGTCGAGGAAGGCGTACCAGATCCGCGGGCCGGGGTACTGCGCGTCGCGGGCGTCACGCACCTCGATATGCCAGGACGGCCGCTCGTGGAACTCGCTCATCGGGCGCCGTTCGATATGGCACATCGAGTCCGGTGAGTGCGCTGCCCCGGCCTCGTCGTGCTGCCAGCCTGCGTTGGTCACCGGCTGCCAGGGGTTCGGCTGAGTTGAGGATGGTGCGATGAGAGCATCGGTGAGGCTGGCGAGGACCTCGGCCGGCACGAGTTCACCGAACTCGGCGTACCAGCTACGTTCGTTGTCGGCGGGGGCGGCCTGCAGCCGCCACCAGGCGGAGGTGGCGGACTGCGGGTCGAACTGCAGGCGGTATCGGTGATCGGGGCTGGCCATCACGATCTCGGCGCTGAGCGGATCGGAGACCGTGGCCCACCCGGCCGCGGCCAGGCCGTGGGTGACGTGGCGGGCGTCGCCCGGGCCGGCGAGGTGGCGGGGGCTGGTGTCGAAGGGGATCTGCCTGGCGTGCTTGTCGGCGAAGGCGGCGAGCTGGCGTTCGCTCAACGGCACCGGCTGCACCCCTGCTCGCTCTCGGCGTCGTCGTGGAGCGCGCGCAGCTCGTCCAGGACGTAGTGGAGGGTGTGCTGGTCGGTCTGTTCCCCGGCGGCGGTGCGTAGCTCGGCGATCAGGAGGTTGACGTGCGCGGTGCGCGGGACGGCCTGGTGTTCCTGCATGGTGCGGGCGAGGGCACGCAGGGTGTCGGCGAGCTGGACGGGCAGGCCCGTGTACTCGTCGAGGAGCGGCTCGACGAGGGCGAGGGCTTCGGCGGGGTCGGGATTCTCGCGCAGGTACTCGGTGACGTCCGACAGCGTTTCGGTCAGGGCGCGAAGGGTGTCCGGGGTGGGGGCAGGCATCGGGCTCCTTGAGACGGGGGGGGGAGAGAGGTCAGCGGCGGGTCCGGCCGTCGCCGGCCGGGGTGTAGGGACGGGCGGTGGTGCGTGGCCGGGCGCTTCGGGCGCTGTTGCGGGCCCAGGTGGCGGCGCGGGCGGCCGTGATCCGGGCCTGTTGCCACGCGCGGAGCTGGGAGGGCTTGACGGAGACCGACCAGGTACGGATCTGGGCGCTGTGCGGAACGCGTCCGCGTGGGCGCATCACGGGGTCGGGGCCGGCGAGTTCGGCTGAGAAGGCTTGGACCAGGTGCATCGGTGTGTTCGGCGTGAAGTTGGCAGTCCAGCCGTTGCTCTGCTTGTCCTGCGCTCCGGTCCACCACATCGCCGAGCCATCGACGCCTTGGTGATACTGCATCCACGCGGTGCCGTCGGGGCTGGTCGCCATATAGTCCTGGCCCCCGAACCGCGTGTGCCAGTTCTGCTCCCGCAGAGGTGCCCAGACGTTGGGGGCGTGTGCGGAGCGGGGACGGGTGAGGGCGTCGGTCAGACCGGCGACGATCTCCACCGGAGTCTGCCGGCCCAAGTGCGCAGACCACTCGGCGTTCGCCCCGTCTGCCCGGCCGTGGATGGTCCATCCACCGGGCAGGACGTAGGGGTCGTAGGCGACGCGGACGGCGCGGTCCGGGCTCTCCATGAGCAGCGGGCCCTCCGTTTTGGACTTGTCCCGCCAGCCCGAGGCGCGCAGAAACTCCGAGACGTGCCGAACGTCCCCGCCGCCGGCCAGGGCACGGGGCTGGACGAGGTAATGCTGCTCGGCCTGCTCGCCCGGCCCCCAGCCCTGCCACTGCTTCTTCTTCACCGGCGCCGCCGTACGACGAGCGGTGCGGGCGCCGGGGGCTTCGCCGCCGCAGTGGTGGCGGGCTGGGTGCCGACGCGTTGAAGGGTGTCCTGGTGTTCGTCCAGGTCGAGGGTGATGTCGTGTAGTTCGTTCGAGGCGCGGCCCAGAGCGAGCCACACCTCCGCAGGAAGAGCGCCTTGCTCAGCCTGGTCCTTGGCGAAGTGGCTTCCGGTGGCGACGAGATGGGTGACGCCGCCGAGGACTCCGGCGTCCGGGTCGACGACGCGGGCGATGACCTGCGCTGCCTGGGGCGGGGGAAGCTGAGAGAGGTGGTCGGCGAGCTGGCCGAGCTGGCGGGTGATCTCGTCGGCCAGTCTCACCGGGCAGGGGGCGGGGTGGGACATGCTCCTCCAGGGCGGTGGACGGTCAGTGGTGGTGGCGCTGCCCGACGCGCTGCGTCTCGGTGAGGACGGCCTCCGGGCGGGCGCCGGCCAGCGGTGCGGTGCGGTCGGGGCCGGTGGGAATGCAGGCGCACAGATAGCGGCGGAACAGAGCGGTCGCGAGGCGCGGCTTGAGCCGGTGGCTGATCGGTGGGAGGGTGCGGGCTGCTACGGGTTTCTCCGGGAGTCGGGGCGGGGCGGTGGGCGGCCCCAGCGGGGTGCCGGGGTCGCCCGGGTGCTTTACGGGGTGCGGCGGGCCGGTGCGGAGTGCGAGGGGGAACTGGCGGGCGCCGGTTGCTGCGGGGCGGGGCGGGCTGCGCGCGCCCGGAGGCGGTGCACGGCCTGCTGGTAGAGAGCCTCGTCGAAGACCTCGGGGTCGCAGTTGACCGTGTATCCGGCCAGGAGCAGGGCGGGGATGGCACGGTTCGCCAGGCGTTTCTGCTCGTCGGAATCGAGGTGGTCGGGCACGGTGTGCCAGATGTAGAGCGGCTCGCCTGTGGGGTATTCGTGGCGTTCGAGGCCGAGCTGTTCCAGCAGGTCGTGGAGTCCAGCGGGGGCGCCGGTGGGGGTGTCGGCGTGGATGGTGGTCGTCAGGGCCTTGATGTAGATCTCTACGTCTGTGCCGTACTCGTCGGCCAGATTGGCCATACGTTTCTTCTCCGGGGTCAGCGGCGGCGGGATACCGGGGATGATGCGCGGCCCGGTGCCGGTGCGGTGGTCGGCGGCTGCGTCGGGCGGGCGGCGTGGTTGCGGGCGTGCAGGATGACGCGGGCGGCTTCGCTCAGGGAGTTGGCGGTGCTGCTGAGCCGTGCGACGGGCTCGGGTTCCTTGCTGGGCGCGGCGCCTTGGAGATCACTGGAGGCGATCCAGGCGCGGACGATCACTTCTCTGGTCAGGGGCAGCAGCCCGTGCACGGGCGCAGCGACCTCGGTCAGGACCTCGGCCACCTCGCTGCTGGTCTTGGCGGCCGAGGCCCGCTCGGCGAGCTGGGTGAGGTAGCGCAGGGCTGCGTCACGTTCGCCGTCGGGGCTGGCCAGCATGTTCAGGCTCGGGTCGAGGTGGACGCTGTGGCCGGCGGCGAGCAGGGCGTGCGAGGCGGTGGTCGCCCTTCAGGCGCTGCTCCGCGATGGGCAGGCGGTGCGGAAGACGGTGGTAGTCCCCGCGGGGCCCGGGAGCGGTGAGGAAGCCGCCAGTTCGCTGGAGGATGTCCGCTGCCTGCTCGGTACCGCCGATGGCCACGACCAGGCCGGTGCGGGGGTCCTTGGTGATGGTGACGTACTCCAGGACCCAGAAGTCGGGCTCCGTCTGGTTCAACGAGCCCTGGAGGTCGGCGTGCGCCTGCTGGCCGGTACCGGCGGCTTGGAGGCCGGGACTGAGGTGGGCGCATGTCGCCCAGCGGGGTGCTGGAGGGCGGTGCCGATACCGAGCGCGTCGAGCTGTGGGCCGATCTCGCGCAGCCCGCGGGCCTGGGCCTGGGTGTCGTCGCCGCTTAGGCGGTAGATGCCGCTGTGCGGGTCCTGGACGAAGCCGTGGGCGGCGAGGATGCCGCCGGCCCGGTCGTCGGCGGGGGCGGTGGCGACGCTGCCGTCTGGCTGCCAGGTCAGGACGACCCGGTCTGGCTGGGAGGGCTGGATACCGCCCAGTGCGTTCTGCCGGACCTGGGCGAGTGCACGGTCGTAGCGGACGAGGAGATCGCCGGCGACCTGCTCGGCACTCAGGAACGGGTCGTCCGCCAGGGCGATGCCGTTGGGCTCGGGGACGGCGCGGTACGCCTCGTCCGGCAGGGCGTGCGGGGCGACGGCGGCGAGGAGGAAGCCGTCGCGTTCGTCGTGCCGGTCGATCAGGACGAGCTGGGCGCCGTCAGAGCGGCTGAGAACGGCCGCCTGCTGCAGGGGGTGTTCGGTCAGGGAGGCGGCGACCAGGTCTAGGTCCCAGATGCGGTCGGTGAGTTCGGCGAGGTCGTCCTTGGCTTCGGCCGTCAGATGTGAGCTGGTCCAGGTGTCGGGGAGTTCGCCGGCGAGGACATCGGCGTAGGAGGCGAGGCGTTCGGAGGTGTCATGGTCGTGCATGGTGTCCTTGGGCAGTTGAGGGGCTCAGCGGCGCAGGCGGGTGGCGCCGACGGGCGGCGGTGCCGGGGCCGGCAGTGCACGCGGCGGGGGCGGGCAGGCGCACACCGTGGAGCGTTCGGGCTCGTGGTCGGGGACCTGTTCGGCGCAGGCTCGGCGGCCGGGGTGCGGGGCGTGCCGGTCGGCCAGCCGTTCGCGGGTGTGCGTGAGGTCGGTGTGGATGACGCGGACGTATTCGTCGGCGAGGTAGCGCAGGCGCCGGGCGGTGTACGGATCGCTCGCGTCGCCGAGGCCGTCGAAGAACTCCGCCAAGGCGCTGAGGGTTTCCTCGAATCCGGCGAGGATGCCGTCGTGGGGCGCGGTGAGTTCGATGAGTATGTCGGCTGCCTCGGCGGTGTCGGTGGCCTCGCGGAGGCGTTCGGCGAGGTGGGAGACCGAGGCGCCGAGCGTGGGGTAGGCCGCGGGGCGGGTTTCGGTGTTGAAGCGCTCGTCGCAGTCGACGTGGTACCCGACGGCCCGCAGGCGCCCTACGGCCTCGGTGGCGAGACGGGACTCGTCGTCCTCGGTCAGGCCCGCGGGTGCGCGGTGGTAGGTCTCGTGGAGGCGAACGACCGCGACGAAACCCGCCCGCTGGAGAATGCTGTGTGCCTCAAGGCCGCCGCCGTAGGCGAGGAGTTTGCCGGAGTACGGGTCACGGCGGATGTCCAGGAAGCGGCCGGTGGTGCGGGGCAAAGAGATGTTTCTCCTGCGGAGATCGGTGGGCGGTGCGCTGGGCCGCGGCCGGTGCGGCGGCGGCCCGGGGCTGGACCAGATGGGCCGCAGTGGCGTCCAGGTCCTGCTGAATCGCGTGGAGGCGGCGGGCGATCAGCCCCAGACGGTGCGCCGTGTCCGTGCCGGCAGCCCCCGGCTGGCGGGCGATCCGGTAAGCGGTGTGCTCGACGAGTCCGCGGACCGTGGCCAGCGGGCCGGCCTGCTCGTCGGCGAGTTGCGTGAGGACGCCGGCGAGCTGCGCCGATGCGGTCGGGACCGTACGGGCAGCGGACCACTGCGTGGTGCCGGTGCGGACGGGGATCAGGTTCAGGTCCTGCTCGATGCGGCGCGCTTCGTCCGCGAGCCGTCGCAGGATGTCGGCGGGAGGGATGCGCCAGGTGCCGTCGAGGTGGACCAGGTTGGCGATCAGATCCAGACGCCCGGGCTGGCCCTGGACAGCGATCCACCGCCAACCGTGCTCTGCGGCGCCGGGTACCTCGATACCGGCGGCCCGCGCGAACCGGTGAGCGGTTTCGGACCACTCGGGACCTGTCAGCTCCCGGTCGTCTGGGTGGAGCCGGACGTCGAGATGGAGGATCGCGTGCCGGTCATCGTCCGGGCTGGCAGCGAACGGGTTCTCCAAGTAGGGATCTTCGAGGTGCTCGGCCCACTCAACGGACGTCCAGGTCCTCTGCTCGTCGTCCGGGGTGTAGTAGTCCAGGCCCGGCCAGTGGGCGACCACGGTGTACTCCGTCAGGCCCTCGTTCGGGGAAAGGGACCGCCCGAGCGCCTCGGCCAGCGGTTCGCGCGGCGAGTGGGCCCTTGCGTGCAGGCGGGGGATCATGACGGCACCCCGCTCGACGTGCGGGTGGGTGACCGGTGCTGATGAAGGTCGCGGGCTGCACAGAGCAGCGAGCGCTCGCGGACCAGGTCGGCGTGAACCGAGATGTCTCCCGGCGGAAGACAGTCGATCGCACTGTCGATGGCGCTCAGCCCCTCGTCGTACCGGCCCAGCCGGCTCAGGGCACCCGCCACGCGGAAGAGGACGATCGGGTCGGTGCCGGTGGCGACGGCGGGCCGGGAGCTGAGGGCCAGGAGACGCTCCGCACCCTCGTCCAGGTCCTGGCCGAGCCACAGTCCGTGCAGCAGGACGTGCAGGGTCTTGGTGTGCTCCTCGGCCGTGGCGAGGACCTCGTCCATGACCGTCAGGCCCTCGGGGCGGGACTGGCCCAGCAGCGCGAAGGCGTACAGGGCACGGGTGTAGCAGTCCAGAGGCTGACGCGCGGTCTGCGCGAGCTGTTCGACGAGGCGCTGGAGTGTGGGGCAGCGGAAGTCGAACCGCAGGGCGCTCAGGTACAGTTGCGCCAAGGTGCGGGTGGTGATCGGATCACGGTCCGTTGCGAGGACATCCTCCGGGGACAGCAGGCCCAGGACGCTGCGGCCGGCTGACCGTGCCGCCCAGGCGGCGTCCGCGCACACCTCGGCTGAGGTTTTCCAGTCGGCCCGGATGCCGCGGAGGTCTTCGGCCAGCCGCAGCGGCCAGGAAGGATCGTCCGGAGTTGTGGTGGCTCGGGCCCTGGCCTTGTGGAGCGCACCGGCACGGTCGGGGCGGTTCGTGGGGGGAGTCACCGGCCGCCCCTGGTGTCTGCGGTGTGCACGAGCTGGCCCAGGGCGGTGGTGGTGTACCAGCCGCAGTCGATCGGTTCGTCGCGGCCAGCGAACCGCGTAAGGAGGGCGTCTTCCATGGCCCGCAGGTAGATCAGACAGTCCGGGCAGCGGCGCGAGAGGTGGACGAGGTAGCGGGGGTGAGCGGTGACGTAGGACTGGGCACCGCCGGTGGGATCACGCAGTCGCCATCCGTCCTCGTCGGTGGGGGTGTGCCAGGAGGGGGCGACGATGCGCATGGAGTCTCCCCACAGTTCTCCGCCGGCCACCCCCTTGAGGACGACGACGGTGTCCCCGGCCTGAAAGTGGGCGTGGGTGATATCTCGGGTGGGAGTGAGCGGGTCGGGGGTGAGGGCGGTGACGGGGGTAGGTTGATGATCCCAGGACGGAGGGAGCACGCGGTTCCTTCCACGCGATGGCTGGCGGGGTGGGAGCATCAATAGTCCGGAGGAACGCCGGTTTGGCTAACCGGCGTTTCCCGGCTATGTTGCCCCGTCGTCAGCGGAACGGGTTCTCCGTCCCGCGGTCCGCCTCGGTGGCTGCGTCGAGGAGTTCGAGCAGGTCAGTGCCTTCGGAGTCGCGCTGGTCGATCCACCATCCTGCACGGGTGATGGAGCGGGCCTTCTCCTCCAGCTCCGCCCAGTCCGCCTCGTCCCAACTGCCCTCGACAACCAGGGCGGTGTGCGCGGCCGTCATCAGCTGATGGCGGGAGCGCTCACCCCAGTCCAGTGCCTTCTCCGGGCCCTCCAGTTGCGGCATGTCGAACTGCTTGGCCCAGGTGGCGGCTGCCTCCTGCTCTTCGGCGCGCTTCGCCGCGAGCCGCTTTTCCTTGGACGCGGAGTCGGCGTCGCGCGCCGCCTTCCAGCAGTCGGTGCTTATCTGCACTTCACTCGGATGGGTGCGCATCGGCGTGGTCATGGGGCTCCCTGGCTGCCTCAGTCTCCGCGGATGCCGTTTCGGCGCGAGTTCGGGAGTCACTCAAGGCGTCTTGTCGTGAGCAACCTCGTTAGGACTTGGTGTCACTGAGCCTCTTCTGTCCTGAATAGTCGCAGTTCATGAGGGTATGGATGGCCCGGACGGCGGTGCTGATGCGGCGGGTGGAGCATCTGGCTCGCGGAGCAGTCGCCAGGACTTCAGGTGCGCGAAGGCGCGTTCTCCCGGGGCTCTCAGTCGGGAGTGGTGGCGGTTGAACTGCTGGTAGTGCTCCGGCTGTTCGCGGCGGTGGTAGTACGGGGTGCGGAAGGTGGCGCCGGCACCTTGGTAGGCGCGATCGGCCACGACGAGAATCTGCCTTGTGAGGCATGCCTGGACGATGCCGTGGGCGCGGGCGGAGGTCAGGTCGTGGGTGCGGTCGGGCGTCGCGCGGGAGAGCCACAGCGGGGTGCCGCTCGGGGCAGCGATGACCTACACGTTCATGCCATGCTTGCGGTGTTTCTGCGAGGAGTACGGCTCGTCCGCGCGGACTCGGTCGGTGGGGATCCGGTTGCCGTCGACGATGACGTGGTCGCCCTCGCCGAGGCCGGTGAGAGCTTCGTGCAGGCCGGGCGCCCAGGAGGCCAGGATGTCCACGGTCTCATCGAACGTACCGCCAGGCGGCTGCCTGGGATATCCCGAAACTGGCTCCGAGCTGAGCGAATTTCTCATTCTTCCGCAGATGGACGAGAGCAAGCAGCGCCTGCTTGAAGCAACCGAGCTTGCGCCAACGGGTGTTCATTCTCGGACGGTGCTCGTACAGCAGCCACGAGACGTGCGCGTGCGGGACGTCGACCAACAGGGCCCCTCGGTCGCCAGTGTGTTGAGTGGAATCACCACGCGAACGACGAGGGGCCCTGTCTCGTCACCACACCCGCTGACCAGCCCATTTCACCCACCAGCACAGGATGAAAGAGGCTTAGTGGTGACGACGCGCTGTAGACGCTTTTTCGAATAGGCTGGCAGGTGCTCTCGGGGGGAGTTTTGCGGGAGTTCTGGAAGAGATTCAATAAGTGTGCGGAGTCGGCAAAGTCGAGGAGGCTCCGGCGGCGAAGTGCTTCAGTATGGGTCAAATTGGCCCAAATTTCCGCGTCAGGAGTATGGCGAGATCATACTTCCAGTCCCCTCTGGAGAACTCCTCGATTCCGAAGGCGTGAAGGAATGATGCGATGGAGATCGGAATCACGAAGAATAGCCCAAAAAAGTTTAGGAAGACGTACATGGAGGCGTAATAGGCGTGACGAATCAGGGGAAAATCCAAGAAGTCAGGCGGCCACTCGTGTTCCGTTACCCAGTTGTACGAAAAGGGTCGGAACTTTCGGGTAACTCTCAGGGAGCAGTAAATTACTGCGAGGCTGCATAAAAAGCAAAGGAAGCCCCAGTTCTGGGCGGCCTTCTGGTGAATTCCTTCCCGAGTTGAGGTCTCATGCCATGAGATTCCAATTACCTCACTCAGCTTGAGGAGTGCGACCAGTGTGCCGAGCTTAAGGTAGAACAGTGTCTCCAGAATTGCTTTCTGGATCCGTTCGGTGACGTTGGCCAGGCGTGTCTCGGTCTCGGAAGTGTACGAGACATTGTTAAAAACTTGGTCTCTTCCGGAGACGTAGACGTTACCTTCCCCTGTGTGGGTAATATTCTGTTCCTGTGGATTGCGGTCTTCGAGGTTCTCCTTTTGGGAAGGTCTACGCCAAGCGGCTAGTCTTCCAATTGCGTGACGTACTGTCATCGATTGTTGAAGTTCTGATCCCGCCCCGACATGTAGATGTTTCCCTTGCCTCGATGGGTCACTTTCTGACTCACGCCGAACGGCTTACTTGTTTCGTTGATTTCCTCGGCGATCTTGGTCAACTGCTCGACGCTCACGCGACCGGAAGTTGTGAGCTCGTGGAATCGCGCAATCCACATGGCTCGAACCATGTCCTCTGCCGTCGTTCGCTCCGTCGGTGAGAGTGCCAGGAGAGTGCTCCGCTGCTCCTCGAGCTCACGCTCCACACCGTCACCATTGCCCGTCCGGCTTTTCCACCACTGCACAAACTTCATTTTGCTTGATTCCCAAGCATCGCCAACGATGGCTTGCACTAGCGAAGTTCCGGCTGTTGTGACGGCTGTCATCGCGATCACAGCTTCAGGTTCCAATGGGATTCCCCTTCGGCGCTGGCTGAGAGGCTGGGTGGCGGGAGCCATAAATGATCTTTAGGGTATAAGAAAACAAGACCTCGCGACGAATCTTCACGATATCTTCACGCGGTTCGCCGGTGCTGCGTCCTGGGACGACGCGCGACTCGGGTCGTTGGGGGCTGTGTCGCTCAGGGCCGGGCTGGCTGGCGCTTCGGACCGCCGCACGGTGTACGAATGCGGGACCGACACCCTGCCGGTCAGAAAGCATTTTCAGCGTTGACGTTCCAGGGTGAGGACGGCTGCGGCGATGGCCGTCATGCGGTTGGGGCTGCAGCGGGCTTTACGGAAGGCGCGCCAAGACGTGAGTCGCGCGGCGCTGTCGACGGATAGACCGCAGCCGACAGCGATCTGCGCGAGCGTATCGTGCCGGCGAAGGTAGATCAGGCCCACGAGGACACACTGGTGGGGCGGCAGGTTGCAGGCCATCCTCACGGGTGACGATGAGCATGGATACCCACTCGACCAGACCCTGAGGTAGGTCGAGTGCGGCAGGATGGGCAACCGACAGGGCTCCCGCCGATAGGTTGAGACTTCGAAAACCTCCCTCAACGGCGCAGGAGCCCTGTGAGTTGCGGTCCTCATCCTGACTCGGCCTGGGTCACTCGATCAGTGGCACTCTGAAAAAGGCTCCGTGAAGCGCCGGAGGGGATGCGTGTCCATGACGACATCATGCTGGTCGTCGGGTGGCCCCTCCTGTGCGGCGCCCTGGTTCAGTCGGTGACGGCCTTGTCGGCCAGGGCTGCTGCGGTGCGTGGGGTGGGGATCCCGAGGTCGACGGTGGGGCGTTGGGTTCGGCGGTAGGTGTCGTCGCGCTTGGCGCGGAGGAGCTGGAGGGTGAGGTCGAGCCCTTCGAGCTCGCCGGCCCAGCCCTCGGCTTGGGCGCGGGCTCTGCGGGAGATGAGGTCGGCTTCCAGGTCGTCAAGCCGGCTGATCATCTTCGGGCTGACCTGGAGCATCGGACACCGGATGCATGCGTGTTCATGCTGGCAGGGGGTGCGGTAGGGGCGTCCGCATGCGCCGAGTTCGACCTTGCGCTTGTCGAAGTGCTCTTCGAACTCGTTCCACTCGTCACTGGTGACGTCGCGGTATTCGTCGTCGGGGCGGAGCTGGCGACGTTCGTTGAGATGAGCGAGGTAATGGCGGATGACGTCTTCGTCGAACACGGCGACGTAACCGCGGGTGGTCTGGATATTGAGATGGCCGAGCAGGGCCGCGCCGATGTGGATGGGCAGTCCGCTGTTGACGAGCTCGGTGGTGAAGATGCGGCGGAAGTCGTGCGGGGTGAACTTGACTGAGCGGAACGCGGGATGGTGTTCAGCGAGGTCCGTGCAGCGTCGCGCGAGCATGTTGAGGACGGTCACGGGACTGATCACGCTGCGGGTAGAGCCGATCTTGCGCTGGAACAGGAACGGCATCGGCGGGCTCCAGACCTTGTCGTGCGGGTCGAAGCGCCGCACGATCGGGACCGGGCTGCCGTCACGGGTGTGCCGGCGGATGACGGACGCGACGACGTGGAACAGTTCGGCGGACATCGGGATCACGCGCTCGCGGTCGGTCTTGGACGGGCTGATGACCAGGAGGGCGACCATCTCGCCGTTGTTGCGCTGGTAGTGGCGGATGCTGAGGTGACTGACCTCGCACATCTCCTCGATGCGGGCACCTGAGTGACGCAGGGTTTCGACGATGGCCCAGTCCCAGAAGGCTGTCTCTTCCTCTGCTTCGATCTGGACCAGCTGCCCGGCGTCGTCCCGGACGCGGACGGGTGTGCGGTGGCCGCCGCGGGCGAGTGTGCGGTCTTCCTCGGTCAGGACGCGGCGGTAGGTGCGGCCTCCGCGGGTGAAGGGCGTATCGGTGGCGGCTGCTGAGGCGTGTTCCAAGAGGGCGCGGGTGTGGTCGTAGCGCTCCTCGACGTGTCGGACGAGGATCGGTAGGAGTGGTTGGCGCAGACGGGTTCGGTCGGCGGACCGCTCGTTGATCCGGCGGCGGCGCTTGGCCAGTCCGCGTAGTTCGCTGGGCGGGACAGGGCATGAGGCGACCCAGGGAGCCCAGCGTTCGGGTTCGTCGGCGGCCCAGGTGTGCAGGTCGTAGTAGAAGCTGCGGACGGCGATGACGATGGTGTCGACACCGATGCGGGGCTTACCGTCGTGGCGAACGCTGATCTGCCGGCGCCAGGCGTTGTAGAGGTCGGCCGGAATGTGCAGGTCGGCTTGCCCGGGGTTGATCTCCTCGATACGGGCCCAGAAGTGGTGGGCGACGTTGCGGACGAGGTGTACCAGGGAGGCGTAGTCGGTGCCGGGCTTGCGGCGGTGGAAGTAGTCGAGCAGGAGCCGGCGGACGCTCTGGTTGCGGATGGTGTGGCGGTCGACGAGTTCCTCGAGAGTGAGCTGGCCTCGGTGTAGGGCCTGACGCAGGGTGGCGGGTGTGCTGGGTGCGAAGTGGCCCATGGCGTGCAGGACGTTCCAGGCAGCATGCCCGGCGAACACGTTGGCGTCCTTCTTGCCGGGCCGCAGCGCAGCCTTCGCCGTGCGTGAGGCGTGGGCGTGGTGAAGCAGGGCCGCAGGGGTGAGGTCGGCGAAGCCGATGCCCTGGACCGCGAGCAGGCAGCACACGTCGAAGAGCGCTTCGCGTTTGTGGGGCCAGGAGAAGTCATGGTGAGCGACCTGGGCGGCGTACTTCTTCAGCAGGGGGTCGTTCTGGGCAGCGATGAACTGGTCCGGGAATCCGTTGAAGTTGTGCTTCTTCATCACCAGCAGCGTCGGCTGGACGACGCGGAGGCAGAACAGAGCCCGGACGCCGACGCTGTACTTCTGCCCGGCCCGGTTGGTGCCCAGGTCAGCGGCGGTGATCTCGCCGAGGCCCAGCGGGCTGGCATCCCAGCGCTGCTGCCACGTGCTGCCCTCGAACCCGCCCAGGTAGGCCAGGACGCGCCGGGTGGAGGCCCGGTGCTGTTCGGTGGTCCGCGCGGAGGCTGCCGGCGAGGCGTCGTGCGCGAGCTGGCCGATGAGCTGAGGCGTGGCGGTGGACAGATCCCCGAAGGGGCGCGGCACGGTGGTAGCCAAGGCCGGTCGGGCCTCGATCTGGCTGGAGGCGAAGGCCGGCTCGTCGCAGGTGTGGGTGTGGCGGCGGCTGACTCCGGTGGTGGGACGGGCGAGGTCAGGCACCGAACACCGCCTCGATGTCCGCTGTGGCGTAGCCCGCGGGGTAGTGCCGGGCCGGTCGGGGCGTGGCGTAGTGCTCGGTGAGTTTGTCGAAGAGTTCCTCGATGTGGACGGCCAGATAGCGGTTGGTGGTCTGGATGTCGGCGTGCCGCATGATCGTCTGGACCTCGGGGAGCGTGAGTTTCCCGCCGTTGGCCATGCGGTAGGCGGCGGTGTGCCGTAGATCGTGCAGGGACCAGTTCGTTCCCAGCAGGGTGTTCGCCCGTTGCATGACACGGCGCATGGCCCAGTAGGTCAGCGGACGGTCGGGGCCTCGGCGGGCCCTCCAGAGGGGTCCGCCATCGGTGGGTGTGCCGGCCGCGTCGAGGTAGAGGGCCAGGCGGAACAGGCCCTGCGGGGAGACCGGGACCGCTTCCCTGGCCCGGGTGCCCTTGGTGATCACATAGATCCGCTGGCCGGACCAGTCGATGTCGCCGACGGCGATGCCAAGGAGTTCCTTGGCGCGTGCGCCGCTGGAGACGAAGATCTCCAGCAGCGCACGGTCCCTGTCACAGTTCATCGCGGTGAACAGTTCGTCCCACAGCCGGTCGGGAATCGACCGCGGCGACCGTTCGGATACTCGCTGCCGTAGCCGGGCCCGGCCCACCATCGGCGTAGGTTCCAGCGGACTGCGGTGCCCCAGCGCGCGGCGCCGCTGAGCCGAGTGTGGCACCGGGTTGACGACCGGGCCGCGGCCGTGTTGGGCGTGGAACTCGTAGAACCCGCTGATCACTGTCAGAGCGTGGTTGATGGTGCGCGGCGCGTACCCGGCGCACAGGGACGCCTTGCCCGTGCGGAGATTGACCGTCCCGGCCACCGGAGCATCGGCCCGGTGCCGCTGACGCTGCGGGTTGGCGGCTGAGCGCAGCCAACCCGTCAGCACCGCGACCTCCGACTCCGTCGCACGCTCCCACCTGGTGCCCAGCAACCACAGCAGGCGGAACCACCGCAGCATCCCGTAGCTGTAGCTGCGGCAGGTCAGCGGGCTGGAATCCCCAAGCGCCAGGTCCCGCAGAAACGCGGTGACCGGCTCAACCTCGGCCCCCGTCGCATCGAGCACCGCGTACGGCGGATGAGCCCGGTCGGTCTCAACGACTCGTCCGAGGCGAGGAATGGCCCGTCGGCCCTCCATCAACTCAACCCGTACATCCATTCCTTGCTCCCTTGCTCGCGGTCCGTTACTCCATGACCAACGAGGCGGGGATGGTGCAGTTAACAGAGCAGTCCTTCGACGCGAGCCAACGGGCGAAGCCGGCCCGCTTGTCGGCGGGGCGGTTGGACAGGTCATGATCTACCCGGTGGGAGCAGGCGTGCTCCACGGTCCAGTGCGTACTCACCCCCGGGGAATTCCGTTTGATGGGCGTTACGTTCGAGGTGGGGCTGCTGGTCTGGGGCTTCAAATCGAGTGCCTTTCGTTGACGGTTGGGGTGGTGGCCTGCGTCGTTGCGGAGGGTCATGCATCAGATGCGCGATTCATGCGGCGGACGGAGGTGGTTTGGAGTGCTTGGCGGTGGTCTCGGGGACGCCTTCGCCTTCTGCGTCGTCTCAGCGTGTCCTGCGGATGGCGTCTGTGGCCGCCTTGGCGATGGCGGCGGGGGCGCTGGAGGGCTTGGGCAGGTGCAGCAAGGTGGTCCCCGGCAAGTGGCGGGACTCCGCGGTGAGGGTGAGCTGGAGTACGGCGCAGCCGGCGGTGGTGAGCTGCTTGACGCGGGTGACGGCTTGAGCGGTTTCGTCGCTGCCGTAGTGGGCGTCGGTGACGATCACGAGGAGGCGGCCGGCGCCGGGGCGGCTGAGTTCGAGGCCGTGGTCGAGTGCGTCGATGGCGTCGCCGAGGTTGTGGTGGCCGCCGTTGGCATCGAACGTCGTCACGCGCTCTGGTGCTCGGTGGGTGGGTCGGGTCAGTGCGGTCAGGTGCCTGTCGTAGGCGATGGTGGCGGTACGGGAGTCTGGGTCGGTCAGGGCTGCCGCGCGTGCCACGATCCAGGCAGCGGACGCGACGGGCGCGCATGCGGCACGCATGGAGCCGGAGACGTCGACGGCGATACCCACACGCAGCGGTGGGGTGGGGGAGTTGCGGCGGCGGGTGTGGGTGAACGGTTCCGCGGTGGGGACCGACCCGGCCGCGCGCTGAGCGTCGCGGGTGAGGGCCGCGCGCATGTTGAGGCGGCCGGGCGGGGTGGGGCTGGTGGTCCGCTCCTCGGTCCGCTCGCGGTAGGCGGCGGCACGCAGGGCGCGGCTCAGGCGCGCGGCGGCACTCTGCTCGGCGGCGGTGGGCCTGCGGGTGCCGGTGACCGGGTTGCTACGGGGCGCCGGTGTGCCGTCGGGGGTGACGGTGGTGCCACGGGTGTTGAAGACCGACTTGGCGGTGGCGGCGGCTTTGCGTCGCTTGCTGGCCCGCTGGGCGCGCTCCTGGGCCTGCGCCTTGGACTGCGCGGTCATGGCGTTGGTCGCTGCGGCCTGTGCAGCGAGATCGGCGGCGTCGGTGGCTGCCGTGCTGTCCATGACGACCCCCACGGCGCCGGACAGTAGATCGGTGAGGTTCTCCGGCACGGGCAGGGCGGGGGCCGCGGTGTCCAGAGCGTCGCACCATTTTTGAGCGTGCGCGAGCATGGTCGTGGCGTCGTGGTCGGCGCACTGGTGGGCTGCGGTCCAGATGCGGGTGAGTGTGGCCAGCAGGTTTGTGCCCAGCACCTTTTCGCACAGATCGGCGACGGCCCGGGTCTCGCCGGCGTCCAGGATGCCGACGTCACGGCGGCCGAGGATCAGGGCTGCCACGGCGGCGGCGTGCTTGATGCCCTGGAGGGTGGGGTGGGCGATGTCGGGCATGACCAGGGTTCGGGCACTGGTGCGCAGGTACGTGCGGTCCGTGGGCCGCGTGATCAGGTGTGCGCCTTCGACACGGCTCTCCTCCAGTAGGAGCGCGGCCTCGACGACACGGGGGTCCGCTCCGGCAGGCTGTGTCCAGACGGAGTGGGCCGCGTGCGCGGCCTCGTGGACGAACACTCCCCAGGCGGCGGGATACCGCTCCTCGTCGCCCACGATCCGCGGATGAATCTCGTGGGGCTGGAGCGGGGCGAACAAACGGGCGTCGAACTCGACCTCGCCCAGAGTGGGGAAGAACGCGGCCGGTGCGCCGCTGCGCGTGCCGGGGCGGCAGGTGACGAGGAGGTCCTGGCGGCCGGAGAGGGCGACCAGCCGATCGCCGAGTTCGGCTCCCACGCGCAGCCACGCGGCCGGGGAGGAACGGGGTTGCGCGGGCGGGGCGCCGTCGTCGTCCCATCGCGCGAGGTCGGCGTCGTCGTCCGGCGCGGTGGCGGGGGACTGGACGTGGTGGTGGGCGCTCATCGCGCGTGACCCCGGCGTGCGGAGCCGGTGCTGCCCGGGGGGTGCCGGACGGCCGAGGCGGGGAGCTGCTTGCCGAGGGTGAGGGGCGCGATCTTCTTGACGCCGACAGCCTTGATGACGGCGGCGGCGACGGTGTCGCGATCCTCCACAGGAGCGATGCCGACGAGGTTCGCGAGCGCGGCCTTGGTGCCGAGGACGGCCTCGGTCTTCTGGTAGCTGAGCAGTTCCCGCAGTTGGGGGGCCCAGCCTAGCTCGCCGAGTTCGACCTGACGGGCGAGGTGTCGGGCGACCCGGACAACGCGGGCATCGATCCTCAAGGCCAGGGCGAGGTCATAGTCCGTGCCGATCTGGATCTGCACGCTGAACCGGCTCGCGAGCGCCTCCGTCAACACCGCCCCGTGGACGCCGGGATTGTGGCCCGCCACCACGTAGAAGCCCGGCTTGGCCTTCATGGTCTCGCCCTTGTGGGCCTTGACCTGGATCTGCCTGCGCCCGTCCATCGCGGGATACAGCGCCGCCAGGACCTTCGGTGAGATCAAGGTGGCATCGTCGATCAGCAGAGCGCGGCCCTCGGTCATCGCGGTGACCAGAGGACCGTACTGGAAGACGTAGGCTCCCGCGTCGTCCTGCGTGTACTCGCCGATCAAGTCGCCGACCGTGGTGTCGCCGTCACCGGCGACGGTGAGCAGGTCCGGGAACGCCGCCTCGACCAGACTCGTCTTGCCGGTGCCCGGAGGACCGTAGAGCAGCACCGGCACGTCGGCGTCGCGCAAGCGATTCAACGCCTCGACGTCGGGCAGATCGGCCAGCTCCCGGGGGTGGTAGAGCTGACCCCCCGCGCGGCGGATCGGGCCGGTCTGCCTGGGCGTGGCTGCTGCGGGAATGGCCGTGCGGGCCGTGGCCGCCTGGGCGCGGGGAGGGTGGGTGCCCGGTGGGCTGATCACAGCGGTCTGCGCGGCTGCGGCCGTTTTCGCGTTCGTGCGGAACTCCGGTTGTCCGGTTCCGCCTTGGTCGGCCTCGCCGCGTCGCACCAGGGGAGGGCGGCGTTGCGGACGGCGCCGTGGGAGTGGCCCAGCTGCCTGGCCATGTCCCCGATGGTGAGCGTGTCCGCTGGCCGGTCGGCCAGCAGTCGGGCCACCTTGGCCCGTAGTTCGCCGCCCTTGGTGCGCGCTGGACGGGTAGGCGTTCCGGGTGTGGTCAAAGCGAGGTCCCTTCAACAGGTGCGTATGCGGGCGGGGTTGGCGGTGTGCTGAAGAGGCTGGCCGCTCTTGGAGCGGATCACGGACTGTGCCGGCATCGGCGACCGGGCCAACCGGGGTGTACCGTCGGCGCTCACCGGCCGACCGAGGGCTCGGTCCAGGTGCACGGGATGGCCGACGACGAGCAGCTCGCTAGCTGCCGAGCAGGCCCGTGCGTCCGCTCCGTACCGGGTTCCGTCGCTCGGCAGGCGCAGCTTGGCGTCTCTTCGAAGCCGGCCTGGAGCAGGATCCGCCGGGCGGCGGCGTTGTAGCCGGTGGTGGTGATCTCGCCGGTGATGGTGTGCCGGATCGGCATGAACGGCTCTGCTGGTGCTTCGGGCAAAGCGGACCTCCTATCGGTGGCGGGCGGTCATGCTGGCGCGGGGCGGCGGCGTCGGCGGTGTGGTGTCCACGGCCGGGCGCGGGCGGGTGCGCAGCACGGGAGTGCGGTGCGGGGGCAGGACGGCGACGGTCGCACCGAGGTCCTCGGCCGCCTCTTCGACTTCGCGGGTGAGGAACTCGATCTGCCGGCCCAGCGCTGAGAGGCGGGCGGCGATCTGGCGCCCCTGCACGGTCTCCAGGGCGCCGGCGAACTGCCCGCTGGTCTCCAGGAGTTCCTGCAGGCGGACCATCGGACCGGCGGCGTAGCCGCGTTGGACGGCTGCCAGGAGAGCGTTCGAGGCGTCGCCGGCACTGTGGCCTTCGACGACGTCGCGGATGAGGTCCTGCAGGGACAGCTCCGGGGCCGGTGCCGGGCGGTTGAACCGGGAGATGTCCGAGCGCAGCACGCCGGGCGGGACTGGCGCGGGCAGGGCCTTGCCCGCCTCGTATTCGTGGGCGTAGTGCCCGATGACCTGCCAGCCCGGTACGCCGGGGTCGCCGCGCAGTGCGACCACTGTGGAGTCGTCGTCCTCGACCAGGTAAGCGAGGGTGATCGGCTGTCCGTCGGCGGCGTACCACGATTCGGTCAGCTCCAGCGCGCCGCGCCGCTGCGCGGCCTGGGCCCTCTCGGTCCACAGCTGCTGTTCCTCGTCGGTCAGCGGAGCGTTATGGTGCTGGCCGTCGCGCTGGTCGGCGAGGTTGCTGGCGATCGGGCTGTGGTCCGCCCAGGCGGTGAGGTGCGGCCACAGGGCCGCGTGCTGAGCGCGCTCGGCGGGGGACCCGGGCGCGGCGGGCCGGTCGAGGGCCCGGCGGATTTCGGCGGCGGAGGCAGCCAGGCCGTCCAGGACGGCCCGCCACCCGGTCAGGTGCTGGGCGGGCGGCAACTCATCGAGCGAGAGTCGGGCCGCATCGAGGAGAGCCTCGGCGTGCGGGGCGAGGTGCGTGGCGTACGCCTCCAGCGCCGCCTTGTCACGGTGGGCTCGTGAGGCTGCAGCGGCGTCTGCGTGGACGGTGCGGCCGTAGCGGTCGCGTGTCATGTCGAGGGCGGCATCGGTCTCGCAGTCGATGACTGCCATCCGCAGCCGGAAGTCGCGTGCCTTGCTGGCCAGTGCGGACGCTGTCGGCAAGGGGCTGTCGGGGGCCGGACTGTTCGCGGGTGTCATCGGGACCGCCCGCCGGCCGCGGCCGTCAGGTGGACGGTGGGAGTGTAGGTGGGCTTCGGCGGGATCGGCCGGGCCGACGGAGGGGAGGTGGTGGGCGGCGTGGAGCGCAGCGTCGTCCGGCCGGCGGCGGCCTGGGCGAGCCGGCTGCGGCGCTCCTGGAGTCCGTGGGGCCGGACGGGGCGCGGCGGGCCGGTGGAGAGGGCCGGGTTGAGGCGGATGTCGGCCTGCACGGTGTAGCCGCGGCGACGAAGGTCGTGGACGGCCTGGCGGGTGCGGCGGACTCCGTCGCGCTCGGGCTCGCTGAGGCGGTACAGCCCGGGTTCACCGGGGACGGGCTCGAACTGCTCGCGCTCCAGGAACCAGTGGGCGAGGTGCTGGGGAATCGAGGAGGTGAAGGAGGCGACGAAGCCGTGTTCCTTGTGGTCGCCGAAGGAGAAGTGGGTGCCGGGTTGCAAAGGGGCGAGAGTCTCCAGACGTTGTCGAGGGGAACGGTCAGTGGCTGCAGTACGCGGGCCGGGCCCAGGCGAGGGGGCGGCATGACGCGGCCACGGGGAGGGCCGGGCGGCGGTGGGGTGCGCTCACGGGTACTGCTCGCCCGAGGCGATGGCGACGATCCCGGACTCCCGGCTGTGCGAAAGGATGATCTGCGCCTCAGACACGGACCAGGTCCTCGCCACCGCGCAGGACGGCCCGCAGGCTGCGTCCGTACGCCCAGGCGTGCTCCCGGGCCGCCGCCTCCAGCTGGTCGTATCCGACCTGGGCCGTCATCTGCCCGGGGTGCTTGCGGTACCTGTACACGGGGACCGGAAGCAGGATTCCGGGAGCGAGCGCGGTGACGCCGAGGGCCGCGCAGTAGTCCTCGCCCTGGACGAGACCGCCCATCGGCGCGGCGCGCACGAGGTCGGTGCGGGCCAGGATCGTGGTCGGCCCGATGGGGATCGTGTCCGTCGGCGACTTCCAATAGGTCCACACGTTGCCGGCCTCGTGCCGGCCGGGCGGGGTGGGGCAGCGCCACAGGCGGGTCGAGCCGTCGGGATACTGGTCCTCGCTCCAGCCTGCGCACCAGCCGACCCCGGTGGATTCCAAGGTGTTCAGCCGTACGGACATGGCGTCGTCGGTGAACTCATCGTCATCGTCAGCCCAGTTGACGTAGGGGGTGCGCACGTGGGTGAGGGCCAGGTTTCTAGCGCAGGCGGCGCCGACCGGCCGGGGCAGTGTCAGCGTGCGGATGCGGGAGTCCTGCGCAAGGGGGGTCGGCAGGCGTTCGGGGGTGGTGCCGTCGAGCGCGATCACGACCTCCCACGGCACGGACTGCCGGGTGAGACTGGCGTGCATGGCGGTCAGGTAGCCGAGGCGGTCGTCGCGCAGGAGGGTGGAGATGACGACCGTAATCAGGGGAGCGGGCAGGGAAATCTCCGACAATGAGAGGCGGTGAGGGTCAGCGGCGGGCAGCCGTGCGGGGCCCGGTCGGCGCTGCACCGGCAGCGGGCCGCGGCGGACGCGTGGCGCGCGAGCTGGTGGGCGTCCGGCATGTGGTGATGGCGGGCCAGTGCGCCGGGTGGTCGCTGAAGGGGGTGCTGGGGTCGGTGTCCCAGGCGACGAGGGGGCCCGTGCCTGTGTGAGCCATGCTGATCACTTCGATGCCCTGCGGATGCAGGATGTAGCCCCACTGCATGCCCAGGTCGCTGGCGGTCTTGTCGGTGACCGTCATGCGTACCGAGGGCGAGCCGTCCGGAGTGATCAGGTGATCGAGGGTCCGGCTGGGCCAGTGTTCGCCGCCGGTCAGCGCGGCCACGAGCGTGGGCGGGGCGTCGTCGAGGAGATCGGTGCCGAGTTCGTCCCAGCCGACGGCGATGTCGTCGATGAGGTACTGGGCCACGGCCTCGACGTTGCGCCCGAACTTGTACTGGTAGGCGGCCAGGAGGAGCGGGAGGTGGTGGCTGGGCACGCCGTCGAGCTGGACGTGGATGCCGCTGTACCCCGTGCCAACGGTGGGGCGGGCGATGAAGGAGCGTGTGGACAGGGAGTACTCCGCAGCGAGCAGGGGGCGGGCGGGTACAGCTACGCGCGGTGCGACCAGGAGGCGACCGGAGGGCCGGAGGCATCGGTGCGGGCGCAGGTGTAGCCGATCAGGCGGGAGGGCTCGGCCTTCGCGGGGACGGTGGCGGCGTCGTTGCACACGAACGTGTACGTGATGGAGGTGCGGGGCACGTCGTGGAGCCAGGCCCGGTCGCCCTTGCCGGGGTTGATCTGCAGGCCGGAGTGCGCGACGGCGTCGGTCTGGGTGTGCGTGTGGGAGAAGACGACCAGCGCGCCGCCGTCTGCCGTCTTGAGGGCGTAGGCATCCGTGAAGCGGTTGTCGGCTCCGTCGAAGACGCTGGTTCCCTTGTCGCCGAAGCGCGTTGCGGCATCGCTGTGGACCTTGAGCTGCCGCTTGCTGGCCTTGGTCGGCTCGAACACCTTCGTTCCGGTGTTCGTGCCTCCGGTGGCGAAGTTGTCCAGCACGGCAGTACGCAACAGGTCGGCGTCGGCGGCCAGCTGCTTGTTGTCGTTGGCGGCGACGGTCGTTGCGTATCCTTCACGGTCGAGGGCGACGTCGGGCAGCTTCTGGCTGTCCAGGTCGACGACGGAGACCATCTCCCAGCGCTTGTGCTGGGGCCGTTCGGTGAACACGGCCAGTCGCGAGGGGGCCTTGCCCTTCTCGCTGGAGAGCGCGGCGGCGAACCAGCGTTCCTGCCCGTCGGCCAGGCGGGGGATGTACAGCTTGGCGCCGGCGACGTCGTAGGACCATGCCTCGTAGGGCTTGCGGTCCTTGGCGGGGAGCCCTTCGGCCTCGGTGTAGTCCGAGACGGACATCGCGTACAGCGGTCCGTCCTCGACGGTGTTGAGCAGGCGCCGGTCGCGGTCGGCGTTGGCCTCATTGTTGATCTTGGAATAGCGGGTGATGACGTCGCGGGCCTGGGCGGTGCTGAGGGCGGGCGCGAGCTTCAGGGCGGTGCTGGCGCTGGGCGTCGGCCGGGCCTGGGCGGTGCCGTCTTCGCCGGCGCACCCGGTGAGGGCCAGGGCGAGGCAGGCGGCGCCGATGATCAGCGGCAGGGTACGGCGGGCGGTGCGGATGGAGGCTCCAAGGGTTCGCAGGGGTAAGGAATCAGGGCGTGCGTCTGCCCGGTGGGGCGGCTTTCGGCGATGCCGGCGGGAGGGGCCATGGCGGGAGGGGTGACGCGTTGGCCGGGGTAGAGGGCAGTCGCGGTGCCGGTGTGAACGGAGTGAGGGCTCGCATGCGGTCCTCGGCTACGTGCAGGACCTCGGAGAGGTTGCGGATCTCAGCGGCTGCGTCGGCGAGGTCGTAGGACAGGTCGAAGCCGTCGTCCTCCTCGGCCTCCTTGGCCTTCTCACCGGCTGCTTCGAAGAACTCGCCGAGCTGCGCCAGCAGGCCGTTGATGGGATCCAGGATCTGGTGCAGCAGGGCGGCGGCATCCGCGTGTGACTCGGCTCCGTTGAGCCGGTCGGTCAGCTCGCGCAGCGCGTCGCCGTAGACGTAGACGGGGCCACCGCGTGGTGTGCCGGGAGCATCCCGGGCCTCGGGTGGAGGTGTCGGTCGGGCTGGGTGCACGTGTGGGCTTTCGTGGGGGAAGGCAGGGTGCGGTAGCAGTCCGAGCTGGGCGAGGCGGTGGTCGATCGCCTCGATCAGAGGTGGGGCGCTGCCGCCGTGGTGGACTTCGGGCCGCTGATGAGCACCGGGGTCGTTGGTGGGAGCCGAGTCGTAGACGACCTCGAACAGCGTCTGGTCGTCGGGGTGCTCGCGAGTGGCGATCCAGCCCTCCGGGTCTCCGGGCGGTCGCTCGGAGGACGGTTCCTGCGGCGGACTGATAATCAGGTAGCTGTCGTCGGGGAGTGAGACGCGCACGTTGTAAGTGTTGAGGCCGAACTCGATGTCGCACTGCAGTCCGCGTGCCCGCAGCGGCGTGATGACGTGTGCGTGCCGACGCCACAGCTCCTGCCACCACGTCGTGTGCACGTTGCGGTGGTCGGGAAGAGGCGCGAGCGGTACGGGGCGGGGTTCCGGGGTGGTCGTTTCGTCAGCGGCCATGGCTCCTCCTGCGGCTGCCGCCGCTTGCGGGCCGGAGGTAGGGGTGCGGGGTGAGGTAGTGCCGGTCGGTGGGGTTGGCGGTCCGGGGCAGGGCCAGGGCGTTCTCCGCGGTCTCGGTGAAGTGCGGGGCTGCGTGGCTGGAGATGGTCGCCGCCGAGGCGAGGTGCTTCAGGACGGTCCGGCCGGTCCGGGTGGTGTGGTGGGGGCTCCGGGCGAAGCCAGCGGCCAGCCGGAGGACATCGCGGGAGAGGTTCTGCGCGTCGGTGGCGTGCTGGAGCAGCGCGGTGCAGGACGGCGCGGCCGGAACGTACCCGTTCTCGTCGAGCAGCTCCCACCGCTGGGCGGCGTCGTGCAGTTTGTCCTTCACGGCGTGGAGTGCGTGGATGAGGTGCAGGGCGTCGTCGCACGGGAAGTCGGGGTTCACGGTTCTCTTGGTCAGTGCATGCGGGCGTCGGTGTCGAAGAGCGCCAGTTCGTGGCTGTGCAGGAGGTGCTGCACGATGAAGCTGCGTCCTGCGACCTTCCACAGGCCCCGGCCTCGGTTGAGGTGGGCGATGGCGTCCATCTCGACGGAGGTCAGGCCGAGCAGGGAGGCCGCGGCGTGGAGCTGGTCGGTCTCCTGGCGGTAGATGATCCGGGTGGAGCAGTCCGCCAGCAGGCCCTCGGCCAGGGCGCGGCCCTGTGATCCGGCGTCGCCGGCGGTGAGCAGGTCGGACAGCCGGTGGATCACCATCAAGTTCGCGATGCCCAAGCCCCGGGAGAGCTTCCACTGGGCCTGCATCCGCTGGAGCAGCCCGGCGTGACGCATCAGACGCCATGCCTCGTCGTACACGATCCAGCGCCGGCCGCCGTTCGGGTCGGAGAGTGCGGATTCCATCCAGGCGGAGGCGCAGGTCATCGCGAGGACGAGAGCGGTGTCGTCTCCAGAACCGCCGAGGCGGGACAGGTCGATGGTGAGCATCGGCGCGTTCGGGTCGAAGCTCACAGTGGAGGGGGCGTCGAACATGCCGGCCAGGTCGCCGTGGACCAGTCGCCGCATGGCGTGGGCCAGGTCGCGGGCTGCGTCGCCGAGTTGGCCCGACATCATCCCGGCGGCCTCATTGAGCGCGCTCGGGTTGTTGAGGGTGGCGGCGATGTCGCCGAGGAGCGGGGTGCGGTGTGTGTCGGCGGCGCGGGTGACGACGGCGTCGAGGGCGACGTCCAGGGCGGTGTGCTCCATGGGCATCAGGTCCCGGCCCAGGACGGTCCGGGCCAGGGAGCCGAGCAGGAGCAGGCGCCGCTTGCGGATCTCGCCGACCCAGTCGGCCTGGGCCACGCTGTCCGGGCGCGGGGCTGCGTCCAGGGGGTTCAGGCGTCCGGGCAGTCCCGGTCCGAGGGCGACGGACCGGCCGCCGAGGGCTTCGGCCACCGGAGTCCACTCGCCCTTCGGGTCGCACGGGACGTAGACGCGGTATCCGAAGGCGACCGACCGCAGCGCGAAGGACTTGGCCAGCGCGCTCTTGCCCTGGCCGATCACGCCGGCGAGGAGCAGGTTCGGGTTGGTGAACCCCTCGACCTTGCCGTACAGAGCGAACGGGTCGAAGACGAAGGATGCTTCGGCGTGAACGTCGCGGCCGATGTAGATGCCCTCGGCGCCGAGCCCGCCTTCGGCGAGGAAGGGGTAGGCGCCTGCCGCGACGGCGGTGGTCATACGGTGGGCGGGAAGTTTCAGCCGGTTCGCGCGGGCGGAGGCGGGCCCGGGGCGCCCGCTCGGTGGGTAGAGCGGGGCGGGCATCCGCTGCTCGGGGCGGGTGCTTTCGCTCTGATGGGCGCTGGCTTCCGCGCGGGCTTTGGCGGCGGCCTCAGCGAGCTGGCGGCGGGCGGCCTTGCGGCTGGCGCGGTCGGTGCCGTGGGGGGTGAACACAGGTGACGCGGACGCGCGGCGGGCGCGGCGGGCGGGCCGGTGGCTCATCGGGGGCCCTCGTTTCTGCGGGTGGTGCTCATCGCGCGCAGGCTGTGGTGTGCGGGCGGAGGTCGGTGGGGGTGGTTTTGCGGCGGATTGCGTGTCCGGCGGCGAGGTGGCGTTGGCAGATCGTCAGCACGGGCGGGCCATCGGGGACCCGTTCTGGATTGCAGGTGCTTGTCTCGGCGTCGGCCTGGGGTGTGCCGGGCAGCAGGTGGAAGGCGGCGTGGACTTCGGTGGTGGCCTGCCAGAGCCAGGTGTGGGCGGTGGCCAAGTGACGTCCGGCGGCCGGGTGGGGTGGCCGGGTGTGGTCGGCGAGCCGGTCCAGGAGCTGGAGCAGAGCGGCGAGGTGGGCGTGCAGTACGTCGATGTGCAGGCGGTCCATGGGCCTGGGCGGGTCTACGTCTGACGGGGCCAGGGCTCGCGCGTGGTGGCGGATTCCGGCGCTCGCGGCGCGGAGGTAGGGGTGCGCGTCGTCGGGGCGCGGGGGAGAGGTCAAAGGTGGTGGTCCTTCCTGCCGGTCGGCAGGGCGGCGACGGGCGTCCCGTCGCGGGTGAGTGCAGTGGCCAGGGCGCGTACGGGCGCGGCTGGCTCACAGGGCGGTGCGGGCGAGGGGGAGCGCGGAGAGGGCGAAGGCGTCCGGCTGCTGGTAGTTGAGTCTGCGGAGATCGACTCCGGAAGTGACGGCGTGGGTCTCTATTTGTGCGCAGGCGGCGTCCAGGAGGGCGTCGGTCTCGGCGGTGACGGTGACCAGGCCGGTCAGGGCCACGTCCGCGTGCCCGGCGATGAGCTGGCGTTCGCGGGTCTTGACGTCGGCGTACTCGACGGAATCCTCTTCGGAGTCGACCTGCCCGCGGCGGGCACGTTCGTTGGCGTCGGCGATGATCGCGGCCTTCTTGCGCTGGACGTCCCGCAGTGCCGACTCGAGCCCCTGCGGCACGTAGATAAGGGAGAGGCAGCGACGCACGCCGGCCGTGAACATCAGCCCGTGCAGGAACCCGGCCCCCATCTCGGTCCTCGGCCAGTTCTCCACCCAGTACGTCGCGTGCCGCGCGCTGTCGGTGGCGAGGCGGTCGTACTCCTCGAACTGCACAACGGGGCCGGCGGCGGCAGGGTCGGCCTCGGCACGACCGGTCTCGGACCACTGCTGGAGCGCAGCGAGCACCTTCGGGTCGTAGGCGGTGCGGATGACGGCGGCGATCTCCCGCGCGCTCAGCCATCCGGTGACCATCAGGCCGGCGTTGCGGGCGGCCTGGGCGATGGAGGCGGTGGTCTGCTCCATGACGGTGAACGCCCCGGGCAGCCCTCCGCCGGCCTGAGAGATCAGGCGGCGGGCGGCCTTGAGGTCGAGGGAGATGGCGAGGTAGGTCTCGTGCGGAGCGGCGGCCGGGCCGGCAGAGGCGACCAGTTCGGAGTAGACCTGTCCGGCGACGGGGGCCTGGGGTTGCCCGTTCTGGGTCCAGTGGCGGGTGAGCGTGTCACCGCTGTCGGGCACGGTGCGCTCCAGAACCTGCACGGTGGCGACGTTCCCGGTGCGGGCGATACCTGCCAGCGCGCGCCCCCAGCTGTTCACGTTGTGGTTCTGGGTGGCCGGGTCGAGGAGGGCGAAGGCCCGGCTGGTGACGCGGGCGATGGCGGTCAGGGTCTGCTGGTGCGGGTCATGGACTGCCGCAGCCTGGTTGGCGGAATCGCCGGGGGTGACGACCTTGAGGGAAGCGGCGGTGCCGGGCAGATGGAGGACGCCGTCCTGCCGGGGACGGGTGACGGGACGGGCGAGCCACAGGGTCTGGCCGGTACGGCGGCGGTGCGCGTACCGGGTGACGATCGGTGCCCAGTCGATCAGGGAGCGGCCGTGCCGACGGATCGCGACCAGCGCACCGGATGCCGCCCACAGCGGTGCCAGGGCGAGGGCGCCGAGCAGACCGGTGGAGATCACCGTCATCAGCAGCAAGGCCAGCGTGCAGGAGACGAGGACGAGCTGGGGCAGGGAGAGGCCGAGGAGGATGCCGCGGCGGCTCCGGTGTGGGAACTTCACCGTGACCGGGGCGACAGAAAGATCAATCATGGGCGGGTCCAGGAGGCGCGGGTGGAGCCCGGAGGCGGGAGGTAGCGTGCACGTCCCGCCCCCCGGAGTCGGGCAGAGGTCAGAGACCGGTCGAAGGCGGCGGCGGAGCCGACCCGCTCGACGCGGCGTCCTGTGAGCCGGAGGACGGTGGTGCGCCCTGCGGAGGTGGTGCCGTCGTCGGAGGAGTGGTCTGCCATCCGCCGCCCTGGCGGGACGCGGCGTGCGCGCTGGATCCGCCAGAACCTGGGGTGCCTCCCACCTGGCCGCTGGTGTCGTCGGACACGCTGGTCGGCGCGGGCTGGACGGCCTTCTCCAGGCCGGACTTGACGGCATTGCCGCCGGGCGAGCCTCCCGTACCACCGCCCTGCGCCCCGTCCTTGCCTTCTGTGCCTCCGCCGGTCGGGTTGGCGGCGACGTCGCCGGGGAATCCGCCGTCGGGGCCTTGCGGTGCGGCACTACCCATGGCGGCTGCTCCGGCTGCGGCGCCACCTGTTCCGGCGGTGGCCGCGGCCGCAGCGGTCTTGCGTGCCGCGTTTTCGGCGTGGGCCTTTGCGATTTGTGCTCCGGCGCCGCCGGCACGGTGGATGGACTCGCCGTCGGTGCCGTCGGCAGCCCAGTGCACGAACTTGAAGACCGCGTACGGGCACAGCAGCACAAGAATCATGATCACAATGCCGGACATGACGTCGGCGAGTGCGGCGATGCCGTCCTTGGACTCGGTCTTGCCCATGGCGGCGATGCCGAGGACGAAGATCACGGTCATCAGCAGTTTGCTGACCACGAGGGTGGCGGTGGCCTCGATCCAGCCCCTGCGCCACCGGCGGGCGACCTCCCAGCCGCCGCCCGCGGAAGCGAAGACGGCGAGGGTGACCATGACGAGGATGCCGACCTTGCGGACCATCATCACGCACCAGTACAGGACGGCGCCGATGGCGGCGCCCAGTCCGGCGACGACCGCGACGAGCCAGCCGAGGCCGGCCAGACCGGGGATCTGGTTGACCTTCACGATGCGCCGAACGGCGGACGCGATGTCGAGCTTCGCGGCTTTGAACAGGCCGTCGGAGATGGCGTCGACCACTTCGATGGCGACTGTGGTCAGGGCGATGGCGCAGAAGGCGAACAGGACACCGCTCATGGTGCCGGTGAAGGCTTGCGTCAGGGCTTGTCCGTCACGCCGGATAGCGGCCCGGACGAGCTGCGCGCAGAAGGTGGCGACCAGTAGGACCAGGCCCAGGGGCAGCAACATCTCGTAGTTGTCGCGGAACCATCCGGCGTTGAGGTCCACCTTCGTGGTGGTGTTGACCGCCTCGGCTGCCAGATCGGCTGATGCGGCAGCCAGTTCACCGGCAGACTTCGCCATCCAGTCACCGATGGCCTTGCCGGGGTCCGAGGCGAAATCGACCGCGTCGCCGACGGCGCACAGTTTGCCAGCCAGGGGGATGTCACAGAAACCCACGAGGAGTTACGCCTCCTTTCTCTTCTCAGGCGCGGGTCACTGCGTGACACTGGGGGCGATGGCGGCCAGGGTGCAGTCGTGGTTCGGGCGGCACTGGACGGCGAGAGTCACGGCTCGTTCCTCGGCTCCGCCGCCGCCCTTCTTCCAGCTGAGGGTCTGCTTGCCGTTGACGGTGACGACGTAGACGTACGCCTCGGTGATCGCCGACGGGTCGTCGGCCAGCGCCTGCTTGAACGCGGAGGGGTAGTGGCCCTCGGTGACGTGGGCGGTGGCGTGCTGATCCTGGTCGGCCATCCGCGACCACAGCACCGGATCGGGGACCTGGCCGGCGACCGAGGCCCAGTCGGCGTACTTGGTCTCGGTGGTCATCCAGGCCCGCATGCCGGCGAGCTGCTGGTCGCGGCTGGTGTCGCGGGTGTCGTAGGACCAGAGCATCTGAGCCGCTGCCTTGGCGTAGGCGACTGGCTCGGCGATCTGCGGAGGCTTGGGCACCGACCCGGGCCCGGAGGAAGGCTTGGGAGCAGCCTCGGAGTGGGACGGGGTGCCAATGGGAGCCGGTGGCGCGGCATCGTGAGTCTGGTGGCCGTTGCCGCCGCCGGTCAGCAGGGCAACGGCCCCGGCGAGGGCGAGCAGGACGGCGACAACGGTGGCGCCGATCGCGATGCGCTGGTTCGTCGACCAGCCCGAGCCGTACGAGGACAACGAAGAGGAGGGGAAGCGCTTCCGCATCAGTGGACCTGCGATCCCAGGCCGGAGAAGAAGGCCACGATGCCGTTCGCGGCACCCAGACCGAGGGCGGCGCCGGCGGCGACGACCGCGCCCTTCTTCCCGTTGGACTCGGCCTGGTGGCCACCGGTGTGGTGCCCCCAGGCCCATACACCGAGCGAGACGGCGAGGGCGCCGACGACGGCGATGATCCCGAACATGTTGATCGAGTTGACGACGTTCTTCAGCACGCTCAAACCGGGCAGGCCGCCGCCCTTGGGCGAGATTCCTGGGTCGTAGGCGAGCTGGATGACGCGGTCTGCGAGAGGGACGGACATAGGTGTGGCGGGGCTCCTTGCATACGCGGGCCCGGCGAGGGCCAACGGGAAGGTGAAAGCGAAGGGGGAGGCGCGCGAAGAGCGCGGAAGTGGCCGCGGTGCCGGGTCGTTCGGTGTGATGCCGGGCGGGGCGGCGTCAGAGGACGCGGCGGGCGGCGAGGATCGTCCAGTCCTTGATCGGGGTGATCCGGACCGGCTTGGTGGTGCGCGGCGCCTCGATGACCAGGCCCTCGCCCATGTACATGCCGACGTGCTCGGGCCGAGCGGCGGTGCCGCGGCTGAAGATCAGGTCGCCGGGCTTGAGGTGAGCGGGCGAGACCGCCTTGCCCTCGTTGACCTGCGTGTACGTGGTGCGGGTGAGCGTGATGCCGGCATGGGCGTACGCCTGCTGCATCAGGCTGGAGCAGTCGCAGCGGTCCATGGGGTCGGAGCCGTGCGCGTTCGTGCAGGATCCGCCCCACTGGTAGAGCGTGCCGAGTTGGTGCATCGCCCACTCGATGGCCTTTCGGGCCTTCGGGTCGGCCTCCTTGGGGATCGAGTAGCCCTTGGGGACGCTGCCTTCGGGGATGCGGCCGAAGCCGGAACCGTCCCGGCCCGGCGCGCAGCCGGTCGTGCTGGTCGACGGCTTCTCGCCCTGGTTCGTGTCCTTGTCGTCTGCGTCATCGCCGGTCCCTGGGAAGGTCTTGACGATGGCGCTCTGCAGCGCGGTGGCCAGGGTTTCCCACTGCGCGTACGCGTCTGGAAGACCGGACTTCTGCACGGCTTGGGCGGCCTGAGTGACGGTCATCTGCTGCCAGCCGTCCACCTTGAGCAAGTGCTTGTAGAACTGCTCGGAGGCGTAGACCGGATCGTGGATCTGCTGGGCGCTGCCCCAGCCCTGGGAGGGACGCTGCTGGAAGAGGCCGAGGGAGTCGCGGTCGCCGTAGCCCAGGTTGCGCAGTCGGCTCTCCTGCATCGCCGTGGCGAGCGCGATGATCTGTCCCTTCTTGGGGACGTCGAGGGAGAGGCCGGCGGCCACGATCGTCTGGGCGTTGGGGACCTGCTCGGCGGGCAGGTCCAAGCCCTCGACATGTACGTCTTTGCCGGAGGCGCCGTCGAGGATCTTGGTTACCTGCTCGGCGACCTTGTCGCTGTCGATGCCGGTCAGGCAGCCGCTGAAGGAGCCGCTGCTCTGCACGGCGTCGGCGGAGGAGGCAAGCATCATGCCGGTGCCGGCGAGCAGGATGGGGGAGAGGAAGACGACGCCGATGCCGGCGGCGAGCCCCTTCAACCTGAGCGGACCGCTTGCCGGTCAGCGGTTTCGGGCATGGGTGGGTAGCGAGACGTCATGAACGGCTCCTTGAAGGGTGCGGTGTCCGGCGTGCCGCGTGCGCGAGGCGTGGTGGAAGGCGCGGCGGCCGGGGAGGGCGATCGGAGGCGGGCCGGTGTGGGCGAGTTGCCGCTCGCTCCGTGTGTGGCCGTGCCGTGAGCTAGGTGTGCCGGGGCAGGGGGTACCTCCGTGAGATGTGGCAGGGGAGTAGCCAGCGGCGGTGTGCGCCGGGCGGTTCAAAAACAGTAGGCGGGGATCGGAGGTTGACCAAAAAGTTCGGCGGGAGGTGCCGGAAACCGGCACCTCAGCACGGCACTTCTTGGTCGTCGGCGGATTCGGCTCTACAGTTTTTGAACTCCTCCTCGCCTTCCTCCGCCTGTGGCCATGGGCTTCTGCACGCCCATTTCCGGCCCGCGAGGACTCCTGCGCGAGGCGGGGCTTCCCTCCGCGTTTCCATACCCGAATTGGGGTTCCTCTTTGCCTTTTTCCCTACACCAGGGCGACGCTCTGGCCGTTCTCTCCGGTCTCCCGGACGGCTGTGTCGACTCCGTCATCACCGACCCGCCGTACAACAGCGGCGGCCGGACCGCGAAGGAGCGCACCACGCGCTCCGCGAAGCAGAAGTACACCTCCGCCGATGCCAAGAACGACCTGGCCGACTTCACCGGCGAGAACATGGACCAGCGGTCCTATTCGTTCTGGCTGACGCAGATCATGACTGAGGCCCACCGGCTGACGAAGACAGGCGGGACCGCGCTGCTGTTCACCGACTGGCGCCAGCTCCCCACGACGACGGACGCCATTCAGGCCGCCGGATGGCTGTGGCGTGGTGTGTTGGCCTGGCACAAGCCGCAGGCCAGGCCCCAGAAGGGCCGGTTCACCCAGAACTGCGAGTTCATCGTCTGGGCGTCCAAGGGGCCGATTGACGGCTCCCGGAACCCGGTCTACCTGCCGGGCATGTACTCGGCTTCCCAGCCCTCCGGCGCGAAGCGCCGGCACATTACGCAGAAGCCCGTCGAGGTGATGCGCGAGCTGGTCAAGATCAGCCCTGAAGGCGGCACGGTCCTCGACTTCTGCGCCGGCTCCGGCTCCACGGGCGTCGCCGCCCTGCTCGAAGGCCGGGACTTCATCGGCGTGGAGAAGACCGAGCACTACGCGTCGATCGCGGCCGACCGGCTCACCGAGACGATCCGCGCAACGCTCATACAGGACGACGTGATTCTCGCAACCTGATCCGCGTCCTCTTGTGCCGCCAACGCAACCGGCTCCCTGCTGAGCCGCTGTCGGAGCACCGCCGGAGCGGACGTGCGCTTTCGCTGTCCGGTCCGTGCAAGGACGCTCTCGCCCTTCTCTATCCCGTGTCTCGTAGGAGGCCGAACTATCAATGTCCGAATCCGCAAATCCCTCTGACAGTGGAGAGTTGGAGCCGGTTCGCATTCCGGATCCGCAGTTGGAGGGAATCGAGGCGAGCGTACGGCGGCTCATGGAGCAGTCGGCGCAACAGGCTCAACAGCTCGACCACCTCGCCTCCGCGCCGGCGCCGAGCGGCTCCCCGTTCGCCGCGTTCGGCATGCCAGGACTCGGCGGGCCTTCGGCGCCCGCTCCGCCGGAGCCGCGCCCGATCCTGGAACTCGACGGGGAGGAACGGGAAGACGAACTCGACGCCCTCTCGGACTGGGTCGACGACTTCTTCCTCCCGGTCTACGGGGCGGAGGTCACCACCGCGGCGCCCTGGTGCCTGCAGTGGCAGGAGCACGACGACGTCGTGGCCTGGCTCCACGCCCTGTGGCTCGCCTACCAGCAGCACAAGGACCCCGAAGCCGGGCTCTCCGGGCTATTCGTGTGGCACCGCGACTTCCTCACCCACGCCGTCGCCGCTATCCGCGCGCCGGGCGGACCGCTGTCGGCCTGCATGACCTCCCCCGACCGGCCCGCTCACCGTCTCCTGCCCGGCCCACCGCCCTCCGTGCGTACGGAGACGGCAGCCATGGCGGAAGCCGCCGAGCCGGACGAGCCGACGTCATGACCGCGGGACAGGGCCAGCCCGCCTTCGCCCTGAGCTTCGACCCTCGCGCGCTGACCGATCTCCTCCAGGCCCCCAGCGATATCCGCGACCTCACCCTCGCCTACCTGCAGGAAGTCGTGAACGCGCAACGCTTCGGACAGCGCCTCGACGGCGACCTGGAGGGATTCCGGAAGCTGTTCGTGGACCGCCGCAAGGACTGGCGCGTCGTCTACGGCGTCCGCCCGGCACCTGCGGAATCCGCCCACCTCAAGGAGATCCACGTCGTCGCGATCCGGCCGCGTGCGGGCAACGACGTCTACGACGAGGTCGGCCGCCGCCTGGGGATGACCCGCCGGCCGCTGAGCGCCCGCACGCACGCGGCCCGCTCACGTTCCCCGCAGCTGACCACCCGCACTCCCGTGCCCCGGCCCGGTCCGCCGCCTGCCGCACTGCCGGGCCTGCCCCGTCCCGCACCCAACCCCGCGCACCACCCCACCTGCTGAACGCACGGAGCGTCGCCCATGTCCCCTTAAGCCGCGCCCCCCACCCGGCGTGCGGTCACGCAGCTCGACCACCGCATCGAAGCGGTCACCGGTCACGACATCGACACCCTGTGGGCCTACCGTGACCGCGGCGCCCTCGACGAACCACACGCCCAGCTGGTCGACCGGCATCGCACGCTGGCCAACGCCCAGATCGGCGTCACCTTCTACCTCAAGCTGCTCAACCGGCTCACGAGCGGTGAGTTCCCTGTCGACGGGGCCCTCTTCGTACGCATCGACCGCACCGTGGACCAGCTGGAGGAAGCCACCGAGGCGCGCGACGCCGCCGCCCACAAGGTGCTCTCCGCCCTGGAGCCCATAGAGTCCGCCGCAGCATCGACGCCCGACGGACCACCGCTTTCGACGGATGACCGGACGGCACTGCTCGCCATCGCCGGCGGTGCCAAGCTCCACGAGCACCTCCTGACCGGCCGGGCATTCGTGACCGCCTCCTCCGGCACCCGCATCCCCTACCCCCAGATGCAGAAACTGCAACGCGCCGGTCTGATCACCCGGGACACCAGCCATCCGGTGCACGCCGGCCAGCCCGTCTCCCTCAACGACGCCGGACGAGTCGCACTGCTCGATGCCCGCCGGACCCCCACGACGCAAGCGCCGAAGAGCCCGGCTCGCCCCGGCGCCTCGCCGTCCACTCCCGCGAAGCGGCGCTGAACTCCACCGATCCACCGAAAGGCTCTTCTTGTCGCCCACCGAACCAGCGTCGGTCCGGAAGTCCATCCCCCACGTCGACTTCGATCTGGACGACCTCGACTCCGACGAGGACAGGTACCTCGACTTCTACCGCAAGGTCGCTGTCCACGAGGACATGCTCGTCCCCCTCGCCGAACACCACGACGGCCCGAACAGCTACTACGTGCTGTTCGACCGCACCGCCACCTGGGGACACCCCGGCATGGCCCAGACGCTCGCCGTACATCTGCAACGGGAACACGAGAAACAGACGTTCAGCTTCGAGCAGGCCCCGCTGCCGCTGCCCGCGATGGCGCAGTCCTGGCTCATCCAACGCGGCTGCCCACCCGATGCCATCGACCTCGACCCCGAACTGGGCCCGCCTCCGGCGGACGAGCCCACGCGAGCACTGGAACGACGCCTCGCCGGCAACG
This sequence comes from Streptomyces sp. NPDC052079, assembly GCF_040680275.1. NCBI lineage: Bacteria > Bacillati > Actinomycetota > Actinomycetes > Kitasatosporales > Streptomycetaceae > Streptomyces > Streptomyces sp. NPDC052079. Next base: position 127,879 of record NZ_JBFAWL010000015.1, read on the forward strand.
GCGACCGCTACGCCATGGGCTACTCCTACACCAGCGACGACCCGGACGACATGGTCATCGTCGTGGTTCTGCGGGCCCTGGACGAGCAAGCCCCCAGCCCGTTCCGCGTGGTGGTCGAGGAGGTCGATACCGAGACGTGGACGCACACCCTGCGCGAGGGCGGCTTCGACACGGCCGGAGAGGCCCTGCAGTGGTGCGAAGACCGCCTCACCGGCAAGGCCGGGCCGCTCCCGCCGGTCCGCCCGGAAGTCACCGCCAACCGCCCTGCAGGCGTAGCGAAGGCCCCTGCCCCACACCCGCCCGGCCGTTCTCGCTGAGCGCTATTCCAGTCGCAGGCGGCGCAACATAGCCGACGATCGCCGGTTAGCCAAACCGGCGATTCTCCGGACTCTTATACAGCCGCCGGGACAACTACTCCCGCGGCCCCTTCCCCGCATTCCCTGTGCCTTCACGGAGGTTTCTTCCGCATGCGCTCCACCCGAATTGCCATATCCGCGGCGATGCTCGGCGCGCTCGCGCTGCCGGCGCTGTGCGCCACCCCCGCCAGCGCCGCGACCATACCCACCGCAGCAACCGCCACCCCTGCCGTGAGCTGCCACAACCTGCCGCCACTCCCATACACGGTGCACACCAAAGCCGTGACCATCCGGTCCAAGGCCAGCTCGAAGTCCACCGTGCTCGGCGTGCTCTACAAGAGCCACAAGTTCAGCGTTTCCAAGAAGAGCGGCAACTGGCTCTACATCACGGACAAGACGACCGGCGTCAAGGGCTGGGTCTCCGGCACGTACGTCTACCGCGACGTCCGCATGTGCCTGGACTGACTGACCGGATCCAGCACGTCCCGCCGAGCGGCGCGGGCACCGAGTACAGCCGTCCTTCGCATTCCCCAGACATTTGCCTTTCAAGAACAGGAGATCCCTTTTGGCCGACGGCATATCCGATGAGTCTGCGGATGTCGTGGGCGTGCTCACCGAACGGATCGAGGCCCGCTTCGGCATGGGCATGGACCAGTTGAAGGCCGTGGTCGCCGCCGCTCCGACCACGAACCCCGACGCCACCGACGTCGTCAAGTGGCATGGCCTTCTCGTCGAGGCCCAGTCCGTGCTGGAGCGCGCGGAGGACGACCTCCTCGCGGCTCTGCAGACCCAGCCCAGCGAGGTCGACGACCCGACGATGGGCCTCGCCCACCGGGTGAACGCCGCCGCCACCGCCCGCGACGGCCGGGCCATGGTCGTGCGGTGGCTCCTCGACCCGGACGCTCCGGGCAAGAAGGACCGCGCCGCAGAGCGCCTGGCCCGCCTGCGGCCCCGAAGCGGCCCGGCGGTGCAGACCAGCGCTCCCCACCGTCCCGCAGGGACACACGCGCCGGCGTCGGCGTGGCGGCCGGCAAGGTCCGCCCGATGAGCCGGGACAAAGCCAGCACCATGGACGGCGACCTGCAGAAGGTCTTCGGGAACCCGGTGCCCGAGCTGTACGAGGCGGTTGCCGGCCACGATGTTTCACCCGCGCTCGCTCGGGCCCTGGAGCTGCGCTCGTTCCTGGCGCTCACCGAGGAGCAGGTCGCCCGCGTCCGCGACCGCGTCCACGCCGACATGGATCCCGACCGTGACATGGACGAACTGTCGGCGGACAAGCTCCGCTTCGACGCGCAGTGGCTGGAAGCAGCGCTGGAGGCCCGCGACGGCTACCGCGCAGCCCTCGGCGAGCTGCTGCGCACTATGCCCCCGCCTGCCCAGCAGGCCCGGACTGTCCGCACGGCGCAGCTCAGGGCCACCGCAACCCTGCCCCCGTCTGCCGCCCCGGCACTCCTGCGTGCCGGGGCGGCCCGGGCCCGCCGACCGTGAAGGCCCCCTGATTGCCCCAACTCACGTCCACCGATATAGCCGGACGGATCGAGGACCTGTACGGCGCACCGCTCGCCGACCTCGAAGCCCATGCCCAGGATCAGCCACCCGGCATGCTTTCCGCCCTGCTCGGCATGCACGACGCTCTCGCCCTGGCCGAGCGCAGCATCGACTTCCACCGCGACCACCTCACCCAGCTCATCCACCCTGAGCGGCAGATTGGCCCGCACGAGGTCTCCCACCTCCTCGACGGCACCCGCCGGCTCGCCGAAGCCGTTGCCGTCCGCGAGGCCCAGGCCACGTCGGTCGCCGCCGTCCTGCAGAGCCTGGCCCGCGTTCCGGCCCCGACGTCTGCCTCTCCGACTCCCTCGCCGCCTGCTCCGGCCGCGCCCCTTGCGGCACAGAGCGCGGCGCACAGCCGCTGACCCCCAGGCGATCCACCTTTCACCCAGGAGTTCCTCCCTTGGCCATCACCGCTCTGCCCCCCGATGCCGACGCCGACATCGCCAGGGTCACCGAGGCCCTCGCCATGATCACCCCGCGCTGGAACGTGAGGATCCTGCTGGCCCTCTCCGGCCCGCCGCTGCGCTACAGCGAGCTGGCGGCCAAGGTGTCTTGGCTGCAGAACGGACAGCTCCACCCCAAGCTCACGGCGCTGTGCGACGCCGGACTCGTCGAGCGCACCGAACACACCGCACGGCACGTGACCTATGGCCACACCGAGCGAGCCACTGCCCTGTTGCCGATCCTGCCGATGATCGTCACCTGGGCCGAGGAGCACCTGGAGAAGGCCGATCGCCCGCTGGCCGCGATCGAGCAGATCGAGGACAGTCTCACCCTGCTCACCCGGCGCCACGCCGCCGCCATCCTGTGGGTGCTCAAGTCGCGTAAGGAGGTCAGCGGCCGGGTTCTGGCCCGGATCGTGATGCCCAGCAGCGACTGGACCAACATCTATCCGCCGTTGCGCCAGCTCGTTGCCGACGGTCTGGCCGACACCGAGGGGAACGGCCAGCCGTACCGGCTGTCCGCCGCCGGCGACGCCCTGGGCCCCGTGCTCGGCACGCTGTCCGCCTGGTCCGCCGGGCAGCCCCTCGACCAGGCGGCCCGCCACCCCGTCTGGGGGCAGCCGCAGGCCAAGAGTGCGCCGAGGCCGTGGGTCAGCAGCCAGTCACGGCCGGCGCCCGCAGCGCTGCCGCCCGCTCGGGCGGTTGGGTCGTTCCCGGCGTGGCACCACCGCGACCTCTTCTCGCACGCGGCCGTCGGCCGCCCGACGGCAGCCCTCCCGGCGGGAGGCCCGCGCCGATGAGCACTTCCTTCACTCCTGCCGAAGCGCGTCACGCTGTCGAGCTGCTGGCCTCGCGCTCCTTGATCCGTCTGGTCACCGAGATCGACGACAACGGCGCCATACCGCCGCGACGGCTCGCCGGCACCCTGCCCGACCTCTCCGTGCACCAACTGCGCAGTGCATCCGACACGGCCCGCGCCCACGGCCTCGTCCGGGTCGCGCCCGGCGCCGGTCTGGAACTCACGGATTCCGGAATGGAGCTGGCCGACCTGTATGACGCGCTAGCCCGGTGGGCGCGGCGTCACTCGGTCCCCGCCGCCGTCTGCGAGTTCAGCAGCCGTGTCCAGCATGTCCTCGGCCTGCTGGGACCATCGCTCACCCCCGGGAATGCCGACCGCCCCGGACCCCTGCCCGACGTGCGCCCCATCAGTGTGAAGGCTGAGGCGGACCTGGCCTGTGTCCGCACGCTCCTGATCCAGTGGCTGGTTGGCAACCCCCAGACGGCCAGGGCCGAGCCCGAGCGGGCCGCGTGAGCGCAGCGGTCACACCCCGGCACGCACGCCACACTGCCGGGCTGATGAGCAGCATCTACCTGCCGCGCGCGGCGGACGCGTTGGCGTTCGCAATGTCCACCTACGGTATCCCGTTGCTCGTCCTGGCCACGACTGGCTCCGCTGTGCTGACGGGGGCCGCGTTCGCCCTGGAGTGGATCCCGCGCCTGGCAGCGTTCGGGTGGGCCGGATCGATCGTCGACCGGCGCGGCGCCTCGGTGGTCTTCCACCTCGCCTCACTGGGGCGGGCGCTGGTTCTCGCCGCCGGCGCGGTCCTGCTGTACCTCTACCCGTCCGGTGCTGTGGCGAGCGCGACGGTGATGGTGCTGGCGGCGGCGACCGGCGTGCTCACCGAGTTCAGTTACATCGCTGTCGAGACCGCCGGAGCCGCCGCCGGCCGACGAGCGGGGCCTCGGGCTCACCGTGTCCAGGCTGCCCTGCTCGGCATCGACCAGACCGCGACCTTGGCCGGACCGGCGCTCGCCGGCGTGCTGCTGCTCGCCGGGCCACCATCGATGCTCGCGGTGGTCACCGTGCTCTCGCTGCTCGCCGCGCTACTCGCCCTGCGCACACCGCCCTCGCCCGTTGCCCCGGCCCGCGCACCGAAGGGGCGGCCCGGCGCCGGGCTCGTCACCGGGTGGCGCACCATCCGCGCGCTCCCTGCGCTCGGCTGGCTGGTGACCGGCCTGACCCTGTCCAACCTGGCCACCGGCCTTCTCCAAGCCGCCGGTCCCGTGATCGTCGTCCAGCACTTCGGGCAGTCCACCACGGCCGTCGGCCTGGTGTGGTCCGCAGCAGCGGCGGCCACCCTGGTGGCCGTCACCGTCTGCCGGTTCGCGTTGGACCGCCTGGGCCTGTGGCCCGTGGGAGCCGCCTGCTCCGTCATCGCTTCGCTCGCCTGCCTCGCCGCCGCCCTGGCCCCCGACTATCTGTCCTACCTGGTCATGGTCGCGGTCCTGATGGCAGCCGATGGCGGCCTGGCGGTCGTTCTGCGCACCCTGCGATCCCGCCTGATCCCCCCGGAGACGTTCGGCAGCACCCTGGCGGCCACCATCCTCATCCTCCTGCTGCCCTTCCCCGTCGCCGGCGTGCTCACCGCGCTCACCCCGCCCGACGCACTGGGCCACGTCATCACCGCCTGCGCCGCCCTGCAAACCCTCGGCCTGTTCTGCGCCTTCACCCGCCTGCGCACCGACCCCGCCCTGCGCACCTGACCCGGCTGTCCCCAGCCCGTGGAGAACCAGTTGACCATCGCCGCCCCCGGGTCGCACCGCGCGACCGGCCGCACCATCACCGAGCAGTTCCACGCCTTCGACACCCGCAACCCCCACGTGTACCGCGCCCTGGAACGCATGGCCGCCCGCCGCCTGGCCGCCGGTGCCACCCAGATCAGCCTCAAGGACCTCTTCGAAGACCTTCGCCGCAAACTCCCGTATGGCGTCGCCGGGCTGAACAACAACTTCACCGCTCTCTACGCCCGCCGCCTCATTGACGAACACCCCCACTAGGCCGACGCGTTCGAGCTGCGCCGCCGCCGCGCCACCTGAGAATCCCCCTTTTTTACCTGCCCTGCTGTCCCTCGATACGGAGAATCTCCTCTTGTCCGCTCGCCCTGTTGTACTTGTCGTTGCTCCCGGAGATGAGAACTACCGCGGCTATTGCCTTGAGCAGGTCGCCGACGCCTACGACGTCGTGCTGCTCACCGGCACCGAACCGTCGTGGGAGAAGCCGCACATCAGCGATCACGCCGTTGTGGACCTCAATGATCCTGCCGCGCTGCTGGCAGGAGGCCGATCCCTGGCCGGACGCCACGACCTCGCCGGTGTCATGACCTGGGATGAGTGGAGCGTGGTCCCGACCGCCCGCCTCGCTCGCCAGTTCGACTTGTCCACCACCGCACCCGAAGTGATGCAGGGGTGCCGCAACAAGGCCATCGCTCGGTCGCTGTTCGCCCGCCACGGCGTGCCTTCGGCCGCTTCGGTGAGTGTGCGTACCCGCCAGGAGGCCGAAGCCGCCGCCGAACGGATCGGCTACCCCGTGGTGCTGAAGCCTGCCTCACACGCGGGTGCCATCGGCGTGCTCCGCGTCGACGACCGCGACCAGCTCACGGCCGCCTACCAGGCAGCCGAACGGACGGCCGGTCAGGGAACCGAGAGCACCAGCGTCCTCGTCGAGGAGTTCCTCGACGGGCCGGAGATCTCCGTGGAGTGCGTCACCTACCGCGGCGCCACCACGGTGGTGGCGGTCAACCGCAAGACCATCAGCCCTCCGCCGCACTTCGAGCAGCTGGCCCACAGCGTGGACGCCGACGACCCGCTCCTGAAGACCGTCGCGCCGGCCGCCCGGGCGGCGATCAACGCCCTCGGCATCACCGGCGGCGTCAGCCACATTGAGATGCGGCTCGTCGACGGCAGGCCCCGCCTCATCGAAGTCAATGCCCGCCTGGCCGGCGACATGATCGGCCACCTCGTGCATCTCGCCACCGGCATCGACCTGCCGCGGGCCGCCGCCGACATCGCCTGCGACCGTGCCCCCGACCTCACGCCCACCAGGTCCTCGGCCGCTGCCATCCGGCTGCTGTACCCGGACACCTCCGGAACCCTCACCCACCTCACCTACGACGGGCCCCGCCCGCAGTGGCTGGACCGGGTGAACTTCCAGTGCCGCCCCGGCGACCAGCTCCTCCTCCCCGCCGACGGAGGAAACCTGTACACGGGCCGGCTCGGCTACCTCATCACCACCGCCGCCACCGGCCAGCAGGCGCGTGCACGCGCCGACCGGGCCGCTCGTGCCGTCACCGCGGTCCTCGACCGGACCCCCGGCACCCGCAGCAACGCGGCGTGAGCGCGGTGCCTGCAGCCGCCCGCCACAGCCGGGCGCTGCTGACCGGGTACTTCCTCGGCCTCGGCGCCATCATGGCGGTGTGGGGCGCCCGGATGCCCGCCGTGCAGCAAGCTGCCCACCTCGGCACCGCACGACTGGCCCTGGTCCTGCTGGCCGCCGCTGTCGGCATGGTTGCCGGACTTCAGCTCGGAGGCCGCTACGCCCGCCCGGCGCGGCTACCGGCCCTGCTCACCACTGGGTCCCTTGCCCTGGCCGGATGCCTCATCCTCGTGGGCCAAGGCGAGAGCCTGTCCGCGTTGCTGGCGGCGGCTCTCGCATTCGGTGTCGCCCACGGCGTCCTTGATGTAGCCGCCAACACCGCGGCCGTCCGCTGCCAGAACGCCTTCAACCGGCCCATCATGTCCGGTCTTCATGCCGCCTACTCCCTCGGAGCCCTCGCCGGCGCCGCCTTGGCCGCGATCACTGCCCATGCCCCGCACAGCACTCTCTTCACCGCAACAGGTGCCCTCCTGGCCGGCGTCGCGGTCGCTGCGGTGCCGGTCACCCGAAGCCTGAGCAGCGCAGACCGCCCCGCACTGCGCGTCGGCGCTGGAAAGCCGCCTCTGCTTCCGTCGCCAGGAAAGCTCTGGCTTCTGGCCGCGCTGGCCGCAGCGAGCCTGCTGGGGGAGGGAGCCGCCGCCGACTGGGCCGCCGTGCACCTGCACACCCTGGGCGCCCCGACGGCCGCAAGCGCCACCGCGTTCGCGCTGTACAGCGCGGCCATGGCCGTCGGCCGGCTGACCGGAGACCGGCTCACCGCAGCCTTCGGCGCCCCGACAGTCGTACGGGCCGGAGCCGTTCTCGCCACGGCCGGACTGACCATCGGCGTCATCGGGAGCAGTACCTCGCTGGCGCTGACCGGTTGGGCGGTCTTCGGACTCGGCCTGTCCACCACCGTCCCCTCGCTCATCACCGCGGCCGGTGCCGGCGGCGCCAAGGCCGTGGCCACGGTCACCGCCACCGGCTACCTCGGCCTCCTCGCCGGCCCGGCCCTCATCGGTGCCCTGGCCAGCGCCACCACCCTGTCCACGGCTCTGCTGCTGCCCGCCCTTCTGGCCGCCGCCGTAGCCGCCCTCGCCCACCGCGCCCTGGAGAACACCACCCCTTGACCTCCACCACTGCCCAGGCGGGCCTGGAGGCCGTCATCCTCGACTACAACGGCGTCATCGGTGTGCAACCCACTACCGACCAGTGGCTCCGCCTGGCCCGCACCGCCCTGTGGCCCGACGACGACCTCCCCGCCTTCCAGAACGCCTTCTGGAGTGCCCGCTCCGCCTACGACGCCGGCCAGCTCAGCGATCTCGCGTACTGGGCCCAAGTTCTCGGCCACCACCCCGGCGCCCGCCGGCTGCGTGAACTGCACGACGCTGACACGGACATGTGGACGTCCACCGACGACCGCGTCGTCGAGATCCTGCACCATGCCCACGCGTCCGGGCTGCCGCTGGTGCTGTTGTCGAACGCGCCCCGCCACCTCAGCGATGTCCTCGACCGTCACCCGTGGCGCCGTCTGATGACCCACGCCTTCTACTCGGCGCGGCTCCAGGTCTGCAAACCCGACCCGGCCGCCTACCAGCACGCGATGAACGCCACCGGTGCCACCGACCCCGACCGCCTCCTTTTTGTGGATGACCGGGCCGACAACTGCCAGGCCGCCCGCCTCCTGGGCCTGCGCGCCCTGCACTACACCGGCCGGCCCGCCGACCTTGCAGCCGCCCTGCAGTCCCCGAACTGACCCGCTTCCGCCTTCCTCAAGGATTCAGTGCCTCACGACGACCACGACACCATCGACGGCGACGTCTACGTCTCCCCACGCCATCTGGCCAGCTCCACCGCGGTCGGTGATCCCGGCCTCGACCCGCTGCGCGCCCTCGGCTGGGATCTGCACCATGACGACCTCGGCAACGCCTATCTCACGGCCCCCGACGGCAAGGTCCGTCTCGGTTACCTCCCCGAAGGCGACGACGACGGACTGTGGCGCATCAACGCCTATGAGGACGCTTTCGGCCCACCGGCCTGGGGCGTCTGCTTCAACGACGCCGCGCCCACCGAGTTCGTCACCACCTTCACTACCGCTCTGGCCGAGGCGTACCGGCAGGGCCCGGACCACTACCTTGCCCGCCCGCTCGCCGGAAGCGCCGACCGCGACCCGTTCCTGGCCGTCGACCCGCTCATCAACCGAGGCTGGCAGTTCAACCGCCCGCATCTGAGCACCTTCGCCATCACCTCACCCGACGGGCTCGCCACGCTGGAGTACACCACCGGCGACCTCGACCCAGCGATTGAACTGGACACCCGCGACGCGCGCTGGCACCTGTGGGCCGGCACCTCCTCAGCCCGGCCCTTCTGGTACGCCACGGCCAGCACCGACACTCCCGCCGCCCTTCTGCGGGCCGTGACCGAGGCCGTGGCCGACCCAGCCCCCTGCCTCGATGGCGGGACGACACCGACAGCTACGTCAAGGGCCACGCCCAGATGTCCCCGATCCTCCCGTCGAGTCCGCTGGCGCCCACCCCGCTCGACGTCCGGCGGGCCGCCGCGCCCCGGCCCGCGGCCAGCGTCCCGCGCTGGAGCACCACGAGCCGACCTGCCCTGTCCGGCCCACGACGCTGACCCCAGCCCAACTCCAACCGGAGACCCTCGTGTCCCTGCAGGCCCCCGAGTTCTTCACCGAGCTGTGCCTCCCTTTCCATGACCACGCCGTCGTGGGCAACACCTACTACGCCACTCCCGTCCCGGGCACGCCGCTACGGCTGCGGATCGATTTCACCCGCACCATCCACGCGGACACCTATGGCGGGCTGCGTGTCGCCGTCGTCCACCCGGACCGCGGGGAGATCGACGCGGTGGCGCTCAGCTTCCTGGACCACGGAACCTTCCACCGCCGCGACGAAGCCACCCACACCCGTCCGAACACCAAGCAGTACGGCACCTTCGGCACCCACCACCGCCCCGGCCGCCCGCCGTGGGACGGGGCCGTCACCACCGGACTGCGCGATGTCATCGAGCAGTACACCGCCGTCTGGTTTCCCGGCGCCTGGGCCGCCTCCGCGCCCAAGCGAGCGGCCGGCCGCACATCGCGCAACACTCCGGCCTCTCCAGTCGCCCCAGCCGGGGCGGCCCGCACCCGCTGACCCCGACCGATCAAGGAGTCTTCTTCCTCGTGCACGCACGTCTCGTCCGATCCGCCGCCGCCATCGCCGCGGCCAGCACCCTCACCTGGGCGCCGGCAGCGAGCGCCGAGCCCTCCGAACCGAGCCCCTCGACCTCCGCCGCCCCCGCTGAGAATCCGACCCCGGACGCGGGCAGCGTCGAGATCACCACCAGAGACACGGCCGGAGATGCCCTGCCCGGCGCCGTGTTCTTGCTGCTCGACTCCGCTGGCCAAGAAGCCGGACGCAGGAAGACCGACGCACAGGGAAAGCTGACCTTTTCCGACCTCGCGCCCGGCGTCTACCGGCTCAAGGAGACGGCCTCCGGCAGCCCGCTCCACGAGGTCGTCGCCGACCAGGACGTCATCGTCACCCCGGGCGCGACCACACGGCTGACGATCACCGACCCGTTCAAGGCCGCCAAGGTCCTCCTGCAGGCCAAGGACGACAAGACCGGCAAGCTCCTGCCCGGCGCGACCGTGAACATCGGCACCGGCACCTCGACGCTGCTCACCCTGACCACGGGAGCCAAGGGCACGGCCTCCGGAGAGCTGCCCATGTCGAGCCGGAAGACCCACTTCTGGGTAAAGGAGATCAAAGCCCCTGCCGGCTACGACCTGTACAAGCCCACCAAGACGTTCACCGCGGGTCCCGGCGCCCCGGTGACCGTGACCGTCACCAACGCCAAGACCACCACCACCCCGAAGCCCGAACCCTCGGGCAAGCCCACGCACACGCCCACCGACACCCCCGCCAGCCCAGGCAAGCCGAATAGCGGTATGGGAAGGGCCACGCCGTCCGCGTCGGGCAGCGACACACCGGCACCCGAATCCACCACCATCGCTGCCACCCCGGTCGGCGACTCCACACCGAAGACCCCGACGGGCACCCTCGCCCACACCGGTGCTGACGCCACACCGTGGCTGATCGGCGGAGCGGCCGTCCTGATCGCGGCAGGCGGAGGCGCCCTCGCCGTGGCACGCCGCAGCCGCACGGACAGCCACACAGACGACTCCACCGGGAGCTGACCGCACCCCCCTTCTTTGCTACACGGAGCGTGCTGCGACTCAATACACAGTGCCTTGATTCAGTTCACTTCTCGTTGGCGTCCCCGAAGGCGTGGCCGTAGCGCACCGATGGTGCCGAAGACCGTCGCCACCCGGTGGCTTTGCTGTCATCCAATTGAGGCGATTGACAGCGGACCCAGTCGTTCCGCCTTCGACGGTGTTGAACTGAAGTGCACTGATGGTTACTCACATTCGCCCTCCGTAGCCCCGGAGGTACTCGGCTATCCGTTCAAACTTGTCCGGGTCATCGCCGAGGTACCCGATCACAGAGTTGCACCGTCGATGAAGGATGCCTCTCACGCAATCACCGCGCGACGTCTTCCCCGGGGCAGCACGAGTGATCGTGGTCAATCACAACGTCCTTGTCGAACTTCCCGAGGTGTTGTCCGCATACCGGGCACCGACCGCCTTGACTCAGGTGGATCTCCGCGTACCTGTCGTACGTGATGCCGTGCCTCGCCGCCCTCCTGGCGATCTCCTTCTGGTCTTCGTTGCATTTGGCGCTGTCGCATACGTACGCCCACACGACTTCTTCTCCGCTGGAGACGAATCTGCGCTCGTTCCTTCCTCCGCAGCATGCGCACTTGGGCGTGCCCCTGATCACCGACATACCGACCTTCACTGGTCCCTTCTTCAGGTGTGTCGGCTGTATTCCGCTGGCAGGACTAGCAGGCGCGCAGGTGGCATGCCCGCCTCGCCCCCAGTGCGTTTCACGCAGCGGTTCCATCGCCCACAGGATGTGTGTGGTATAGACGCTGAAAAGCCTTGATCAGCTCGTGCTCCACCCATGAGGCGCTGTGGCTCAGTGGGTGAGCCGGATCGCGGTCGGGAGCCAGCGAATACGCGCTGAAGCTGTCTTGCGCCATTAGCCACTCGTGCGCCGGGTGCCCAGCCCAGCGCTCGTGAGGACTGTTCTTGATCCTGCCTCGATGTTGGCTGACGCGGCCCCGCACTCCACGCTGCTGCTCTGCCTTGCCGAAGTGGACGATCGAGGACTCGCCGACCGGATAGGTGATGGGCTTACCGCCACCGGCCAGGAAGACATAGACGCCGATCTTGGTGGGGATTCCGGCTGGCCACTCCTCGATCAGGTCGAACATATCGCCGAAGGCCGGCCAGCCGTAGGCCCTCAAGATCTCGGTGTTCAACTGCTGCGGTGTGAATTCAGGGTGCTCGGTCACACAGAAATCCTAGGTACGGCCACTGACAACGAGGTTGTCCCTTGACCGTCCTTCCGCGGGTTCCGGGCTCCGCCACTGACCGATGCACACGATCTCGAAGGGCGTCATCGCGAGCAGGCTCGTCGACACCCAACTCAGTCCGCACAGGTCAGCGGTCTACTCACGACTAACTGCGCTGCCGAAGGACAGCAGTTGTCCTCTGACATCCGATGCAGTCGTGCGAGGTGAGCACGTTCCTGCATGCAGGGCCGTTGCCCGCGACGCCGACATGGTTGAAGACGCAGACCGACGAGAACCTCAAGCGATCTGGTCCGGGAGTGTCGAGTTGAGGACGAAGGGAGTAATCGCTGCAGCGGTGAGCGGGGAGGACAAGTACGCTCCAAGGGTGTGGAAGTCGATACGGCCAATCGGAGTGTCGGCGTGTTGGTCAACGGGGAATCGGTCGCCGAGTCGGCGGGGAACCGCCACAAGGTCACCTATGTCGGCCAGATTCACCCAGTAGCGGACCCCGGCAGGTCGGGCACCCCGATTCGCGATGGGTGCGGGCACCAGGTGATCAAAAATCCCGCCTGGTAGGCCAAGGGGAGAGCCCAGGGTTACGAAGCAGTCCACGGTCAGTTCCGGGTGAGCATGGAGGGCCTCATACGCGACGACGGAGCCGAGGGAGTGCGCCAGCACCACGCGGGGGCGCACCCGCCGGATCGACTCGGCTACGGCGGACCGGGAGGCAGCTCGTACTTGCGGAACGTGGAGGTAGCGGCGGACCTCACCCGCCAGTTGGACGGCGAGCCGGATGACCGTCCCGATGGGGATGTTGCGGCGTTGGGAAACCCAGGACAGGACCTGCCGCAGCGGTGCAGTAATCAGTCCCTGCCGTTCCTGAAAGGTGGGTGAACCCAGAGCCAGCGCCCAAGCGAGGACTACGGACTGTTCTCGTTCGTCGATGGCAAGTACATCCGGCACGACAGCTTGCCGCTCCCCGGCGTGGGCGTGGTGAGCGTAGTACGCGACGTGCAGGGCGGGGAGTTGGTGGGCGCCAAGCCCGGCGGCCGAGAAGCCATGCTGAAGTTTGACCCGCCACTGCCCAGCTAGTTCGGTGGCCGCCTGTTCCGGCGAGCGGCCGCTCAGGTGGTTGCCGATGCCGTGCACTGCGACGATCGTCACTGCTCTGGTCCTTCCTCCAAGTGGCAATGAACGGAGTACGCCGGGAATCGCCACGGACCGCCGGTGGTCACACCGTCGACCTTACTGATCTCGTAGATGTGCGCTTCCAGCCGCACGACCTCAAATCCGTCGGGCGTCAGTACGTCGACGAGAGCATCGTGGAGTTGGGCAATCGTTGCAGTGATGGGGCGGTTGTATATCAGGCCGGAGGAAGGCGGCAGTCCTCTCTCCCATTCGTCGGCGGTGTGCAACTCCCATCCGTCTGCGCGGGCATCACCACATAGCAGTTTGCCCGGCAACCAAGCCAGGACGTGGGTGACGTGGACGGTCGGCCGCGTCGGACGGAGCTCCGGCGCCGTTGCGGAGCAGGCCCAGCCGAGGGCCGTGACATGGCCGGCCTTGCTGCCTACCAGCACGCCGTTCTCGTAGGGGGCGATCGTGTGTACTCGATCCGGTACTGGGGCCGGCGGTCCGAATGGATCGCCGGATTCGACATCCCACGCCTGAACCTCCGCCTCGCTGACAGCGGCCACGAGTACCGGCCTGCCGTTCACTTGGCTGACAGCCATCGCCCGAGACCCGGCCACGGGGACGGAACCCACGAGCGAGGCCGTCACAAGGTCCCAGATCCGCACCTGATCGTCGTCCGATGATTGCTCGGCAGCGAAAAGGCGCTCGCCCTGCATCGCGATCGCTCCGATCCGGTTCAGCGTGATCGCTTGCCGCAGGGTGCTGTCAGCCAGGGACCAGAGACAAACCCTGTGTTCGTTGTGGACGCTGATCAGGAGCGACTCGCCGCCAACGGCGCCTGCGACCAGCTCTGTGACCGGCCCCTCCACGCTGGCGAGGAGATGGGAAGGCGACTCCTTGATCGTGTCCCAGACATGGATACCGCCGTCGGCACCGCCGACCACGGCCCACACCGAATCGCCGTGCGGCACAGCGGCCAATGCGGTGGCCGGGGCGGGGAGGCGGACCGTCGATTCCAGGGCATCCTCACGGACGTTCCAGGTGTCGAGCTCATTCTCCGTGGTCACCGTGACGATGTAGGACGCGTCGCTGGCCGTCACGGTGGTGGCATGGCTGAGCCTGCCCAGGTCGGTCAATTCGCGATCCTCGATGCCGGTATTTAGGTCCCAAGCCTTGATCGTGCCAGACACGAGTTCGGCGCTGAGGGCGAGCTCCGCGCCGCCGAGCCGCATGGTGCCGAGCATTGTGGCGGGATGCCAGTGGTTTTGGCCGTGACCGAAGCGTGGGCAAACGTCGAGGTCCCACACTCGCATGTTGCCGTCGCGATGGGCGGTCAGCGCGAGCTGAAAGCGGTTGATGCGGCGGATATCCCCTAGCGCCAGCTTTCTGTCCTCTGGGCGTGTGACGACCTGGACGGTGTCACCGTTCGCCCGGACCGCGTACGTGCCGGGGGTGTAGGCGACGAGGGAGAACAGCGGGGCCGGCGCGTTGGTGCGCTGGATCCGCACTGCTTGGAGCCCGCCGGCCGATGTGAGGCAGACGGGCCGACCGTCCAGTTTGCGCAGAACCCTCGGTCCGTCATCTTGAGGTTCGGCGCAAACATAGTGGATTGCGAGGGAACCGTCCGCGGACTCCACTGCGAGTAGCGAGGAGATGGTGGTGTTCCCGGCGTTGACGGTGCCGAGGGTCTTGCCGAACGACTCATTCAGCAAGCCGATCCGGCTGACGTCACCATTGACCCGACCAACTACTAGGACGGTTTCATCCCCAGTGTCAGCGACTGCCAGGGCCGAGACCTCAGCGCCGTCGAGGTGCGCGTCGGCAACGTTCGTACCTGTGGCCAGATCGTGGAGTCGCAGAACGTTCTGGTCAGTCACCAGGGCAATGACCACCCGCTCCTCCAGATCCACGATCACCATGTGAGTGATGGCATGTCTGTCTGTTTGGAGTGTTGCGGAATACCGGAGGACGGCGCCGGTTCGGCTCGGTGTGATGTCCCACACTTGAAGGGAGCCGTCGGTGCCGCCGAACGCGGCGAGGAGCCGTCGATGGACAGCTCCTAGGGCCAGGGCTGACACTGTGGTGCCCAACTCGTCCTTGGTGATGACGTGCAGCAGGGACTCCTCAGGCAAGCCCGTACTCCAGCGCGTGCAGAGCACCGCTTGTTCGTCTTGGAGATGGCGCGCCAGTCCGGTCGCCCGGTAGGCCACAAGGCTGTGCTGAAGCCTCGCACGCCGTGTCTCCAGCAATCCGTCCTGCCCGAAGAGGCTGCCACGACCGAATGCTTTCTGGTACGCGGCTCCGGCTCGGCGCGCCGTGGGGGTTTTCGTCCTGTGAACGGCTTCCCAGATGCTGTTGCGGTCGGCGCGGACTAGGTACTCCGGGTGTAGGAACAACTGGTCGACTGCGGATCCGTCCGGCACAGCGACGGCATGATCCATAAGGTGTCGTAGCAGATAGGGTGCAGCGAGGTCCCACCGAGGCCCCTCAGCGGCCCACCGTCCGGGGACGGCCGACAGTAGTTCGTGGAAGAGCTTGTCGGCGAGCCCGTCGAGTTTGGCCCCGGCGTCACGGAAGTGTTCGGTGATCGTCTCGTGGAAGAACCGGTAGAGCTGACGTCCGTCCGAGTCGATGTTCGTCCGTAGATAGAAGCGGGCGGTGGCCAGCTTCTCGCGGGCTTCACCTGGTGTCAGCGGGCGGAACTCCTGACCTGCGGCCATGGCGGCAGCGGTGGCCGCTGCTGCCACAAGCTCCAGTGGCATACCCTGACCCCGCGCTTGTGCCAGCCCCACCATCACGTGCCGCATCCACGAGTCGCCGTCCAGCGTGGTCTGCAAATGCAGTTCGAGCAGCTGCGGTAGGTTCTGCGGCAGCCGGGCGACCGCCTCGGCAGGTTTCAGGGGTACGCCGGCCAGCAGGAAGTCGGCGAAGAGTGCTGCGACGAGGAAGGTGCCGCGATCGCGGCTATGAGCGATCTCGGTGGCGACCGCACGGGCTACGGACTCGCGGAGGGCCTGGTCGCTGTAGCCGGGTGCGCTGTACAGGATGTCGGCGATGTAGGTCGTGAGGTCGTTCGCAAGGTCCTTGACATTGGAAGAGGTGTCCAAATTGAGCACCGTTCCGCGGGCGCCGGGCGCTTCCCCAAACCGGTGGCCGTCCGTCTGAGGCGGGCGCATTCCTACAAGCGCTCGGAAGGCGGGGCGGCCGTCGGAGCGGAGCGTGCGCAGGAGCTGGGGTAGCAGATCGCGGACGATGCGGTCGCTATCCAGGGCTTCGTCAATGGCATCGAGGATGAGTATTACCGGTTCTGGCAGGTCCTGGGCGATGTGTTTGAGCTGGTCAAGAGCTGGCTCACTGCTAGCGGCGGCAGGCTCCGTGTCCTCGGGAGTCAGTTGGGCCATGATCGAAGCGATCACGTCGTCCGTGCTCCGGTGCCGGGCATGGACCGCGACAAGAGTCGGGTACCGACGTTCCGGGCGGTACTGAGCAGGAATGCGGCCAACCAGCCCGGCGCTCAGCTCGGCGAGCTGGTTGTGCGAGAGGAAGACCGTTACCCCTAGCAGCGCCGACTTTCCGGCCCCAGGGCTTCCGGTGACCAGCAACAGGGTGTCGTCGCTCGCCAGCCAGGAGCGAATCTGGGTCAGCTCACGGGTTCGCCCAGTGAATAGGCAGGCCATGATCGCAGCGGCGTCGTCCAGGCGGCCGGACGCCCGGGTGAGGAAGTGGACTGGATCCAGACCGGGGTCGAACTCCGCCGCTAGTTCCCGGACTGCAAATCGCAGTCGGCTCCGAAGACGCTGCCAGCCGTCAGTGCTAAACGCCGGGTTGGCGAAGAACTCCGGTACCGGCAACGAGGCGGCTCGGCGCGGCGAGTGCACCACGGTCTGCGGATACCCCTCGCCGAGGCGGACCAGCTCCCGTGCGATCTCGTCGGCGACAGCCTCCACCGGCACGTGGGACAGAGTCGGAGAAATGTCCCAGTGTCCCAAGCGGAGCCGCTCCAGCGCTTGGGCCGTGGCCTTGGTGAACCGTGCGTCAAAGGCGCTCTCGTCCGCTGTGCAGGCCGCAATCACCCAGGTCCTACGATCGCCCTCGGGAACGTCCTGGAACAGCTGGTAGTCCGTCGCGGCCCCTGCACCGCAAACATCGAGCAGGAACAAGACGGGAGACTGGTTGGAGCCGTGCTCGACCTCGTTCAGCCATCGACCGACATCGAGCGCTGACTCCGGGAGGTCGGTCGGACGGCTGTCGTGCACGGGCAGGTACAAGACGCGGCCACGAAGGGCCCCGTGACCGGCAAAGTGAACGATACGCGGCCCGCCCGTCGAATCGTGCCTCAGTTGCTGCCAGCTCTCCTCAATGCTGACCCGGTCCCCGTCGATCACCGGTTCACCGACGTTCAGTCCGTCGAAGCGCGAAAGCACCACGGCGAGTTGACGCACCTGCGGTTCAACCGACGGCAGCGGACGTAACCCCTCCGACATGGGGTTCCACTCGCCGTCGGCCACGCTCTTAAAGGTCCCAACCCCGAGCAGAAGTGCTCGAACCATCATCCCCCCGTGCCCGTACGCTTCGGATGCCAGGCTATCGGGATTGAGGCTGGTCATCCCTAGACTCCGGCGATGACCTCGGACTCGAGCCAAGCGACCCTATGTCAGCCGACGCCTGCGGAGGCTGTGGGGTAGTCAACCCCGGTGACAACGTCCTTACGCCGATACGGCAGGGTGCCGATCATCGCTCGGCGCCCTGCCCAACGGATCCGGGCGCCCGGACTGCTGGCCTGCTCCGATGGCTGGCCACCGGTGCGACCCGTCGGCGAGAAGGCGTTACCCGAGGAACGGAGCGAGTGCCTTGGCTGTGGCGGAGCATTTGAGGTAGGAGGCGACCTTGTGGAAGCTGAAGGCGCCGATGCCAGCCGAGACGTTCGAATCGACGTCGTCGAAGTGGTTGGTGAGGGGTTGGGGGATGGCGACCAGGTCTCCAGGGTCGGCGATGTTGATCCAGTGGCCCACCGTCTGTGGCCGTACTCCCTTACCCGATCTGGGGGTGTGCTGGAGGTGCGGGAAGACGATGTCCGGCATAGCCAGCGGCGACCCGATGGTGAACAGCACATCGACCTTGTGGGCGTGCCGCCAGAGCGTGTCGTAGGCGACGACCGATCCTAGTGAGTGGGCGATCAGAATTGTGGGGGACTCCTTGGCGATGGCGTCCGCCAGCCGCTGTTGCACCGCCTGCCGCGCGGGGGAGTGCAGGTAGCCGACGAGCTCGGGGAAGTAGGACGCCACGAACCTGCGGACGAGCTTGCTGTCCAGCCCTTTGCGATGAGCTACGGCATCCGCGACCCAGCGGACGGGCGTCAGGACCCGGCCCTGCGCCTGGTCCAGATCGAGGCCGTGCAATTCGCCCCATCGGCGCGCGGCGTCAGCGGCCTGGGGTGACAGGTGGTCGACGTCGGCAGCGGCACTCTGCGCGGCGGGACCGGTGGGACGCAGCAGGTCCGCGTAGTACAACAGGCGCATGTCCGCTGCATCCACGGGAACGGGCAGCTCACGGTTGAGGGCCTGGTGCCAGACCGCACCGAGGCGGGAGGCCGCCGCTTCGGGAGTGCGCGTCGGGTCGTACTGATTGACGCCGTGGATGGCGAGAATGCGGGTCATCGGCTTCCTTCTGCTCAGTGTTCCGGCGGGGTCGGCTGGTTTGACGGGGCGAACACGGAGACCTCCCGCCCATAGCCGATGGCGAGGACGCCGTCGGCGTGGGCGACAGTCTGGACGTAGTCCGGGAGGTCGATGCGGTGGAGCGGGGTTCCGGTCGAGGTCTCCCAGATGCGGACGGTGCCGTCGGAGCTGCCAGAGACCAGGGCGTCCACATGACCGACCCGGGAGAAGGCGAGTGAGCGCACAGGGCCGGTGTGGCCCGGCAAAGTGCGCAGTACCGTGCCGTTATCCAGGCGTCGCAGCGTGATCCGGCCGCTGTCGTCACCTGCAGCGGTGACCGGCTCATCGGCGACCGAGCCGATCGCCACCGCCTTGACCGGCGTCCCATAGCGGTGGCTATGCAACTGGCGCCCGTCGCGCAGGAGCAGTGTGCGGCAGGTGCCGTCGTATCCTCCGCTAAGGAGCACCGTTCCGCGTGCGGTCGCGGCGACGG
Organism: Streptomyces sp. NPDC052079; assembly: GCF_040680275.1. Classification (NCBI taxonomy): domain Bacteria; kingdom Bacillati; phylum Actinomycetota; class Actinomycetes; order Kitasatosporales; family Streptomycetaceae; genus Streptomyces; species Streptomyces sp. NPDC052079. Next base: position 147,126 of record NZ_JBFAWL010000015.1, read on the forward strand.
CCAGTGCGGACACTCCGGCATCTCTGCCACGCCTGGGCGGGGCGAGCAGTCGCGGTTCCTCACCGGTGCCCGGGTACCAGACGGCCAGCGCACCGTCGTTCCTGCCCGCGACCACCTGGAACCCGAGCCGGTCTCTGGCGAGGATCGCCAGCGCGGTGACTGCGCTGGGGCCGGGGCCCGTGCTCTCCCTCGGCTCCGGCGTGCCGTACTCCCACAGGTGCAACCGGCCCTGCTCGCCGCCTGCGGCGATCCAGGTGAACCGGCTGTCCGTGAGGACGTCGGCGGCCTGGAGGGGCTGCCCGTCGGGATCCGTGAACTCCCGTACGTTTTCACCAGTGTCCGCATCGAGCACCCGGATGGAGGCGTCGCGGCAGGAGGTGACGGCGTACAGCCGGCCATCGATGTGGTGGAGGCCGAGGGTGCGGACCCAGTTCGGATGTTCGCCGGGGAGCCGGGCCGGCCGGCGGTTGCGCAGGTCCCAGGTACGCACGGTCCGGTCCTTCGATACGGTCACGGCTACCGGACGGGTACCGGATAGGGCAGGCGCGACGCGGGTGACCCCACTGGTGTGACCGGCGAGGACGTCCCGCAGTTCGCCCGTCTCCGCATCCCAGGAACGGACCGTGTCGTCCTCCGAGGCGGTTAGCAACACGCGGTGGCCGTTCACAGTCGTGGTCACGAGATCCGTGACGGAGCCGGCGTGTGCGCGCTCCTCGCGGAGCAGCCCGCCGGAGCCGAGGTCCCAGGTGCGCAGCATGCCGTCGCGGTGGCCCGCGACAGCCCGCCAGCCATGCGTCGATGGGTGGATTTCGATGGAGTCGACCTCGTTGCGCGCCCCTCGGGGCCGCCGGCCCTCGGTGACGGCCGGGTGCAGCAGGGAATGGACGAGCAGGCCGCTGTGTGCGTGGAAGGCCGTACAGGCTCCGCTCTCATGACCGATGATCGCCACGCACTGGCCGTTGATGTCCTGGGTGGCGAGGGCGGTGATCCGGTCCGCCGTGTCGCCGCTGCGGCGCAGCACGTTCCGGTACCGGAGCTCGCCGCCGGGCAGGGCGAAGGCACTGACGTAGCTGCCTTCGGTGACGGCCAGCGCGAAGCGGCTGCTCCCTTCGCGGCAGACGGCCACGAACCGCACCCGCTGTCCTGCGGCCCGCACCGGTCGGGGAGGTTCCGATTCTGCACGCAGGTCGGCCACGTATGGGAAGGTCTCGGTGGCCATGGCGATCAGACCGGAGTCATCGAGGGCGAGCTGCCTGACGGGAGATCCCACGGACACCGAGCCCAGCGGATGGCCGGTTGACAGATCCCACCGGGTGATCCGGTCGCTGCCGGTCACTAGGATCGGTCGGCCGTCGAGAAGGGTGGAGGCGAGGCTGGTGACCGGCGAGCCGTGAAGCAGTACGTGCCGGGTCCGGCCGGTGGTGAGATCCCAGATCCGAGCCGTACGGTCTTTGCTGCCCGTTGCCGCCACCAGATCGCCGACGGCCTCGGTCACGGTCAGTGCGGTGATGGCCTCGGCGTGACCGGTCAGGGTGGCGCCTGCCGACGGGGAGACGTTGGTGGCGCTCGACCACATGCAATGCCACGGAAGCACGCGGCCGCCCGGCAGACGTTCCATGCTCGCTGCCAGGTCCCCGTGGCCGAGGCGCAGGGCGTCGAGGGCAAGGATCTGACGTCGCGCTCGTGCATCCACCCGTTGATGCCAGCTGACGGAGGCGCAGTACACGTCGAGCAGCTGCTGGATGAAGCCCCCGTAAACGTCCCGGAAGGGGGAGAGTGCCGATGTGACGGACCTCGGGTCCGCGTTCACGAGGTACTCGCCGTCGGAAAGGAGTTCGCCGAGCAGGTCGCTACCCACCCGGGCCGCGTGCTCGGCGGCATGCCGTCGTAGGTAGGGATCGGCGAGGTCCCAACGCCGGCCGGCGCCCGAGCGCGGCAGGCTGGACAGCAGGCGTCGGAAGACTGCCTCCTCGTCCCGGCTCATGACGCCGTCACCGGGCCTGCGCCCGATCCTCCTTCAGGCCCGTTGGCTAGTGACTCGGCCGACGGGCCGGACCCGGCGCGCGGGTGCCGATGCAGATGGTCTACCAGCTCCTGGTGGAAGAGCCGGTAGAGCGTCGTCCCGTACGTTGGGTCGACGTCGTGCCGGAGGTAGAACGCCACGTGGTCCAGCGCTGAACGCACGTCGGCACGGGTCGGCCGTGCCTTCCGGGGGTGGAACTCGGGCGCTACATCGGCGATCGCATCGGCGGGCATTCCACTGCCCGCACTGAAGGCCAGGGCCGCGAGGACCGGGCGTGCCCACGGATGGGTATGTTCTTCGCTCAGCTGTGTCTCCAACAGGGCGGCGAAGGTCAGGGGTAGACCGCTGAGCGCGCGCTCGAGCTTCTCTTCGGTCATCGGGGCCGCAGCCTCGAGGAACCGGGCAGACAGCTGGGCCATGAGGAACTCTCCCCCTTCGGCGTGGCTCTCGATGCGCTCGGCCGCGCCCTTCGCGACCATGCCCCGCTCCTTACCGCGGGTGAAGTAGGTGTCCGTATCACTGAGCATCTCGTCGATGTAGTGGGTCAGGGCGTCCTTGAGCCCGGCCCGGTCGACGGCGTCCAGATCGACCAGCGACTGGCGGGCGTCGCCAGCAGCCTCAGCCAACTGGGGAAGCTTGTCCCAATAGGGGCGCACACCCACCAAGAGCTGGCATGCCCGCCGTCGGCCGCCTCCCCGGTCCTCCCGGTTCGCCAGCGGCAGCAGCAGCTCCACACTGATCTGGACGCTCTCGGTGGCTTCGTCCAGGGCATCCACCACGATCAGAGGTTCCTCCGCCAGCCCGGCTACCGCGTCCACCAGTTTCTGAGCGGTCCAACCTTCCGGCGGCAGCGGAAGGTCGAGCTGGGCGGCGACCGCGTCGACAACCTGACTCAGGACCATGCCCCGTGCGTGCACCGCGGCCACTCGGGAGCGGGGATCGGGACGGAGCTTCTTCGGGATGCTCTGCATGACCGGCCTGAGTCCCTTGGCCAGTTGCGGGTGGGTACAGCAGACCACGACGCCCAGCAGCGCGGACTTGCCGACACCAGGGCTCCCGGTGACGACGCATAGCGTCGCACCTTCCTCCGCGCCGTTCTCTAGCCAGGCGCGGATCCATTCCAACTCCGCCTCCCGACCGGAGAAGTGGCAGGTCGGCTGAGCCTGCTGCGCCGTATCGCGCCCGGACGCGCGTGACATGTAGTGATCCACATCGAGCGAGGGATGCACACTGCCGACGATGAACTCCTGCAGGGCCCGGTAGTTATTCAGCCCCAGGACCTCTGCGGGGTCCTCGCGGAACCACGGGTTGGGCAGGAACTGGGTCACGAGCCCGTACAGGTCGCTGGAGACGACCTCCTGCACCGGATGGCCCGCTTCCGTGCACAGCTGCCTCACCCGTTTGTGCACCGCGTCCTTGAACCACGTGAGACGAACGAAGCGCTCGCTCGGGTGGATCTCGCTGTGGCCCTGAGCCACGCCTCTGAGGACATCACTGACCGCCTGGGAGAAGCGTCCTTCCCATGCCTGCTCGTCGGACGGACAGGCCGCGATGACGAACGCGCGGCGGTCCGGGAAGGTGACGTCCGTGGTCGGATCGATGCCTGCCCCGCTGTGACAGACATCGAGCAGCAGCAGGATGCGCCCGGAGCACCGGTCCGCGTCGGTGAGGAACCGTGTGATCCCGAAAACTGTTTGGACGACGTCCCGGTGGTCCGAAGGCAGTGAGTCCTTGGCGACGATGCACAGTTCCTGCGCTCTCCGCAGGATGAAGCCGTGGCTGAGGACATGGACGATCGCGTCCCCGCCCTCCCTGATCTCGCTCAGTAATTGGTCCATGCGACGGGCGACCGTCGAGTGATCCGGGTTGTGCAGGTGGTCCGGAGGCCCGGCCAGCACTCCCGACAAGCGCTGGGCAACGAGCACACCGAGGTCCTCGGCGAAATCGAGATCTGGCCAGGCCGATCGTTCTGGCGGGTCTTCCGGATCCTCGCCCTCGCCATCGTCATCCGCCGGTGCAAGCCGGAACTTGGACATCGAAAGGACCACGGCAAGGTCGTCGGCCTTCCCCGTCCCCGGTAAGTCGCCCCCAGCCACGCTTCACACCTTTGCTGCCTCGCCCGCGATCGCCGCAGAACAGGCTAGGAGACGGAGCGACTACCGGGATGGGATTTCGACAACCTTTCCTTTGATTGGGCCGGCCCTGGAGTGAGAGGTGGTCCTGCTCGTACGAGGTGCGCATTGCTCCAGGCGGGTGGCGGTGTGCCGGGGGCAGAGGGGCCGGGCTGCCGAGAGGCTGTCCAGGCGGGGCTGCACTACTTCACTTTCACCCTAAAGAGTGAGCAGAGTGGGCTGGGGAGTCTCACCAGATCCGTGGCCAGTCGGCCACGGGCTGGCCAGCGGTCGCGAGATTCGGCCACGCCGTCTGAGATCCCACACGTCCTGTAGGTTCTCGTCGTTTCGTGTCATAGCAGGGCGCAGTGACCTTTGGCTTTTCCGGTCGTCTCACGGTTTGGTCCGAGCGTTGTGTCTCACGGCCGTGTCACTCACTCAGAAGTGGAGCTGCGGCCGCGCAGGGGCTAAACACCCAGGTTCCCCCGTAGTCGGGCAAACACTGCCGAGGTCCTCGGGCTGCTGGCGCCACGATGCCAACGGCCTTCGCCAACACGCGAACAACACTCATGGAGCTTCCGACCGCGAGACAATCGATCTTGGCTCTCCCCGCCGTGCAGGTGGATACCGGGCAATGAGGGCTGCTAATGACGCTTCAGGGTGTCTTTGCTGTTGGCTCGTCACGGGGGATGAACTGCACTCCATTGATGATCACGGTGCCGTCCGCAGGGCATTGACCGTCATCACCAGTTGCTCCGCGTCGTGCGGACGACACTCGATGTGCAACGTCCGGACGCCCCGCTCGCCGGGGCCGGGGCGGATGTGGACCGTTCCCTCTCCGGAGGGGGGACAGCTCCTCGGTGTGTATCTCTACGGGCCTGTTCGGCTGCCTCGTCGTTCTTGACTTGGTCGAGCAGATCCCGGGTGGCCCGCCCCGCATGAAGTGCGTATTCGAGTGGGACCGTGACGGGGAAGGGTGGGTCCGTCCATGAGGTGCGGAGCGAAACTCCGTGATCAACGCGTGTCGTGTCCGGCTGTGCGCGACAATCGCTCCTCCGGGCGCGGTGCCCGGTAGGCACGATGTACGGGGCGGGGCGATGGAAGACGTACGGGAACTACTGGCCGAGTACGGTCAGTACCACAGCACCGAACTGTCGGAGCCGGACCGTCACGGGCTCCTCGTCAACGTGGTCATAGCCCTAATCCGGTGCACCGACGAGGAAGCAACGGTGGACCACGGGGCGCGGGACGAGCCGACCGTGTTCTTTGAACTTGCCGGACGCGACTACGCGATCACCGTAACGTCTGCATCCGGACCCGATGTGGCCAAGGCCGCCAGGGCCGCCGCACGGGCCCGTGATCAACGCGGGCTTGGGCCGGGCGTGCGGTGGGTCCTTGTGTGCGCGCGAACTCCAGGGCGTGCGGTGGACGATGGCCTGCGTGCAGCCCTGAGCGGGCACGGCGTGCTGCTCGACCAGGACCATCTGGAGGCTGCCCTGTGTGGCCTCGCACCGCTCGCGACGCTGATCCGTTCCGCTTTCCGCATGCCGCGGTCACCGCACACACCGCTGCACGAACTCCTGCTGCAGGAACCGGAGGAGCCGATCCCCGCCCTGGCCTTGCCGACGCGTCCGGCAGGACCGGTCACTGTGTCTGCCCGAACGGCACCGGGCATCACGGCCTCCGTGGTCCTGGCCGGGGAGGACTGGCCGCTGCGGCCGAATGGTCTTGCCTGGGAATCGTCGGCGCGAGCGCTGATCACCACCGAGTCGGGGCTTGCGGAGGTGGATCTGCAGCGGGGTGGTGTGCGGTGGCGGCTGCCGTTGCCCGGTGTGCACGGCGCCGCCGTCGTGCTGCCGGGCGGAGGCGTTTGCGTACTGTGCGGGTCGGCGGTGGTGATGTCGCGTGACGGCGTTGTTCGAGCGGTGGGCGGCGGGTTCGAGGCGAACTCCAGCCTGGTGCTCGGCCCCGATGCGAGCATGTGGGTGCTGTCCGGATCCGGAGCGACGCTCGGTGCCGGCACCGGATCGACCCTGGCGCTTACCCAGCTCGGCGACCAGGTAGGCGATCAGCGGCGGTTCCCCATCGCCTTTGACGCGGCGGTGCGGTCGGCTGCCTGGCTTGACGGGCGGCGCTTCTTCCTTGCTGCTAGCGGCCACAGTGCCGTCGTCGACCTCGCCGTCGGCACGAGCGTCGGTGGGCGGGAGGAATGGATGCAGACCCCGGTGTCTTATCCCGGGCACATTGTCCGCAGCGACAACGGAATCGTCCTGGTGGCCGGGAGGGCCGGCTCCGGCATCGGCGTGGAAGTGCACACGCTCGACGCGGCGGTTCGCAGGGACGACCCGGTCGCCGAGGTACAGCTGGGCGAGGTGTTCGGCCTCGCCCAGAGCCGGGAGGGCGGGCCCGCATACCTGCTGGGTTCGCTGCCTACGAACGATATAGGCACCATCCACCCCGTCCTCATGAAGATCACCGGCCACTTCCCCTCCGGCTCTCCCGCCCTTGAGGCAAAGCGCACGCCGCCGCCCGCCGTCGATCCGTGCGCCGCGGTACGCCAGCAGGCCCGCGGCGTGAAGAAGGACTACGCGCTGGAGAAGTTCCCGCTGCCGGACGGCGAGGGTGGCATGGGCATTGTGCACCAAGCCGTGCACAAGCCGACGAACACAGTCGTCGCGTTCAAGAAGCCGAGGTCACTGCGCGAGAACCTGACTGCACGGATGTTGCGCGAGATCGAAGTCGCACAGGCCCTTGGCGGCAACCGTCACGTCATGCCGGTCCTTGACTTCAGTCCCCGGGCCGAGTGGTTCGTCATGCCGCTGGCCCAGGCCACCGCCGAACATCTCCAGCCGCAACTGCAAGACGACGGCCAGGAGCTGAGGGCCTTGGTGGACGCGGTCGCTGCTGCCCTGGCCGACGCCCACCGCCTGGACTACCTGCACCGGGACATCAAACCCGCTAACATCCTGCAGCTCCACGGGCGTTGGGTCCTGGGCGACTGGGGCATCGTGCGCCGACCCCGCGGGCAGACGACCAACCCCAAGCGCACTGGCACCAAGATCGGCACCGCCGAGTTCGGCGCCCCCGAGCTGTCCATCGCGCCTCACCACGCGACGCCCGCGAGTGACATCTACAGCCTGGGAAAGGTCATCGGCTGGCTGCTGACCGGCACCGACCCTGAGCCGAACATTCCTCTGCTGCCGCCACCGGGGCCGTGGCGCAGCGTCGTGCGGCAGTGCTGCTTCCGGGATCCGTCGCAGCGACCGCAGACGATCGCCGAGTTCCTCGACCTGGTCGAACGCGAGGCGTCCCAGGACCTGAACCTGCCCGTCGCGCGGGCCCAGCAGCTCGTGGCAGCAGCCGAGGAGGGGGACACCAGCGCCGTCAGCCAGCTGCTCTCGCTCGTTGCCGATCACGGCGACGACTACGAGCTTTACCTGGACGTCCTGCCGCGACTAGACATCGACCTCACCGCGCCGCTCCTGCTCGCCAACACCGAACAGGCCCTCAGCCTGATCCACGCGATAACCGGGCACGTCCAGGGCGACGGCACCGGCTGGCCCCACTGGAACGAATGCAAGAGAGCCATCGTGTGGCTGCGCGACATCGCCCGCCACGCCGCCCAGGAGGAGGAGTGGGACGTGCTGGAGGAGGCGGCCCGCGGTATGTGCACCTGGGACGCTGCATCGAATGAGTTCGACCAGCAGATCGCAACCCGAGACTGGCTGCGCCATTTGCACGGCCAGGCCGCTCAGATTCTCGCCAGTGTGCTGCGGGAACACCCTGGCAGCGCACGTTACTACTACGAGCTGACTGGCGAGCGCGGCGTGGACATCGCCATCCGTAGCGCCATTAACTCCGCAGCCAGCAAATGACCACGCAGGTGTCGGCACGACAACCGCGGCCCTCGCGGCTTGTTCGCATATGCCAGACGAACTACCTGTGGGCGGTCCGACCCATGCTCGACCTGTTTCAACGAGTCATGGACTGACCGTCCAGCCTCAGCTTCGTGGCCGATCGGCCGGCAAGTGGCCGTCAGCCGTGAGATTCGGTCACGGAATCTTAGATCCCACAGTGCGGGACCTCGTAGCTCGCGTCCTACAGCGAGGCTGGGACCTGCGGCTTCTCAAGGCGTCTCACACTGTGTCGGATGGGGCAGTCTCACGGGCCTGTCCCTATCCTTGATCGACTTCGGGCACTCCCGCCTCGGTGAGCATTGCGAAGAAGGCCGCGATGGGGCCGGTGCGCTCGGACCGGTCCGTGGTGAATACCAGCCGTTGAGCTGCCCTGGACAGACCCACGAAGAAGGTCGATGTCCCTTCACGCGGGTCACTTCCGAGCGCCCACCACTGCCTGCCGTGAATACCAAGGAAGAACACGGTGTGGTATTCGAGGCCCTTGCTGCGGTGGGTGGTGAGCAAGACGACGGCATCGGCGGACTCGAACTCGTCGAGCACCACACCCCAGTCGTCTGCCCCGTCAAGCACCGTCTCAAGGCGCGCCTCGAATGCGCCAGTGACGAGATCGAACTCCTCACCGGGTGCAGTGGCCTTCATGTAGCGGCGCAGAGCCGCGCTGTCCACGAGATCGAGCACCGTTCGGACGGCGTCGGCCGCGGACGTGGTCGACGGAAGGTGCGCCTGAAGCCAGGCACGGAGCCGGGTGGTCAGGTCGCTCAAGTCCTCGCCGACACGCTGCTGGGCCGTCTCGTCATCGGTTGCGCCGTGTACACGCTCCAGAGTCGCAGATACCTCCTGCCACACTGTGGCGAGTCCACGAGACTGGTGCGCCAGCCGGAGTAGCCCCACGAACAGGCGAGTCGTATCGCTCTTCAATAGATCCTGGAGGGTCATCTTGCCGACCCGCGCGTCATCGTTGCGGACTCGGATGCCGTGCGCGGCGAGGCGAGCCCGAAACAGCGGCTCGAAGTCTTTGACTTTCTGCCGTGCGATGAGCGCGAAGTCCGCCGGCGTACGGTCCGAGACGGCGATGTCCCGGGCGATCCAGTCGGCGATGAACCTCGCCTCGCTACCTCCGCCGGAGAACGTCCATAGCACGGCTGGCTCGTGCCCGTCCTCGGTAGTCGCCTTCGAGGTGGCCCGCACTGTGGTCGGATCGAGTTTGCGGGCGATCACGTGCTGGAGTTCGACTAGGGCGTCGCTGGAGCGGAAGTTCCACGCCAGCCAGTAGGTGGTGGCTTGGAACGTGCTGGTGAAGCGCTGGACGGCCTCGGGCACAGCGCCGGCCCAGCCCATGATCCGCTGTTTGCTGTCCCCGACCGTGGTCACCGCGGCCTCCTCGCCGAACACTGATGCGAGGAAGGAGAACTGCGCGCTGGTCGTGTCCTGGAATTCGTCGACGAACACTATGGGATAGGTCATCCGTAGGGCACGGCGGAGCCTCGGCACCGCACGAACCAACAGCTCGGCGAGCCGGTTGAGCATGACGAAGTCGACTTCCGCCTTCCCCGGCCGCAAGTAGCGGGCGCGCCACCACTCGCGTGCGGCGTAGGAGACGGCGTCGACGGCATCGTCCGCCGGCACACTCTCGGGCAGGCTCCATCCCCCGACGATGTCGGAGACGAAGCGTCCCGGCTGGAACCCGACCTGCCTGGCCAGCGCCTGTGGCGCCGAGAAGGCGACGGTGTTGAGGAAGGCCCTCACCTCGGAGTCGGGCGCCATGCGGATGTCGTACCCGTGGCTCATCCGCCAGTCTGGCGGAAGAGCCGGCGCGAACCGATCCACCAGCCCCTTGGTGAATGCGTCGAAGGTCATCGACGCGAAGCGGCTGGCGTGTGCCGGGACGCGGGTGGCGACGCGGCGCCCGAGGTTGGCGGCAGAGTCCCGCTTGAAGGAGATCGCCAGAATGTGCTGCGGCCACGGGCACAGACCGGTCTGCAGGAGATAGGCGGCGCGCTGAGCAAGGAACTCCGTCTTGCCCGCGCCCGGCCCGGCCACGACCGCCACATTCCCGGTGTCCCGCAGGGCCTGCCACGCGGCCGGCTCCAGATCCTCGATACCGGCTGGGCGCCAATCCTCCACCGGCACCAGGGTCATTGGGCGCAGCGTCGGCGTTCTCGTCGGGACAAGGCGGTTGGAAGCGCTCACAATGACACCTTCTTCCGGATGTGCTCCACGAGGGCCACGAGCACCTCCGGCGCATTCAGCCGGAGCTCCTCGTCACTCAGGCGGCCAAGTGCGCTCAAATGGGTGCTCGGTTTCGAACGCGACAGGAACAGGTAGCGATACCACCGCAACCACTCGGCCCGTGACTCATTCCAGTAGAGCGGCCTGGTCCCCTTCTCTCCTAGCCTCGATCTTGCGTGACGGTCCGCCGACGGAGTCGGTGGACCGTTTTCGTGCCGTGGGCTGAGGCGGGGCAGGCCAGGGGCCCGAGTGTCGT